>NZ_JBYTBO010000033.1:0-44502 GCF_058789255.1 Pseudomonas sp. FW215-R2
GGGCGGGTTCTGGGCAGCAAGAACTTTTTCCCGCAGGTCGGGATCGAGGAAGACGTTGCCGAAGTCATGGCTGCGTTTCTTGGCCAGTATTTCATCAGCAGCCCCGAGCGGGATTTGCCAAGTGAACTGATCGTCAATGTCGTTCATGAAGACTTTCCCACATTGATCGAAGCGATCCAGGAGCTGCGCGGTCGCGAACTGTCCATCAGTCATCGGGTTCGCGGTACAAGGGCGCGCTGGCAGCAATTGGCCGTGACCAACGCCGAACAGGCGCTGGGCGCGAGGCTGGCCAATCGTCAGCACGTTGCGGCCCGTTTCGAGGCATTGGCCGAGGTGCTGAAACTGGACGAGCCACCACAGCGTCTGGAGTGCTACGACATCAGTCATTCCAGCGGCGAGGCAACCGTTGCGTCCTGTGTAGTGTTCGGGCCGGAAGGGGCAATCAAATCGGATTACCGCCGATACAACATCGAAGGCGTGACGGCGGGTGATGATTATGCCGCCATGCACCAGGCGTTGACCCGGCGCTTCAGCAAGCTGAAGGACGGTGAGGGCAAGTTGCCGGACATTCTGTTGGTGGACGGCGGCAAAGGGCAGTTGTCGATGGCGCGCGATGTGCTCAACGAACTGGCCGTGCCGGACCTGATCCTGCTGGGTGTAGCGAAAGGTGCGACGCGCAAGGCTGGGTTCGAGACTTTGTATCTGAATGATGCCGCGCACGAATTCACGTTGCGTGGCGACTCTCCGGCGTTGCACCTGATTCAGCAGATTCGTGACGAAGCTCACCGCTTTGCGATCACTGGACACCGTGCGCGCCGTGGCAAAACCCGTCGTACGTCGACGCTGGAAGGCGTGGCAGGCGTGGGGCCGACTCGGCGCAGGGACTTGTTGAAACATTTTGGTGGATTGCAGGAGCTGTCTCGTGCAAGCATCGAAGAGATCGCCAAAGCGCCGGGGATCAGCAAAAAGCTAGCAGAGTCGATTTATGCAAACCTGCATAGTGAGTAGAATGCCCATTCACCTCGTAGCCAGTTGTGCCGATGAATATCCCTAATCTGATTACCGTTCTCCGTGTCCTGCTCATCCCGATCTTCATTTTGCTGTTCTATCTGCCTTACCAGTGGAGTTATCTGGCCTCAAGTTCGGTCTTTGCCTTCGCAGCGGCAACGGACTGGCTGGATGGTTATCTGGCGCGACGCCTGGAGCAAAGCACTCCGTTTGGAGCGTTTCTGGATCCTGTCGCTGACAAACTGATGGTTGCTGTTGCACTGGTGTTGCTGGTGCAGGAACACGGCAACCTGTGGCTCACGTTGCCGGCGGCCGTCATCATCGGTCGCGAGATCGTCGTTTCGGCGTTACGTGAGTGGATGGCCGAACTTGGTGCGCGGGCTCATGTGGCTGTATCGAACCTGGGCAAATGGAAAACCGCTGCGCAAATGCTTGCACTGGTGATCCTTCTGGCCAACCCCAAGGTTTTCAGCTTCTGGGTTTTCATCGGTTACACGTTGCTGATGGTTTCTGCAGGCCTGACCTTGTGGTCGATGGTTCAATACCTTCGGGCTGCCTGGCCGCATCTGAAGACCGATGTTGAAAAGAAATAAAACTTTTTTGAATCAAGGGGTTGACGGCGCTTCTGATTTCTATAGAATGCGCCACACCAAGCGGGAATAGCTCAGTTGGTAGAGCACGACCTTGCCAAGGTCGGGGTCGCGAGTTCGAGTCTCGTTTCCCGCTCCAAGTTTTACAGCGTTTGTTGTTGCGCTACTGACAGCAAATGTTTTTGAGGCCGAGTAGCAAAATGGTTATGCAGTGGATTGCAAATCCACCTACGCCGGTTCGATTCCGACCTCGGCCTCCACTATAAATAAGCTCCGTAGATCCATGATTTACGGAGCTTTTTTTATTGCATCGTGCTGAAAGATTTAGTCTTTAAAACGGCCTTTGCCAACTTGCTTCACGGGGGAGTGATGTATATATTTCCCCCTCTGCTGTACGGGCAGCAATCTGTCAGGATTGTGAACCGGCATCAGGGCAATGCAGTACCGCGCTACCGCCCGAATGGCGAAACTGGTAGACGCATGGGACTTAAAATCCCCCGCTCGTAAGGGCGTGCCGGTTCGATTCCGGCTTCGGGCACCATCTTGAATCAAGGGTTTGCGGGCGAAAGCTGATGCAAACCCTTGTTTGTTTCTGGGTCGCAATTTTGACATTGGTCCGCAATTCACTTCGTGGGCATGATCTCTTTACTCCGGCGATTCCGAACGTACGACTCGGTTACTACTGCAGTAATATTCCTAAATTGATCCTTGGTCTGCATGATGCTGCCAGTTCGCCCCTGGCTTCGATATTTCGCTTGGCCTCCGTCTTCCCCTGCGGAACTCTAATTAGCCACGCCACGTGGAATGGGGAGTTGCTCGCAAGCCATTCAACGGCCACCTGAAGAAGCGTCTGGAGTTCGTGCCAATTGCAGTGGTGGAAGTGCATTGCTGCCAGTTGGTCTTGCTTTTGACGTCAGGGCTCACTTGTAACAAGGGGGGTATCTTCTATAGTGCGAGCGCAGAGCACACCGCGCTCGTGCATCACGAACACTCATGGCAGATTAGGTGATGGAGTGGCTCCTGGTCGTAAGGTTGCTTGCTACGCCTGGAAAGTTTTGCTCAGCGGAATCGAGTGTCTGATCTCGAAAAGGAAAAATGTTTACAGGTGTACTACTGTCTTCTACATGGATGCAGGGCCTGAATCAAATATCAGTTGGATTGGTTCATGACAGACTACGCTACAGACAGCTAACTAGCCTGCAATCAGGAAGATCACACGGTGTGCGATAAAAGGTGGAGGCATGAAAAGGACATCACGTTTTATCGCTTTGGTGGCGCTGGCGAATGCGTGCGCAGTTTCTCTGTTGAATTTGCTTGGGGCCCAGCAGTTTGCCTCCCCGCGTCGGCAATCTGGAGCGTCCTGTCGACTGATAGCGCGACCCGTTCGGCTTTTCTACGCCGCGCGAATGGAGCGATATGCAGATTATCGGCAGAGGCGACATCAGCCTTGGCCTATCCGCAGTCACTTTTGCGCGGCGCCCGACGATCCTGAGGGAGTTCGTATCCTAATTGATCACCTTGCATTCTCTGCCGTTGGGGATGAGTTCCAGCTGCCATTTAACAGATTGTGTGCCGACATGGCGCCATTGAATCCCGATAAAGGCACCGGAATAGTCTGGTCGATGTTTGTACTGACCCCGATGCCTACAGTGTCGAACTCACCACATCATCCGTCCAGCAACGCTCTGCCGTAGCTGCTGTCATCTCGTTCATGATGGAGGTTTTATGCCAATCCTTCACGATCAAATCGCGTACTGCAAGATCTATCCCCCTGTGGGCATCGCGCGCGTAGGCAACAGCATGGCCGCCGACGGCGTTTTCATTGCTCCGGAGAAACCTGGTGGCGAGCCCCATATTTTTGGTATGCCTTCAGGTACACCTTTCAGTTATAAGGACGCGTCTGGAGCCATACGCCGGCAAGCCGCGAAGTTTCATGTCTATGCCTTCGACAGTGCGGGACGGTCGCTGGGGGAGCTGTGCGGCGAAGGTGTGGAAATCACCTGGAGCGTCGAGCTCGCCAACAAGAAGGCGGCGTGGTTCAACTTCTCGGGAGCTCACGGTGCGCTTTCGGCCTTCGAGGCTGTCGGATGGCCAGAGAATAACTTGGGTCGCAAGCTAAGGCTGCGCAACTGCGAACTTGATGGCGACGACGACTCCGGGTCGGGATTAATGGCGCTCGTCGAGGGAGGACCTTGTGGGCGCAAGTGGGTGGCCAGTATGGCGCACGCCAAAGAGTTCGAAATTCATAGTCCGGAGCGTTCTGTTTGTGGCAGTAACCGGCGACATCAGCCCGACAAGCAGAACCTGAGTTTCATCGGCAAGTTCCGCCACAATCACGATGTTTATCTTGGAGAACTTGCTACAGATGAGCAGGGGTGCCTCGTTGTAATGGGCGGTCACGGTGTTTCCGCACCGGTTGATGCACACGGCAGGGCTCTTGACGATCCCTACGAGGCCTGGATTACTCACTATGCGAACAATGATTCCTGGCACGACGATACCGCGGACGGGCCTGTCAGGGCCAAAGTGGTGCTTTGCGCAGAAGATGGGGCGCGCCATTCGGTGGAGGTTCAGGGCGCAAGTTGGGTAGTTGTCACTCCGCCTGATTTCGCGCCAGACACTCGCGACTTGGTGACGTTGTTCGACGTGATGGAGGAAGTGGCACACGACCACCCCAGGCTGTGCAACAAGACCACCCCACGCTTGCGGGACCCGGACCGGCCTGATCTTCGAAAGGATGTATGGCCGATATTTGACCGCATGGGGGGATACCGGTGGGTAAGCAAGCTCGGGCTTAGGGGGCACGGTCAGGGCCGGCCTGGCGACATCCTTCGCGGTGAGTCATACGACTTCGAGCAATTCGAGAAGGCAACGTCCGGTAAAGGGCTCTCGATGATTGGTGAAGCGGTGATGAAGGTGTTGCGCAAGCCTTCTTATCGTCGCCCAGGCATCCACATACCCAGCGACGAAGAGATGGAGGCTGCTGCCCGTATGGCCACCAGCCTCTATATGCCGCCCCTGTCCGGCGACGAAGGAACGCGCAGCGATGGTGAGTCGGGAACGTGGCTTTCCCTGACCTATTTGCAGACGAGGCGTCTGCAGGCATGGGCCGCCGGGCACGCTACCACCACAGCTGAAGGTACGGCAGCTGTCTACATCTGCAAGGACGAATCGCAAGACGAGGAGGGCAACTGTCTTCCCGATGATTCAGAACCGGAGCTACTGACTAGGGCTGTGCTCGAAGGCTGCTGCGGGGGCGCCTTCTTTCCCGGTATCGAGATCACCTCGATTGTTCGCGAAAGCCGGCTCTACTGTGAGGCTTTCCGATTCGATGACCGCGTGCTCGAAGCGGGAGACATCAGCAAATATATGGCGCTGCCATGGCAGGCGGATTTTTTTGAATGTCAGCAAAACTGGTGGCCAGCGCAACGACCAGACGACGTAATCCATGAGGATACTTTCAAAAAAGTATTCCAGGAGTTTACGCGTGCTGATACGGCCGACCTTGCGAGTGCGCTGGAGAGAATGCTTGGTGAGCGCCAACGGTGGGATCGTGGCGTCGGCACGTCGCAACCTCGGCCACCCGGTGCGTTCCTACTCTCACAAATGCTTCCGGAACCCAAGGAAGGCGAGAGCTGCTTTAGTTACTTGGACAAGGTCGCAACGATCTGGGCGAAAGCGATTCTCAGCGGTGCTACCCTCGAAGATGGGGTCAATCCGTGGCGGCAAATGTACTTGTTGCAGGAAGCCTGCGACCGATTTGCAGGTAGATGCTTTTTGCCTCGGCTACCGCAGCCGGAGGCGGTTCTGACGATCAAGGATATCCGCAAGGATCACCCTGTACTCGTGCGCGCCTATGCAATCGATTCGCTTGCGGACCTTCACGCCGTGTGGAGTGACGCAGCGCAGAGTACAAAGAATAAAGTCGCTGCGAGCCTGCAAGCGATTGTGCAGTCGTACTCCGAATATGCACAGGGCAGCCTGCAGGACTATTTCAAGACTTGTGCAGTGCGCAGTGAATGCGGTGACTCGACCACAAGCCCTGCGACCGCCGTGTCCTTCAGGCAGACACTGAATAGCTTTCCCTGGTCCACAGATGAAGTCGATAAGCGGCAACGAGGCGAGGTGCTTCGCGACAGTCTCGAATATTGGCAGTATGCCCTGGTGGAGTTCAGGGACGCGGTATTTGATGCCATGTATCTCACCCACACTGGAACCAACGGCGACAATGCAATGGTGACGGCGTGGAAGGACCTCGGCTTTGTTGAAAAGCGTCACCAGGTCTTGCGTGATGGCAGCTCGTTAGTGGTGCACGTAGAAACGGGGCGCGATAAATTTCATGGTGCGAGCTTGCGAGACTGCTTTTACTGGCTGATGAACATCCACAATCATCAGGATTTCGTCTCCAGCGCGCTGGACATGGCGAACAAGTTCCTCGACTACGCGCAATCTGTTATCGATCAGACGGGTATCTTGGACGAGAGCCACCCGGAGACATTCGTTGAGTACAGTAAGGAGACGTTCCAGGCGAAGCTGGACGAGGTATACGAGATAATGCGGTTTCGGGCACAGAACACTGATATCTACTGGCTGGCTCGCACGCAAAACCGCGATACGGAACTTCAGGTACTTCGGGACAGGGGGCCGTTCAATCAGAGCGACGGTGTGTGGTTGCGCAATATTTCCGCTGCGGGGGCAGGGGACAAGGTTCGCGCACTCCTGTTCGAAGTCTGGAGCGACGAGATCGGTAATGGCAACCCCGCCTTGCACCATGGCAATCTCTACACGAGCCTAATGCGAAGCGTCGGTATCGAAACCTACCCCTTAGCTGCTCGCGAATATGCGAATGACCCGCAGTTCCACGAATCCATGTTCGCGGGGGCGGTGTTCCAACTGGCCATCTCCCAGCATGCCGATCGCTTCCTGCCCGAGCTACTGGGTATGACGCTGTTTCTGGAGTGGGAGGTGCTTAGCTTAGTACCGAGTATCAAGCGGCGTGACTATCTGGGCATCGACAGTCACTTCTGGCAGATGCACGTGGGTATCGACAATGCCTCCAACGGTCACGGTGCCAAGGCCCGGGACGCAGTCATGCTTTACCTCGACGATGTTAGCCACGACGGCGGCGATGCGGCCGTTCAGGCACAATGGAAACGCATCTGGCGCGGATACGTGGCATTTGCTGTAGCCGGAAATGACATGTTCGGCGATGACCTTGGCGTCTCTCGTCGCCGAACGGGGAGCGCGGCTGCGCGACTTGACGAGATGATCATGCGCAAAGCGACCTATGGTTCACAGAACCACATGCAGCATCGTATCGGCCAATACCGGATCAATGACCTTTTCGACGATCCGGAGCTGTTTCGCAGCGTGCTCGCTCAGTCGAAATGGCTCGTGGCGGGGCAGCCGGACGCCAGCCAGTTTCTGCAGCACCTCACCACATTTAATGGGCCGATGTACCAGGTTTTCAATGTCGAAGATCTCGCAATCTGGCGCGACTGGATTGAATGGTTGGGGCGGGAAGGGGATACACGGACCGCCAAACGCTACTTCGAAAAAGGCGAAGCGATGGAGGCCCTGCTATACGAGATGAAGTCGATCGCTGAAGGCGTTCATGCACATACGCGCTACCTCGCGGATGGGAATGGTAGTCCGAGCATCGCAAAACTCTTCGAAGGCGACGATATGCGGGAGCTGATGCGCAAGCTCGTCGGTACGTGGGTCATCCCGGGTGACCCGTCGGCTAGCCCACTCGTTGCGGACATGCTTCGAGGCGACAAGCCGATGGGTAAGGCGCTCGACCGCCGCTTCCCCCGCATTAACAATCGCATCGGCCGACAGATCGTGATTGAGTGGGTGATTGCGGGCTGTCCCATCCCTGACGAAGGGGCTCTGGGCAAAGTGGCTGCGCCGCTCAAGACTCTGGGGCCGAGGTTGTACATACACACCCACGGCATGGGTGCCGTGCACTGATGGTCCTATGCTACTGATTGTCGGGGCGGGTTTTGCGGGACTCTCGGCCGCACTGCGGGCACGCCATTTGGGCGTTGCAGTGACTGTTGTAGCCGGCCGGGAACGAGCCTTTGATGCGCCAGAGTGCCTGAGTCTGGAGGGCGTGCGGGCACTGCACGACTGCGGCCTCGACGCCCGTCAGCTCCAGCTACCGCCAGTTCGCGAGTACATCTCACGCTGGGGTGAGTCTCCCATGCTGAGTCGTGCGCCCCCTCCCGGTATTCCGAAAAACATAATGCTGGGCAGGGTGCAGCTGTTGCGGGCGTTGCGGGCTTGCGCGACGGAAGAGGGGGTTACCTTCGTCGAGGCCGACGAACTGTATCGCGTACTCCCGACGAGACAGGGGCTGCAACTTCAGTTCACCGGACCAGTGCAAGAGCTCGTGCTTGACGCCAGTTTCGCGATCGATGCATCGGGTCGAGCAGCAGTGCTTGCGCGCAAATTAGGTGTCGGCCGTCGGACGTTCGACCACCTTGTCGCCTACGGCGTGAGGGGGCCGGTTCATGGCTTGCCCGAGGGAGTTGTCCATACGTTTTCAGTCGCGGATGGTTGGGTATTCGCTGTCTCGGATTCACCCGGCCAGGCACATGTGTGTTTCTACACCAACGGCCGCCTTGCAGGTCGGGTGACCGAGGCTAAAATCATGGAGCGAGTTCCTTACCAGATCCGCTCGCTGATGTCAGATGAGGACATGTGGCTTGCCTCGGGCGTAAGCGCGGCCAATGCGTCCACATCCCTGCTGGACGTCCCCGGTGGGACATACTGGTTAGCTTGCGGTGATGCGTTGCAGACGGTGGACCCGCTTTCCTCAAGTGGCATCACGACAGCGCTTCAGCAGGGCGCGGCGGCGGTATCCGCGGCTGTCGCTTCTTTAAGTGGGAACTTGGAGCCGATGAGGGCTTACTGGCTAGAGTCCAGAGCGCACTTCGACAGTTATGTCCGCAATCGCAACAGTTTCTATGGTTTTGGAGAGTCGGCATCATGAGTACCATCCTCGATCTCTGCTTGACTGCGAATCTATTGCACTTATCCGCATCTGGTTCGCCGTTCGTTGTAAGCATCAAGGACGGTACTTTTGGCCCGATGGAATATCTTTAAAGATACATCAGCGTCAATTTTCCCGATAGTCCAGGGTAATACAGGCGAACTCTAACAATGTATTTTCGCCCTTTGAAGAGTTTGTAGGTGATTGTTGAGTTTCGATCCTCGCCGCTATCATCGTCTCCCGCTAAGTATCGTGGGTCTCCTTTAATTTCTTCGAACAAAACAAGCAGCGAATCGGAGGCGCCCTTCGTTTCGATACGGTAACTTCTGGATTCTGTAGGTTCGATGGTGTAGTCAATCTGTTTTCCGGCGGCGAGCGCAACGGTTACTGGCTCTGCATGGGCAAGTTGTTTCAGTTTTCCCGTCAATGGTGGGTACCACTTGCGAGTCCACTCCTTATCTCCATTCGAAAGCACGCCCGGAGGAGTAAGCCCGCTGATGTCGTATTGTTGCGGTTCGTCGATTAGACCTGAATCGAACTCGTACTCCATGATTGAGTCAGGGTCCCACGTTGAACCATTGACTTGCTGCGGCGTCAATTTTTCCAATATGTTGTGATACGTAGTTGCACGGTCCCAATTGTTTGGAGGGCCTCCTAATGAGTCATAAACCGCCTGCTCATGCCATTTGATTCCCGCAAAAGGGTTTTGATGTTCATGTTCCATGCCGAGCACATGCCCGAGCTCATGAAGTGCGGTTCCACGTCCGTAGGGTGTTGTGAGGTCCCATCCATACACAGTTGTTGGCTCGGTGAGCGGCACATTCAGGAGGTCGCGACCGACTGCAGAGGCAGAAACCCCGTCGGCGGTCGAATAGCCAATTCGGACTTCGGCTTCACTCAGTTGACCAACCTCCATGAACTCAAGACCTATGCCGACCGCTTTCCAAGTCTTGAATGCATCACGTATCGCATCCGCCTGAGCTTTCGGAACCGCATAGCGAGATCCTTTGTTAAAAAAACAATAGTGAAGAACCGTTCCGTTAGCCCATTTGGTGAATGTCGCCAGAATGGCAGCTTTCCTGCGCGGGTCTACAGTCACGGAGGGGGAAAGTTGTCGCGCAGTTCGGGGTAGATTTTGGCAGAGCGGTTTAGACGTGTTCTGTGTTTTTTTCGGGGTGGACGACTTGGATCTTGGTGCACGGGCCATAGGACTTTCCTTATCAAGATGATTGGGACAGGTCTGTACCGCTTTTCTGACTCCCCGACTCTCGAGGCACAGCGTCAGATTATTTAAAGGCCAGGAAAAGCCCCCAAAAAATGTGCAACTGTTGACAGGCAGGCTTGAGAAATCTCGCTTGCAAAAATAACACTTGCATTGAATCTATAGACTGGGCGGCAGAGCGGTGCTGGACATAGTTGCTATAGGAGTTATTACTGATTTTGCTAAAGGCCTTATCCAGTTGTTCGGATTAGCTGGTCTGGAATGGCTTGATTTGGCTGGATTGGCAGAGCGCGGACGTCTACCCAGGGGAGGCAATGTTGCACAATGCAGATCGGGGATGATTTATTAAGATGTCTTCGTCTTTATCGATGCGGCGGTTGATTTTGAAAGGTAGGCTGCACTTCAGTGGGCGTTTGCCGAAGAATTTATCTTATAAATGTCTGTTGAGGCGCTGGCGTGGTCTAGAATCATTGAGTTGGATCAATTACTGGAGTGTGAAATGGATGAAGAAGTTAGTCTAAATGAGAAAGTAGTGTCGTTGGCGCGCCTTAAGATTGAGGTGGACTTGCTTAAGCGTGATGGGCGGGACCATGTCAGGTACACCCTTCTGGAGAGTAAATACAATGAAAACTATAAAGAGCTTTCTTTGGTGGTGGATTGCCTGAAAGAAAAGCTTAAGTTGGAAGTTGTCCGCATTCAAGGCGGGGTGGCCGAGGAGGAAGTGGCTGAAGGGTGTCGAAGGGATTCAGAAAAAGTATTATTGCAGGAGAACAGGTTGGCTAATGTTGAGGGTAGGCTTGATAGCATAGATGAAAGTCTTAAAAAACTGCTGGATTTGGATTCTACTGCTAAGGCTTCCGGAAAATATAAATTAAATTGGGCAGGCTGGTGGAGTTTGACTCCTGAGGATAGGTTTTTGGCATTTTTGTATTTATTGCCTGCTATTATTGTTCTTCTGCTTTTGTGTTCTGCTATTTATAGAGTGTTGCTTGCAGACTCTGTTGATATTAGTGTTGAACTAAATATTGCCGAGCTGATAGGTGGGTCGTTAGTCGGTTTGGGAGCAACACTGGCGGGTGGTGCATATGCGATGAAAGTATATAAAGACACGAAAGCTGAGTAAGTCTGACCTTGACCTCTTCTTTTTCCAAGATTTCAAAGGCTGATTTTTTTTGGGGGCGCTTGGTCTGGGAAGTCGAGCAGTTGCGGACTTATGCCGAACTGCCGTACCAGGCCCGGATGAAATATCAGCTCCGCGCGCTCGGCGACCATATGACTCATATCTCACTGAGTCCGCGCAATCACTTCAGCCCGCTGACTTCTCTAGTTTCTCACTGCTGGGGTAGTTTGTTGTCACTTACTGAAAAGGGCCGACTGAACCGGCCCATTTTTTCGTGCTCAGACAAACGCCTGCCCGGCAAATCCTCTCGGCAAGCGCTGAAGGCCAGCCATCGCGGTCAGTCGCTCGATCCACTCCGAGCGCCAACTGGATGCATGGTGCGTTGCTTTTGCATGGCGAGAGAGCCGGCGCGCAGCATTACGTTGGTCTTTGCGTGCGTTTTTATAAGCATCTGTGTTGCGGCAGCTGCGGCATTTGACGCGATTGAGCTCGGGGCTGGCACTGAGGTTGTTACCCTTGTGACCACAGGCCAGATGCCCGTCGACTTTGAAGTGAATGACCATGAGACGCCTCCTTGGTGACGTGTAGAGGTTTGACCTCTCAGCACCAAGGACGTTCTTTTTTGCAGCATTGCGCCAATCAGCGGATCACCTGAAACGTGGCAGCGGCCGATCTACGGGTTTGAGCGACGACAGGGTGCTGCGAATCAGCGGAGCATCCTTTTCGATGTCGTTCAAACGATCGCGAATGCGCAGGGCGGTCGGGTGCCCGCCTTGATGATCGACCCAGTCGGCGATCTCTTTGCAGGCCGCGGCGAGGCGTGCCTCCCGGGCATCGAGCAAGGTGAGGAGAGTGGTGATGGACTCTCTTTCGGACATGGAACACCTCCGTTCAACAAACCGCTCTGTGGCAGCAAAAAGCCCGCGAAGCGCGAGCTCTCTGCCGTTGGGGCGCTGCTCCTTCAGCTGGTTTGAGTATAGACCCGTAAATGACAGCTATCAGCCCGAAGACTCGCTGACCGTCACCCGCGAGCTGGCGGCGTTAAGCCGCAGGCATTCTCGCCGGGCGTCCTCTTCCAGATCGTAGCCATCCCCGATGAAGCCGCCGGTACGCGTGTCATTGATGCGATACCAGCCAGTGGCTTCGGCAGGTTCATGGAGACTTTCTCCAGCGCGGCGACCGTGAATGATGATCTTGTTGCAACGCTTCACGACGAATATGTCTTCCATGGCGTCACCGCAGTTGATTCGTGTCAGATCAACTATAGAAGCCCTGACAAATCGTGCAAAAAATAGGCAGGTCAGTTCGTCGGTTGCAGACGCTCAGGTCAGGGTGGTCATCCGTTCCAGGAACATGGCCAGTGCAACTTCCTCGGCGCGCAGCCCCTTGCGCACCCGAGGTCGTGGCAGCTCGGCCAGCGCGCCCAGCATGAAATGCTCCACCACGGCCGGGTGGATATAACATTTACGGCACACCGCCGGCGTGTTGCCCAGTTGCCGCGCCACACCCTTGACCATCTCCACCACATGCCGCCTGGCTTCGGTTTCCGACTCCCATTGCAACTCCCGCAACACTGCCAGGGCGAGGGCGCTGCCGGCCCAGGTCCGGTAGTCCTTGGCGGTGAAGTCCGCACCGGTCAGGGTTTGCAGGTAGGTGTTGACGTCTGAAGAGCTGACGGTGTGCCGCTCGCCATGTTCATCCAGATACTGGAACAGATTCTGCCCCGGGATTTCCAGGCAGCGCTTGATGATCCGCGCCAGGCGTCGGTCCTTTACCGTGATCTGATGTTCGACACCGCTTTTGCCGCGAAACTGGAACAGGATCGCGCTGCCGTTGACCTCGACATGTCGGCTGCGCAGGGTGGTCAGTCCGTACGACCGGTTGTCCCGCGCGTATTGGGTATTGCCGACGCGGATCAGCGTGGCATCGAGCAAAGTGATCACCGTGGCCATGACTTTGTCGCGACTGAACCCTGGCGCCGCCAACAGTGTTTCCAGTTGTTTGCGCAACTTCGGCAGCGCGATGCCGAACTCGCGCAGTCGCGAGTATTTGTCGGCATCACGGACCTCGCGCCAGCGCGGGTGATAACGGTACTGTTTGCGCCCGCGAGCATCGCGACCGGTGGCTTGCAGGTGGCCGCGAGGGTCTGCGCAGATCCAGACATCGGTGTAGGCCGGTGGCACGGCCAGCGCATTGATGCGTTTGATTTCGTCAGAGTCACTGATGCGCTGACCAGCTGTGTCGAAGTAGCAGAACTTGCCGCGCAGCTTTTTGCGGGTGAGCCCGGGCTGGGTGTCATCGACGTAATGCAGGTCCGAAGGTAACACATCGGTCAGCGCGGTATCGGGCATGGCGGGAATCCGTGGCGGCAATCAGGCTGTTACAGCGATTGACCGCATGCCATGACAGTCGTGCCGACCGATTCAAGCCAGAACCGCGACAGCCTTGATCTGTGCCCACAATTGTTGACCCGCATGCACGCCCAACTGATCCCGCGAATACCGGGTGATTCTTGCCAGCAGAGGCGTGCCGCCCGCATCAAGGCGGATCAGCACATGAGCGGCATTGTCGGCAGGCATTTCGCTGGCCACCGTGACCGGCAGGCGATTGAGGATGCTGCTGTGCTCAGTGTTTTGCAGGGTCAGGCTGATATCGCGAGCCTGCACTTTGCAGCGCAGCGTCTGACCGACTTCCATGGGGGAGTGGGTCACGCGAATGCTCAGTAACGTGTCGGGCAATTGCAGGCAGAGCAATTGGTAGTTGTGATCGTAGGAGATAACCTGCCCCTCGATCACCACTCCGGCGTCATCGCCCATTGCCAGTGGCAGATCCAGGCGAGCGAGGGTTTCGCCGATCGGACCGCTGGCCAGCGCTTTGCCGTTGTCGAGCAGCACCAGGTGGTCGGCCAGGCGCGCGACTTCGTCCTGGGCATGACTGACATACAGAACCGGGATATCAAGTTCGTCGTGCAGCCGTTGCAGGTAAGGCAGGATTTCGCTTTTGCGCTGACTGTCGAGGGCCGCGAGCGGCTCGTCCATCAGCAACAGTTTCGGACTGGTCAAGAGCGCCCGAGCGATGCCGACACGCTGACGTTCACCACCGGATAAATGCTGCGGATGACGCTCCAGTAAATGGCCGATTCCCAACAGTTCGGTGGCCTGTGCCATGTCGACCCGGCGTTGATTCCTGGCAATCCGTTTGAGGCCGAATTGCAGGTTGGCCAGTACCGAGAGGTGCGGAAACAGGCTCGCTTCCTGAAAGACATAGCCGAGCGCACGTTTGTGCGGCGGGACGAAAATGCCTTTCTCGCTGTCCTGCCAAATTTCGTCGTTGATTTGCACAAAGGCGTACGAAGCCCGTTCCAGTCCGGCAATGCAACGCAGGCAGGTGGTCTTGCCTGAGCCCGATTGTCCGAACAATGCGGTCACGCCACGACCGGGCAGGTGCAGGTCAACATCCAGGCCGAAGCCGGAGTAAGCGAGTTTCAAGCGTGCTTCAATCATCGATCAACTCCAGCCTGCGCGCGACTTGCGGCTGGAATAGAGCGCCAGCAACACCAGAAACGAAAACACCAGCATCGCACCGGCGAGCCAATGTGCTTGTGAGTATTCCATGGCTTCGACGTGGTCGTAGATTTGTACCGAGACCACCCGGGTCTTGTCGGGAATATTGCCGCCGATCATCAGTACAACGCCGAATTCGCCGACGGTATGGGCGAAGCCCAGGATCGCCGCCGTAATGAAACCGGGACGTGCGAGCGGCAGGATGACGCTGAAAAAAGTGTCCCAGGGATTGGCGCGCAAGGTGGCCGCCACTTCCAGGGGGCGAGTGCCGATGGCGGAAAAAGCGTTTTGCAACGGCTGCACCACAAAGGGCATGGAATAGAGCACCGAGCCGATGACCAGTCCGGTGAAACTGAACGTCAGTGTGCCGAGCCCCAGCCACTGGGTGAAATGCCCAAGAAAGCCATTGGGCCCGAGCGCGAGCAACAGATAAAAACCGATGACGGTCGGCGGCAGTACCAGAGGCAGGGCGACAATTGCCCCGATAGGGCCGCGCAACCAGGATTGGCTGCGCGACAGCCACAGGGCAATCGGAGTGCCTATGACCAGCAGGATCGCGGTGGTCAGGGACGCCAGTTTCAGGGTCAGCCAGATCGCCGCGAAATCGGCACTCGTCAGCGACATTTACAGCTGATAACCGTAGGACTTGATCACCGCAGCGGCTTTTGGGCCTTTGAGGTATTCAACCAGCGCCTTGGCAGCGGCGTTGTCTTTGCCTTTGTTCAGGATGACGGCGTCCTGTTTGATCGGGTCGTGCATGCTCGCCGGAACGATCCACGCCGAGCCGCTGCTGACCTTGCCGTCCTTGTAGATCTGCGAGAGAGCAACGAAGCCCAGTTCAGCGTTGCCGGTGGACACGAACTGATAAGCCTGAGTGATGTTCTGGCCTTCGACGATTTTGGCTTTGGTTGCATCAGTCAATTTCAGCTTTTCCAGCACCTGGGTGGCAGCCAGGCCGTAAGGCGCAGCTTTCGGGTTGGCGATGGACAGGTGTTGGTATTCGTTTTTCTTCAGAACGTCGCCTTTGGCGTCGACGTAACCTTCTTTGGCCGACCATAGCGCCAGCGTGCCGATGGCGTAGGTGAAGCGCGAGCCCTTGACGGTGTCACCTTCTTTTTCCAGTTTCTCAGGGGTGGTGTCGTCAGCCGAGAGGAACACTTCGAACGGCGCGCCGTTCTTGATCTGGGTGTAGAACTGTCCGGTGGCGCCATAGGCCGCGACCAGTTTGTGCCCGGTGTCTTTTTCGAAATCGGCGGCGATCGCCTGGATCGGTGCAGTGAAGTTGGCCGCGACGGCGACTTGCACTTCGTCGGCCTGAGCGGCGCCGATGGCGAATACCGCGAGCAGGGCAGGGGCAAAACGTGAGGCACGAATGGTCATGAACAGCTCCGTTGTTGGCAAGTGCAGTGGGCAGTTATTGTTGGAGGGGTAGACTGCGCCGATGCGAGGGGGTGAATCGCTATATAGCTGAATATATAGCGAAATGCCTCTAAACGGAAAGTGCTGGTTTCAGGCGGGCAGGTGAGGGCATGAAATCCCTCAGTCTGCCGTGCTTTTACCGAGCCAGTTTCGCGAGCGCTCCTTCGGCGAGTTGGCGAGTCAATTCAGCACTGCTCAACTCCTTGCCCAACGTAAACGCCTGACCGGCCCAGAGATTGCTGAAGTCAGCCTCATCCTTGGCGCGCAATGGCATCAGGGCACCGCCGGCCAAGGGAAACGCCGGCGCTTTGTCCGACATTGGCCCCACTTCACGCATCACTCGATTCAGAATTCCCCGTGCCGGACGTCCGGTGAACAGGTTGGTGATAGCGGTCTCACTGTCTTTCGCCGTGCGCAGCGCCTTGTGATGAGAGGCACTGACTTTGGCCTCTGGTGTAAACAGATAAGCCGTTCCGACCTGAGCAGCAGATGCTCCGAGCATGAACGCCGCTGCAACGCCTCGCGCATCGGCGATCGCACCGGCAGCAATCACCGGCACTTTGACCGCGTCGACGATTTGCGGAACGAGGGCAAAGGTTCCGACCTGGCTGCTCAGGTCATCGCTGAGGAACATGCCCCGATGGCCTCCGGCTTCGTAGCCCATGGCGATGATTGCATCGCAACCGTTCTGTTCCAGCCAGATGGCTTCATCGACGTTGGTTGCCGAAGACAGGATTTTCGCACCGGTGGCCTTGACCCGGTTCAGCAGGGACTTTTCCGGCAGGCCGAAGTGGAAACTCACCACCTCAGGGCGAAACTCTTCCAGCACTTCGCAAGCCGCCACATCAAATGGTGCTCGGTTGGATACCGGCGTCGGCGCATCGAAGTCGGCACCCAGTTCGCGGTAGTAGGGCTCCAGCAGATTCTTCCAGTCCCGCGCCCGCTGTTCATCGGCGGCCGGTGGCTGGTGGCAGAAGAAGTTGACGTTGAAAGGTTTGTCAGTGCCCTGGCGGATGGCCTTCAGTTCTTCGCGCAATTGCTCGATGCTCAACATCGCTGCCGGCATTGATCCCAAACCGCCCGCGTTGCACACGGCAATGACCATCGACGAGTTGGTGGCACCGGCCATCGGGCCCTGGATGATCGGCAATTCGATGCCGAGCAGGTCAAGAATGCGCGTATCTGGCCATTGGTTCATGGAAAAGACTCCGAAGGACAAAGCAGGGCAGGGAAGCTGAAGCCGGTTTTTTTACCAGCAAAACCGGGTGCAGGGCCAGCCGAGATTTGTAGCCTCGCGGGATTCGGGTCAGCGTCGATGAAGTCCACCGCCCCCTCCGCCGAATGAATGGTTCATGAACTGCGAAGAGTTGTGGAAGTTGTTCAGACGCTGATTGCCAACGTTACGCGCCGCGGAGTCGCGATTGAGGTTCTGTAACTGAGCATTGTTGTTGGCCGGTGCGCGGGTTGCGCCCCCCTTGACCATCGACTGCCAGCCATCATCGGTTTTCTTGTAGACGTTGCCGTCATGCCCGGCGTAAAAATTGTCGCCAACCCGCGCGGCGCCGCTGTTGCGTCCGTGAATCCCGCCGTATTGCGTGGTATTGCCGGTGTTCGGGTTGTAAACGGCGCCACGATTGGCCGTTACCTGAGTGCCATTGCGAGCGTTGCCTGCCGTCACCCGGCCCCCGGCGATTGCACCTCCGTTCGGTCCGACCACTTCACCGCTGCGGCCGGCTGCATAGTTGCCGGTGTAGACATTGTGTACCGCCCCACGCTGGCCGGCGGTCGCAATCCCGGTCCGTGAGTTGTAGGAGGAACCGACCTGACCGGCCCAGCGGTTGCCGGTCCAGGCGTTGTAGCCTGCGCCATAGCGGCTGACGGTCGCCCGATCACCCCATTGCCGGTAGATGTTGCCGGTAGTACCGGCCCAGCCGCCCGGGCCCCAGGCCACGGCGCCGCCGTGATAGCCGTAGGCTGCGCCGCCCCAGGCCAGCGGCGCCGGATACAGGTGCGGCCCCCACGCGTAACCCCATCCGTAATTGCCCCACCATGGATAGGCGCCCCATCCCCAACCCATGGCGGCAGTGCTGCCGCCCCAGCTCCAGCCGAACCCGAAGCCGAAGGTCCAGCCAGTCCACGGCGTGTAGCGAATCGCGACGCCAAAGCCATAAGTCACCGGCGGTCCGTACCAGACGCTGCCAACCCATGGCGTGTACGGATAGCCGGTGCCGTAGACCACAACGCCGGTCGCCGGATCCAGCGTCGAGCCCTGATAGCCCGGGGTATAGCCGACGACGACCGTGTCACCACTGGACTCATAGACTTTGACGTAAGTGAGGTAGTGCATCGGCGAGTTCGGCGGAATCGAATAAATCACCGCTGGCACTGAGCTGGCGACGGTCCATGGCCCGGTCACTGCCGTGGCGACGAACCAGATGCCGTTCTCCACGGCGTACCAACTGTTGTTGTCGACCCGGATGATCGGCGTGGCGCTGTTGATCACATATTGAAGCGGGGTCCCGCTGATGGCTTTGAGTTGAGGCTCACCGTCAAATTGTGGCGCCGTCATTTTTACCGCGCTTTTCTTGATTGCCGAGGTCTGCGGAATGGTGGCGGCAATGGCTGCTTCCTTGGATTGAGACGTGCCCGCGACCGAGGCTTTGACGTTTTCTTTCGGACTGTCGTCGGGGATGTTGGCGAAGTCTGCTGGCAGTTTGTCCGCCGGGGTAAATGTCCACGGGCCGTTCATGTCACCGGCGCGGAACCAGCGGCCGGAGATCAGCACATAACTGTTCTGGTCGCCGATTTCCTTGAAGATGTGCCCGGTGGTGTTGCTGACATACAGCAATTGCGTTCCCTGGATCGGCTGCCACTGTGGCGCACCGTCGGTGACGATCAGTTCGGTCGGGGTCGTGGCCACGAAGATCTTTGGCTGCGGCGGCTTGGCCAGGCTCGGCACTTTGTCCTTCGGATCGCTTTGCCCGGTGAGCAGATCCACCTGCCGGCTCTCGATCGCCGCTTTCTTGGCTTTCTCCAGATCCGCTGGAGGCGATGAGAGCAGGGCGTAGGGCCCCGACAATTGATCGGCAACCATCCAGCCATCGAACACATGCAGATAATGTTTGCCCTGGGCGTCCTTGAGCAGCAGAGGACGGGTGTTGATCACCCGTTGCAATCCGGTGCCGTCGACCTGGCGATACGCAGCCTCACCGTCGATATAGACAAGCAAGGCCGGCACGTCCGAGCTGAGGATGGTCGGTGGCGTGTTTTCCAGGGGCGCGGTGTCGGCTTTCTGTTCGGCGGTCAGTACGCCAACGGCGGCCTCCAATTGATCGAGTGAAATGGTTTTCTTGCGCTTGGCCGCATCGTTTTGCAGTGTCGTGATCCACATCTCTGCCTGGCTGGCGTCTGCAGGGAAATCAGCCTTGATGATTTTGTATTGGTCGAGCATGACCCAGCGAGTGGCCTTGTCGACCAGCGTGTGAGCGCTGAACTGGACGATGCCATAAGTCGACTTGCCGTCGGCGCCGGCGGCCTCGACGGCGGCGCGGGCCTGCAAGGTGTAGCCATCCCAGCTGTCGAGCTGCGGCTGATACACGGTGAGTTTTGATTTGTCGCTGGTGATGACTTGCGGCCATGTCGGCTCAACGGCAGTGGCGTCTGCCGTCTTGGCCGCAGGCGCCGCCCAAGCGGTATTGAATGCCAACAGACAGAGCATCAGCCAGGCAAGAAAAGGGCGGGCGCGGGACATTGTCAGCTCCATCGACAAGGGCTTCTCGGGGATAAGTGGAAGCCGTCGAAAGAGCATAGCCGGCCGATCCGGAATCATCCGGCGGTTTCAGCGATTGGCGGAAGGTCGAGTGGGGCAAAATGTTGCGATGTGCTATTTGAATGCCACGAGACCCTGAATTCATTCCCTGAGAGGCAATCATGTTCAACGGCATTCTGATCGACAAAGACGACAGCGGTTATCGCGCCAGCCTGCAGAAAATCGACGAGCTGCAGTTGCCCGAAGGCGATGTGACGGTGCGCGTCGCGTACAGCACGCTCAACTTCAAGGACGGGCTGGCGATTACCGGCAGCAGCCCGGTAGTGCGCAAGTTTCCGATGGTTCCGGGGATCGACCTGGCCGGCACAGTCGAAGTCAGCTCGCATCCAGACTATAAGGTCGGCGATCAGGTGCTGCTCAATGGTTGGGGCGTGGGTGAAAATCACTGGGGCGGTCTGGCCCAGAAAGCGCGGCTTAACGGCGACTGGCTGATTCCACTGCCCAAGGCGTTTTCCGCCGCGCAAGCCATGGCCATTGGCACGGCGGGCTACACGGCGATGCTGTGCATCATGGCGCTGGAGCGTAATGGCGTGACGCCGGAGCAGGGCGAAGTATTGGTCACGGGTGCCAATGGTGGGGTCGGCAGCTTTGCAATCGCCTTGTTGCACAAGCTTGGCTATCGCGTGGTGGCGTCCACCGGGCGGGTGTCGGAGCATGAATATCTGCAGCAATTGGGCGCCAGCGAAGTCATCGATCGGGCGACCTTGTCCGAACCCGGCAAGCCACTGGCGAAGGAGCGTTGGGCAGCGGTCATCGATTCGGTCGGCAGCCACACATTGGCCAACGCCTGCGCCAGCACCCGCGCCGAAGGTACTGTCGCGGCATGCGGTCTGGCTCAGGGCATGGATTTCCCGGCGTCGGTGGCGCCTTTCATCTTGCGTGGTGTGACGCTGGCCGGAATCAACAGCGTGACCCAGCCAAAGGCGCGTCGGATAGAAGCCTGGGAGCGTCTGGCCAAGGATCTGGATTTCGCCCTGTTGCCTCTGATCAGTCACGAAATCGGCCTCAGTGAAGCCATTGAAGCGGCCCCAAAGTTGCTCGCCGGGCAGCTGCGCGGACGGGTTGTCGTGGACGTCAATCGCTGACACATTAAGCGCCATCGCGGACCTGCCGGGCCGCACTTCAAAAAAGGGAGTGGCACTTCGATGGATCTACAACAACAGCACGTTGAGTCGTTCACGGTTTCAGGCTTGCGCGTTCGAACCACCAACGCCGCAGAACACAAGGCCGAGACCGCGAAAATCGGCCCGATGTGGGGGCAATTCTTCGGCAAGAACCTGGCGGAGGCCATTCCCGGCAAGCTGACCGAGTCGCCGATTTACGGGGTGTACTCGGCCTATGAATCGGATGCTTCGGGGGCATTCGATGTGACGGCGGGTGTTGCCGTCGTCAATCCGCAGACGGATTTCGAAACCATTCGGATCGAAAGCGGCGAGTATCTGGTGTTCCAGGGACATGGCGCATTGCCCGATGCGGTCATTGCCACTTGGGGCCGGATCTGGAAGCACTTCGAAGCCAATCCGCAGATTCAGCGACGTTACGCCACTGACTTCGAGGCCTATTTCGGCCCCGAGTCAGTGTCGATTTACATCGGCATCCGCTAAGGCTGCGTTTCCCGGGACAACAACTCACGCTTGCGCTCCACGCCCCAGCGATAGCCCGAAAGGTTGCCGTCGCTGCGGACCACGCGATGGCAAGGGATCGCCACCGCAAGGCTGTTGGCGCCGCAAGCCTGAGCCACGGCCCGAACCGCTTTTGGCGAGCCGATGCGCTGGGCGATGTCGGCATAACTGGCGGTGCTGCCAACCGGTATTTCGCGCAGCGCCTGCCAGACCCGTTCCTGAAACGCGGTGCCCCGTACATCCAGTGGCAGATCGAGACCGATTGCCGGCGCTTCGATGAAGCCGACGACGTGGGCGATCAGTTGTTCGAACTCGGCGTCGGCTCCGATCAGGTTGGCCCGGCGAAACTGATCCTGCAGGTCGCAGACCAGTTGATGGGGATCGTCCCCCAACAGAATCGCGCAAATTCCTCGATCACTCTGTGCCACCAGAATAGCGCCGAGCGAGCATTGGCCGACCGCAAAACGAATGTCGTTGTTTTGCCCGGCGGCCCGGAAGTCGCCGGGTTTCATGCCCAGCAACTGGTCAGCGGCTTCATAGAAACGGCTGTTGGAGTTGAAGCCGGCGTCGTACAACGCGTCGGTCACCGAGTCGCCATCCGCCAACCGTTGCCGCACTCTGCGTGAACGGTGCGCCGCGGCGTACCCTTTGGGCGTCAGGCCGGTGGCGGCTTTGAATACCCGATGGAAATGGAATGAGCTCAGGCCGGCGGCATCCGCCAGTTCGTTGAGCGCTGGCAGGGTTTCCGCGGTTTCGATCTGTCGGCACGCAGCGGCTACCGTTGCGGCATGTTGCGCGGCCACGTCGCTTTGATCCTTGCTCGCCCGTTTGCTGGGGCGATAACCCGCTGCTTCGGCCTCTTCGGCGGTGTCGAAGAATTCGACATTCTGCGGCTTAGGCAAACGCGCCAGGCTGCTAGGACGGCAATAGATGCCGGTGGTTTTCACGGCGTAGACAAATTGACCGTCGGCCCGTGGGTCGCGGGCGACGACGGCGGACCAGCGTGGATCGTCTTCAATGTTCAGCGGGGTCGAAAGCGTTTTCATGATGGAGAGTCCGTTGACCTGTTGAATTTCAGGTTAACCAGTGCCGCCAACCGTAACACTCCGGCCCTTGCGGTCAAACTTTGCGCGGTTATCCGGCGGTGCGAAACGTCAGGTTGAAACGCTGTTCGCCCAACTGCGGATGTCGGCCGTACTTGATCGGCAGGACGCCGTGGTAGCGCAGCCGATCAACGCCACCCCAGATCACCATGTCGCCGTGCAGCAGTGGAATGCGCTGGCTCCTGTCGCTGCGGGCGAAACCACCGAACAGGAACATGGCGGGCAAACCCAATGACAGAGAAACGATCGGTGCGGTGTAGGAATGTTCGTCCTTGTCCTGATGCAAAGACATTTTCGCGCCGGGGACATAACGATTGATCAGGCAGGAGTCCGGTATGAAATCGGAAAATCCGACTTGCTTCGCCGCTGTCTGCGCCAGGTCGCGAAAGACTTCGGGCATCTCCGGCCAAGGCTGGTGGCTGAGAGGGTCATCGACCGAGTAACGGTAACCGCTGCGGTCGGTGATCCAGCCAAGCGCTCCGCAACTGCTGGTGGCTACTGACATGCTGAAGCCGCCGGGTGTCATCATGTGTCGCAACGGGGCGCGTTCGATGACCGATTTCAGAGCCGGCAATAATTGTTCGATACGGGGAAGGGCGAAGCCGCGCAGCACCCAGGATTGTTCGCCGATCTGCTCAGCGCGTCGGGGCTGCTCGGATTCGGTGTCGGCGAACAGATCGAAGTGGGTGTGCATGATGGTCAGGTAGCGTCGTGAAAAATGATGCCCAGAGTATGCCGTTTTCCGCTGTGCAGGCGGCTGACGCCGTGGCGCATGGTGACCCGATAGTCGCCGCGCACGCCTTTGACCGGGCGTTGGTTGACGGCAAAGATCAGCGCGTCGCCTTTCTTCAGGTCCATCACCAGTGGGCGAGACTGCATTCTCGGGCGTTGTTCGGTCAGGACGAACTCACCGCCGCTGAAGTCCTCGCCAGGTTCTGACAGAAGAATCGCCACTTGCAGCGGGAAGACGTGTTCGCCGTACAGGTCCTGATGCAAACAGTTGTAGTCCTGTGGGCCGTATTGCAGCAAGAGCGGGGTTGGCCGCAGTTGACCGGCGGCATGGCAGCGCGCAAGAAACTCGCTGTGCAGGGGTGGAAAGCGTTGCGGCAAGCCCATCCGTTCATGCCAGCGATTGGCCAGGGGAACAAGGCGCGGATAAAGCGCATTGCGCAGGCGCTCCACCAATGGAGGCAACGGGTAGCGCAGATACTTGTATTCGCCGCGACCGAAACCGTGGCGGGCCATGATCACCTGTGAGCGGAACGGTTCGCTTTGCGGGTACAGCGCACTCAGGCGATCACAGGTTTGCGGGCGCAACAGCGAACGGATGATGGCGCAGCCGTCCTGATCCAGCTGTTGTTCCAGTACGACCCAGTCGAGCGCGTCGAGGGGAGAGTCGGGTGACATCGGCATACTGATTCCTTGGCTTGCGTCCAGGTGATCAGTCTAGGCAGCCCGCCAGGCCGGAACACTCCGGCGCTTGCGGTCGAATTGTCACCCGCGTCTTACAACGCCTTGCTGACGCTGATGTCGCTGATCACGTCTTCGCTCTAGCCGTGCAGGGCATTCAGCGCAGCCTTGGCTTCTTCCGGCGTGCCGTTTTCCAGCTGGGCGAATTCGAAGCGGCGTTCGCCGTTCAGTTTGTACTTGATGACGTATTTGGTCGTTTGGGCCACGGTCATGCTTACCTGATTGCGTTAAGGGAGCCGATCAGCTGAGTTTCGAGCTGGAGCGACGGATGATCTTGATCGAGTGCGTCAGGGTCGGCTTGCGGGTCACACTGATCGCACGGCGGTTGACGGTGTCGATGGTGATGTTCCAGAACCCGGTGCTCGGCGCGGTAATGCGAGCCGGAAAGGTGTCGAACGCGCCGCCGTGATAGGTATGACGGCCGCCGTTCTTGAAGCTGCGGAAGTTGGCGTCGTTCATCAGACGGATGTTGCAGGTTTGTGAGCACTGGATGACGACGATGTCGTCTTCGTTGAGGTGCTCGCGCTGGTGAATAAATTTCATGGGCGCCTCCAGAAGGGCTTTTTCTACAAAATCAAAACGATAGCAGGGTCGATTGGCGCAGTTTATCAGCCCGGACAGGTTATTATCCGGCCGTCGGGCGCCGCTTTGACAATTAAAAACAGTTATTCGCGATTTCATGTGCGTTAAATGCAATGAGCCTCGGAGAAAAACGGCATTCACGCTGTCCGAGGGTCTTTATAGGAGATTCTGTATGAAGTGGGGTGTTGTCTTTGTGCCGTTGGCATTGGCGATGGGTGGTTGCGCAAGTGTTTCGGAAATCAATGAAACACTGCCGACCATGAGCGTCATTTCCGGCAAGAAACCCCACGAGTACGCACAGTGTCTGGCCGACAAGCTGGCGCAAAGCCGCGGGGCCCTGCAAATGGAGCCGCACAAGGACGGGGTTCGGGTGATCGTGCCAGGGAAGTTGTCGTCCGGCCCGGCAGCGGTGTTTGACATTGAGGACCGCTCCGGCGGCAGCAGCATCAAGTTGCACGAGCGCATGTCCAACGTGCCGATACGTCCAAGGGATGTGCGCAATGCCGCCACGGTGTGCATTTCCGGCTGATAAACTGTCAGTCATCGGTATTGATGCCGTCCAGGTCACGCCTGGGCGGCATTGTCATTTCTGGAGATGTGCATGAAGCGAGAACAGGTGCGCGAGCGCCATAAAGAGGGGCTGATCGCGGCCACCCATGTGATTCAGAACCCGGCGAATTCGGGTGAATGGATCGTGTTTTTCAAGAAGAGCGCCGGGCGCAGTTATTTTCTGGTGGATGAAAACGACGAAGTCGAATCATTTGGCCGTCTGGATGACCTGATTGAGGTCGTTCGCGGGTTGGGGATCAAGTTCGCCGAAATTCACATGTAAAACCTACTTGCAGACCACCACGACACTACGGTTCTTGTAGTTGCCGACATCGATACCTAGCGTTTTGTCGCTTTCCTTGGACGCCGGTGTGCCATCGGTTCCGACGATGCGATAGCCGGTGCCGGCGCAGGAGGCGTCAGCCTTTTCATAACAGGTTGCCCAGGAGTTGGCCTCGCCGGAGCAATCGATACTCAACCCTTGTTCGCCGTTGTCCAGATAAGTGGGTTGAGAGCTGGCGCAGCCGGCCAGGGCCAGAAGTGCTAACAGGGGCAGCATGCTGTGCAGCGTACGGGTGTTCATGGCGATGTCGTCTTCGGAAGGAGAGGGCTAGACGCTATGACAGCGCCGGCATGAAAAGGTTATAGCGATTGGCCACATCTTCATGTTCAAAAAAAGCCCCGCACTATGGCAGGGCTCTGGATGCGTTACAGCTGATCAGTCCTGATCCTTGCCGCGACGCTTCGGTGCAGGAGGCGTGTAATCAAGCACCGCGGCTACCTCAATCGCCATCGCTTCAGTGGGCAATGGACCGGACACATCTTCGCCGTTGGCGGCGGTGATATGCCACTGGCCATCTTTTGCCTTGGCGACGGTGTACCCGTTGATGATTTTTGCTGCGGACATCTAGCGGCCTCGTTGGCTGGTTCAAAGGCGTCATGATAACGGGAAACGGGCGGACGGGCGCGGGTCGATGCGGTGTTCCTGAATCTTTGGGCTACGCTGAATGCGCAGCTTCTGCGTGCGGATTGAACTATCCGCCAGAATATTTCTCTATGTTGACATCGGTTAGCCAGTGCGGGGCATTGTAAGGTGCACGCCGCCTGATTAGACTGCGCCGAAACTCGTACACACAGCCCTTTCAAGGACTTATATGATCAAGAAATGCTTGTTCCCAGCAGCCGGTTACGGTACTCGCTTCCTTCCAGCGACTAAAGCCATGCCCAAAGAAATGCTGCCGGTGGTAAACAAGCCACTGATCCAGTACGGCGTCGAAGAAGCTCTGGATGCTGGTCTGACTGAGATCTCCATCGTGACCGGCCGTGGCAAGCGTGCCCTGGAAGACCACTTCGACATCAGCTATGAGCTGGAAAACCAGATCAAGGGCACCGACAAAGAGAAATACCTGGTCGGTATCCGCAAGCTGTTGGACGAGTGCTCGTTCTCCTACACCCGTCAGACTGAAATGAAAGGCCTGGGTCATGCGATCCTGACCGGTCGTCCGCTGATCGGCGATGAGCCGTTTGCCGTGGTGCTGGCGGACGACCTGTGCGTCAACCTCGAAGGCGACGGCGTACTGACCCAGATGGTCAAGCTGTACAAGCAGTTCCGCTGCTCGATCATCGCCATCCAGGAAGTCGATCCGGCAGAAACCAGCAAGTATGGCGTCATTGCCGGCGAGATGATCCGTGACGACATCTACCGCGTACACAGCATGGTCGAGAAGCCAAAGCCGGAAGACGCGCCGTCCAACCTGGCGATCATTGGTCGTTACATCCTGACCCCGGACATCTTCGACCTGATCGAACAGACCGAGCCAGGCAAGGGTGGTGAAATCCAGATCACCGACGCCCTGATGAAGCAAGCCCAGAACGGCTGCGTAATGGCCTACAAGTTCAAGGGCAAGCGTTTCGACTGCGGTGGTGCCGAGGGTTACATCGAGGCAACCAACTTCTGCTTCGAAAACTTCTACAAGACTGGCAAGGCCTACTGATAGCGCCTGATCTGTCTGTACGAAAAAGCCACCTTCGGGTGGCTTTTTCATTTTTCGCCCCTATATCGGCAGGAGTGCTTGCCCAGCGGACGACGCCGGGTATGCTGATCGCCTGCCGAGGAGATAGAAATGGCCTACGATTTTGACCTTTATGTGATTGGTGCCGGTTCCGGTGGTGTGCGGGCTGCGCGTTTTGCTGCCGGTTTCGGTGCAAAAGTGGCGGTGGCCGAGAGCCGTTATCTGGGCGGCACCTGCGTCAATGTCGGCTGTGTGCCGAAAAAACTGCTGGTGTACGGCGCGCATTTCGCCGAAGACTTTGAACAGTCGTCCGGTTTCGGCTGGAGCTTGGGTGAGGCGAATTTCGATTGGGCGACCCTGATCGCCAACAAGGATCGCGAGATCAATCGCCTGAACGGCATTTATCGCAATCTGCTGGTCAACAGTGGCGTGACCCTGCACGAAGCGCACGCGAAGATCGTTGGCCCGCATGAGGTCGAGGTCAATGGTGAGCGTTTCACCGCGAAAAATATTCTGATCGCCACGGGCGGCTGGCCGCAGATTCCAGAAATCCCGGGGCATGAGCATGCCATCAGCTCCAATCAGGCGTTTTTCCTGAAAGAGCTGCCCAAGCGTGTCCTGGTCGTCGGCGGCGGTTACATTGCGGTCGAATTTGCCGGAATCTTCCATGGTCTGGGTGCGGAGACCACGTTGCTGTATCGCGGTGATCTGTTCCTGCGCGGCTTCGACGGCTCGGTGCGCAAGCATCTGCAGGAAGAGTTGACCAAGCGCGGCATGAATCTGCAGTTCAATGCCGACATCGAGCGGATCGACAAGCAAGCGGATGGCAGCCTGAAGGCGACCCTCAAGGATGGTCGTGTACTGGAAGCGGACTGCGTGTTCTACGCCACCGGTCGGCGTCCGATGCTGGACAATCTCGGGCTGGAAAATACCGAGGTGCAGCTGGACGACAAGGGCTTCATCAAGGTTGACGAGCAATATCAGACCACCGAACCGTCAATTCTTGCGCTGGGCGATGTCATAGGTCGCGTTCAACTGACGCCGGTGGCGCTGGCTGAAGGCATGGCGGTGGCGCGACGTCTGTTCAAGCCAGAGCAATACCGTCCGGTGGATTACAAGATGATCCCGACGGCAGTGTTCAGTCTGCCGAACATCGGCACCGTCGGCCTGACCGAAGAAGAGGCGCGGGAGGCGGGTCACGACGTGGTGATCTACGAAAGCCGTTTCCGACCGATGAAACTGACCCTGACCGAATGCCAGGAGCGCACGCTGATGAAGCTGGTGGTCGATGGCAAAACCGATAAGGTGCTGGGCTGCCACATGGTCGGGCCGGATGCCGGCGAGATCGTGCAGGGCCTGGCGATTGCTCTGAAGGCTGGCGCAACCAAGCGTGACTTCGACGACACCATCGGGGTGCACCCGACGGCGGCCGAAGAGTTTGTCACCATGCGCACGCCGGTCGGTGCTTAATCGTCCTTTGAAGTTTTTACGTCTGGCGCTGCCGCAGCGGTAGTGGCCAGGCGCAAACTGTCCTGAGCCTGGGTCAGTTGCTTTTCCAGTGACTGGTTGAGTTGGGCGTGCTCGTCGACGCTCTGCTTGAGTGTCTGGCTGTCCAGCAATGCCACGCGCAAACGTTCCTGGAGGAGGGTGCGTTCGCTGTCGACACGCGTCGCTTGCTCCAGCAGTTGATCCTGACGCTGATTGCTGTGTTTGAGCTGATCCTGCAGCAGGCTCAGTTCCCGCAGTGTGCCGCGGTTTTCGGTCAGCAAGCGTTCGTTGTCGCGGTGCAATTGAGTGATTTCATCCTGGCGCACCAGTGCGCTTTGCTGCGCCTGACGCAACTCCATCTGCAACTGCTGAACCTGACTTTCGTGACGGCTCTGTTCCTGTTCACGCTGCTCCTTGACGGCATTGCGGTAGTGCTCAAGTGCGTCGCGAGCGTGCAGGTGCTTTTCTTCCAGCGAGCGGATCTGCTCGTCCTTGTCCTGCAAGCGTAATTCGAAATCTGCCAGCGCCTGATTCAGGCCGGCATTGCGTGTCTGTTCGGTTTGCAGCATCGAGCGAGTGTCGCTCAACGCTTCGGATTCCTTGGCCAATGCAGCGCCCTGGATGTCGTGCTTTTGCTCCAGTTGCGCATGGTTCTGACGGAGCTGATTCAGCTCTGCTTCCAATGCCTGGCGTTGTTGTTCGTACTGTTCGCGAGCCTGATCAATCGGCTCCTGCGCCTGTTCTTTCAGGCGTTGCGCCAGGCGCGTGACGAGCGCCAGCAGCTCGTCATCAATCGGTTCTGCCGACGGATCAGCCGGTTCGCTGCCGTCATCCAGCTCCTTCAGATAGCGATGAATAGTGGTTTTCGATCCGGTGTTGCCCAGCTCGATGCGTACTGCGTCGATGCTTGGGTGTTCGCCACGGGCGAGGATCGCTGAGCGCGCGATCTGGACTACTGCTTTGTTAACGCCGCCACGGGCCATATGTGCTCCTACGATTACGTACTGTGGTACATGCCACCAAAGTACGCAGTGTACCATGCTGAACATAAAGTTAAATGTTTCAAGATGAACGGGCGGGATATACTGGTATTACCCCGTGTGAAGCGCCAGAATCCGCTTTTCAATCTTCAAATCAGTACATCTGCGAGAAATCAGCCCATGAGCGATCTGGATCGCTATCTGCAAGCCGCCACCCGTGACAACACCCGCCGCAGTTATCGTGCGGCCGTCGAGCATTTCGAAACGGTATGGGGCGGGTTCCTGCCCGCGACGGCTGACAGCGTCGCGCGGTATCTGGTGGCTCATGCGGGCGTGCTGTCGGTCAACACGCTGAAGTTGCGCTTGTCCGCGCTCGCGCAGTGGCACAACAGTCAGGGGTTCGCCGATCCGACCAAGACGCCGGTGGTGCGCAAAGTCTTCAAGGGCATCCGTGCGCTGCATCCCGCGCAGGAAAAACAGGCCGAGCCGTTGCAACTGCGTGATCTTGAACAGACCGTGGCCTGGCTTGAACAGGAAATGAAAGAGGCCCGAGAACAACAGGATCGGCCGTTGCTACTCAGAGCCTGTAGGGATCGAGCGCTGATTCTTCTGGGATTCTGGCGGGGTTTTCGCAGTGACGAGTTGTGCCGGGTGCAGGTCGAGCATGTGCAGGCCCACGCCGGCAGCGGCATCACCCTGTACCTGCCGCGCAGCAAGGGCGACCGGGAGAACCTCGGTCAGACCTATCAGGCCCCGGCGTTGCTGAAGCTGTGCCCGGTGCAGGCCTACATCGACTGGATCACCGAAGCGGCGCTCGTACGCGGCCCGGTGTTTCGCGCTGTCGATCGCTGGGGCAACCTGAGCGAGGAGGGCTTGCACGCTAACAGCGTGATTCCGCTGCTGCGACAGGCCCTGGAGCGCGCCGGAATCTCCGCCGAGCGCTACACCAGCCACTCGTTGCGCCGTGGCTTTGCCACCTGGGCCCATCAAAGCGGCTGGGATCTCAAGTCGTTGATGAGTTACGTGGGCTGGAAGGATATGAAGTCCGCCATGCGCTATGTTGAAGCGAGCCCCTTTCACGGGATGGCCCGGATTACGGATAAGCCGTTGTCGTCGTAGATATCGTTTTCTTCTATTAATACAGTCCGCTAATAGCGAAAACAAATCAGCAGCATCAGGTTTGCCAATGAGCCATCCGTCGAGTGAGTGGGTAGGATTCACCCATCGAATTCACAACCCTGACGGAGAGTCATCAATGCCTATCATCAACAGCCAAGTAAAACCGTTCAAAGCTACCGCGTTCAAAAACGGCGACTTCGTACAAGTCTCGGACGCTGACCTGAAAGGCAAATGGTCCGTAGTGTTCTTCTACCCAGCCGACTTCACCTTCGTTTGCCCAACCGAGCTGGAAGACCTGGCCGACAACTACGCTGCCTTCCAGAAACTGGGCGTAGAAATCTACAGCGTTTCGACCGACACCCACTTTGCCCACGCTGCCTGGCACAACACTTCGCCAGCCATCGGCAAAATCGAATACACCATGATCGGCGACCCGACCCACGTCATCTCCCGCAACTTCGACGTGCTGATCGAAGAAGCTGGTCTGGCTGACCGTGGCACCTTCGTGATCAACCCTGAAGGCCAGATCAAAATCGTTGAACTGAACGATGGCGGCGTTGGCCGTGACGCTTCCGAGCTGCTGCGCAAGATCAAGGCTGCTCAGTACGTTGCTGCTCACCCAGGCGAAGTTTGCCCAGCCAAGTGGAAAGAAGGCGAGGCCACTCTGGCTCCGTCCCTGGACCTGGTCGGCAAGATCTAAGTCTGTGACACGCAACGCAGGGCGGAACTCCGCACCTACCTAAGTAAGCTGCACCGCCCAATAGAAAAGCCCGGGCGAGATTCGCTCGGGCTTTTTTTCGCCTCAAATAAAGTCAGGAGATCGCCCGTATGTTGGACGCCAATCTTAAAGCCCAGTTGAAATCGTACCTGGAACGGGTCACCCAGCCGATCGAGATCGTTGCTTCTCTCGATGACGGTGCGAAATCCCGTGAAATGCTCGACCTGCTGAAAGACGTTGCCAGTCTTTCGCACCAGATTACTTTGATCGACAGCGGCGACGATGCACGCAAACCGTCGTTCTCGATCAACCGCCCGGGTGCCGACATCAGCCTGCGTTTCGCCGGCATCCCGATGGGCCATGAATTCACTTCGCTGGTGCTGGCCCTGCTGCAAGTCGGTGGCCACCCTTCGAAGGCCAGTGTCGAAGTGATCGAACAGATCCGCTCGCTCAAGGGCGAATTCAACTTCGAGACTTACTTCTCGCTGTCCTGCCAGAACTGCCCGGACGTGGTTCAGGCGCTGAACCTGATGGCCGTGCTGAACCCGAACATCCGCCACGTCGCCATCGACGGCGCGCTGTTCCAGGACGAAGTCAACGATCGCAAGATCATGGCTGTGCCGAGCATTTACCTGAACGGCGAAAACTTCGGCCAGGGCCGCATGGGCCTGGAAGAAATCCTCGCCAAACTCGACACCGGCGCCATCGAGCGTCAGGCCGAGAAAATCAGCGCCAAGCAGGCTTTTGATGTGTTGGTCGTCGGCGGTGGCCCGGCCGGTGCTTCGGCGGCAATCTATGCGGCACGTAAAGGTATTCGTACCGGCGTTGCGGCCGAGCGTTTCGGGGGTCAGGTGCTGGACACCATGGCCATCGAGAACTTCATTTCCGTGCAGGAAACCGAAGGCCCGAAACTGGCGACCGCGCTGGAAGAACACGTCAAGCAGTACGACGTCGACATCATGAACCTGCAGCGTGCCGACAAGCTGATCCCGGGCAAGAACGGTGAGTTGCACGAGGTTCGCTTTGCCAGCGGCGCAACCCTCAAAGCCAAGAGCGTGATTCTGGCGACCGGTGCGCGGTGGCGAGAAATGAACGTGCCGGGCGAGCAGGAATACCGCAACAAAGGCGTGGCGTACTGCCCGCACTGCGACGGTCCGCTGTTCAAAGGCAAGCGTGTGGCGGTGATTGGCGGCGGTAACTCCGGCGTCGAGGCGGCCATCGACCTGGCCGGTATCGTGTCCCACGTAACCTTGCTTGAGTTCGACGTACAACTGCGTGCCGACGCGGTCTTGCAACGCAAGCTGCACAGCCTGCCGAACGTCACCGTGATCACCAGTGCGTTGACCACTGAAGTCACCGGCGACGGGCAGAAGGTCAACGGCCTGCGTTACAAGGATCGCAACAGTGACGAGCTGCGCACTGTCGAGCTGGAAGGGATCTTCGTGCAGATCGGTCTGCTGCCTAACACCGATTGGCTCAAAGGCACCATCGAGCTGTCGCCGCGTGGCGAGATCATCGTCGACAACCGTGGTGAAACCTCGATCCCCGGCATCTTCGCTGCCGGTGACGTGACCACCGTGCCGTACAAGCAGATCGTGATTGCGGTAGGCGAGGGCGCCAAGGCTTCCCTCAGCGCCTTCGATCACCTGATCCGCACTTCAGCGCCGGCGTAAATCCCGGGCCTGAAAAAGAAAAACCCCATCAGCGATGATGGGGTTTTTTATTTCTTCAACGTCCTCTCCCCAAGGAAAGAGGTTTCAGCGCTTACAGCGGCGCCGGCTGAATGATCTCGACCCAGTAGCCATCCGGGTCCTTGATGAACGCCAGGCTTTTCATGCGGCCATCGGTCAGGCGCTTCTGGAAGTCGCAGCCCAGTTCTTCGAAACGTGCGCAGGCGGCGACGATGTCCGGCACCGAAATGCAGATGTGGCCAAAACCGCGCGGATCGGTGTTGCCATTGTGGTAGGCGAAGTTCGCGTCGTTTTCAGTGCCGTGGTTATGGGTCAGCTCGAGGATGCCGGGAATCGACTTCATCCACTCGGTGCGCGCAGCGGCGTCGGCCGGGATCTGCGATTTGTCGACCAGCGCGAGGAAGTACAGGCTGAATTCCGCTTCCGGGAAGTCACGTTTTTCCACCAGCGAGAAGCCCAGTACGCGGGTGTAGAAATCCAGCGACTTGGTGATGTCCTTCACGCGCAGCATGGTGTGGTTGAAGACGAAATTGCGGGTTGCGCTGTCCGGGGTGGCGGTCACGCCAGGGAAAGTGTTCAGTTCTTGCAGGCTCATGAGCCCTCCGTAACAAATTGGGGCGAGTGAATGGGCGCAATGATACGCATGCCTTGCGGCATCGCCAAACCGAAAGCGCGGGCTTGCCCTGCAGGCGGGCGGGCCTCAGACTTTACGGCTCAATCCGCGAGTGCCTCTGGTAATGATCCGACCGTTCAAATCGCTGTTCGTTTTCTTCGGCTTGTCCCTCATCGCGGCTGCGGCCTGCGCTGAGGCGCCGAGCATTACCTGGCCCGCCGGCTGGCAAGTCGAAGCGCTGCCCGAAACCGCACCGGAGGTTTCCCGTCAGCGGGCGGTGAAGACTGATGCCGATGGCAATCAGGTCATGGTGATGGAGTTGACGATGACGCGTGTGGAAACGGGTCATCAGGTCAATTTGCAAGGCGTGTTGCTGGAGATGCGCAAGTCGGTACAGAAAGACTTTTTCCAGGGCGGCTATCAGAGCGTTTGCAACAAGGTTCATGCAAGCACGCTCGGTTCACTGGCGGCCCTTGAGACCACTTGTACTGTCACCGAAAACGGCCGTCATGTGCTGTCACAAACATTGGTTGCCGCAGTAGAGGCAGACAAAGCCTATGTACTTTCCTATGCCGGGCAGGCCGAGGTTTACAAGGCCAGTGCGGATGAAATAGTGGCGGCGAGAAACAGCTTGAAATTTTAGTCAGCTGTTCGGTGGTCCGTGGGGCGTTAGATACCTGAAGTGATTAAATACAAAGTTGATCGCCCGGCAATGACGCAACATCCGGAAGCATAGTTCCAGTGCAAGACGGTGTTTGGCTCTCAACTTTCGCAACAAGAAATTGTTGCATTTGTTAGATATCGTCCAAAAAAAAGCCCTGCAAATGCAGGGCTTTTATGTTTGCGAGGGATTAACCGCGCAACCAGGAATCAACGGTGGCTGCACCGTATTGTTCCTTCCAGGCCTTCAGCCCGCGATGGTTGCCGCCCTTGGTCTCGATCAGCTCGCCGGTGTGCGGGTTCTGATAGACCTTGACCACGCGAGCACGGCGGGTTTTAGGTGCCGCGGCCTGTTGCAGGCCGGATTTTGCCGGATTCGGATCGAGGATGGCGATGATGTCGCGCAGGCCTTTGCCGTAGGTTTTCATCAGCCCCTGGAGCTTTTCTTCGAATTCGATTTCTTTCTTGAGCCCGGCATCGTTCTTCAGCGACTCCAGCTGCTTGAGCTGTTCTTGAAGGGCCTTTTCGGCTGCGCGAAATTCAGCGAGTCTGGACAATATCTTTACTCCAATAGTGTGTTTGGCTGATACCAACCGCAAACAAAGCTATAAGCCAAGAGCCTTGAAGCGACTCGGTGATAGTGGCTCACCTGCCAATCTAGCAACAGGTAAGAAAAATTGTAGTAGTTAATGCGTCAAGAGTAAATCATGACTTTTTCTTTATGTAAAAACAGCGATGTCTTGTATCAATTTGGTGCGATCGCTCTGAGCCCGCCGGTTTTATCGCGTTTAGTTAATGGTGAGTTAATGCATCGATGAAGTCTGCGGCCGGCATCGGTTTGCCAAACAGATAGCCTTGCAGAAAGTTGACGTGGTGCGCGGTCAGGTAATCTGCCTGGGTCTGTGTTTCCACGCCTTCGGCTACCGTGCCAAGGTCCAGTTTGTCGGACAGTTCGATGATGCTGTCCAGAATGTGGCGGGACAGGGCGTCCTTATCAATCATGGCGACAAATGTCTGGTCGATCTTCAGGAAGTCGACATTGAATGTTCTCAAGTAACCCAGGCTCGAATGACCGGTGCCGAAGTCGTCGATGGCGATTTTCACGCCCATGGCGCGCAGTTGTGCAAACAGTTGATGGGTGATGTCGGTGGGCTCGATCAACTCGCGCTCGGTCAACTCCAGCACCAGACTGATGCTGCCGGGGGCGAATGCCGCCAGAAACTCGCGGCAATCTTCCAGCAACTCCAGATCCTGGCAGTGACTGGCCGTAATGTTGATGCCGATGTGAAAAGGCGCCACAAAGGAAGACGACAGCGGCCCGAGTGCAACGGCGGTCTGTTGCATCAATGAACGGGTCATCGGCACGATCAGCCCGGAGTGTTCGGCAAACGGTATGAACAGGTCCGGACGCACCAGGCCTTCTTTGGGATGCTTCCAGCGCATCAACACTTCAGTGCCTGACCATTGTTTGCTGTCGCCATGCACTACCGGTTGAAAGTACGGAATGAATTCCCCCGCTTCCAGTGCGCGAAGCATTTCGTGACTCGGCGACGTAGAGCGTCTTTGCATGCTGTAGCCGATCGCGCCGGACACCGCGCCAAAAAACATCAGCAGGCTGAACAACGGCGGGTACTCGTTGCTCATGTACCGCCAGGTTTCACCTTCAGGGAAACCGGCCGACACCGTGAAAGCGTAGTGCGATGAGTTCAAGGTACTTTGCGCAACCGGCAACTCGGGCAGAGGGCCTTGGTGCACTTTGCCGTCGGCGGAAAGCCAGGTGTTGCCCACTTGCAGCAACAGCAATGTCTGCCGTCCGATCAGCCGCAGAATATTGCTCAAGTGATAACCGTCCAGCGTGGTCAGTGCGCCACCACGACCGTCGCTCAGCCGATACACCAGCAGCGCGGTGTCAGGCGTGACCGGGTTGCCGTTCATGAGCCACAACTTGCCCTGGGCATAATCGCCGGGATTGACCGCTTCTTTGAAGTCGCCGAACAGCGAACTGCAGTAGAGGTTGTTGTCCCACACCAGGTTGGTCGAGCGAACGAACGGGCGGCGGGTCACCTGTTCGCGCAAGGCCAGTTTGACGTTTTCGCACGTCTGGCCTGCCAGCGGCAGCAAATCACGCGCGGCCTGGGCGGTGTTGTCGAGCATCAGTTCGAATTGGCGCAGGGCTTCGTTGGCGGTTTCCCGGGAGCTCTGCTGGAGTGTGCGTTCGGCCTGCATGTGGAGAATGACGCTGCCGATAATGATCGGAAGCGCGCCACAAAGCAGTGTCACGATGATTCGGGTGCTGCGTTTGCGGCGGGGCCGGGCGGTCAGCGGCATGGGCGCATCCTGTCGCGATGAAATGGGATTCTCGATTGCAGACGGGGCAACGGGGCACCTTCCGGAAAGCGTTTGCTCTGTGCCCATGATAGATGGCCGATGGCGCTTGTGCCGCTCATCGGTAATCCAGCCGTGTCGCCAGCTGGATAAAGGCCAGGGCGGCGGGTGAAGCCTGACGTTGGTCAAGCACGGCCAGACCGACTTGTCGTTGCACGGTGGGTGACAGCGGTCGCTTCACGTAGCGCGGATCCGCCTCAACCGGCAGAGAACCCTCGGCCACGACCGTAATGGCATCGCCCCGGCCCACGGTGTCGAGGGTGCTCAGCAACTGCGAGCAGCGGTAGCGGATATTCGGGCTCAACTTTGCCGCGTTGAACATCCGCGACACCAACTCCGAGGAACCCGCCTCGGTCAGCACGAACGGGTCGTTGCACAGCGCCTTCAGGGTCAACGCATCACGAGTCGCCAGCGGATGATCGAGAGGGAGCAGGGCGACCATCTGATCTTCCACCAGGGCAAACGTGTCGAATCGATCTTCAGGCAGGACCACGAAACCGATATCGATCCGCCGCTCCTCAAGCCACTGGACCACTTGCCGATCCGGCCCTTCGTCGATGTGCACCTCGATGCCCGGATGCGCCTCGCGGTAATGCCGAAGAATGCTCGGCAGCAACCTGATCGATGACGTCGGGCCGAACGAGCCGATACGCAACGTGCCGCGTTTCATGCCCCGCGCATCGGCGGCTTCCTGGCGCAGTGTGTTGGCCAGCCCGAGCATGGCCCGTGCGCGCAACAGCAATTGTTCGCCAATGTCGCTGAGCTCCACGTGTGATTGATGCCGGCGCAGCAATTCGACGCCCAGTTCCTGCTCCAGCGACTTCAAGGCGTGGGACACCGCCGACTGTGAAATCCCCAGGCGATGAGCGGCGAGGGTGAAGCCGCGTAGCTCGGCCACCAGCGAAAAGATCTCGAGTTGGGTCAGGGTCATGAGTAAAGACTCATTTTACGATGATGTTGAATCAGTCGAATGATACGTCATTCGTCAGTTTCATCGTCGGGAGTGTTATGAACAGTCATGAATCCATTCGTCCGGTTGCCTCGGACATGCCGGTCTATCTGAACCTCGCCATGGTCAGCATGATCTGGGGCGGGACTTGGGTGGCCGGACGGTTTCTGGCCGGCAGCCTGAGCCCAATGCTTGCTGCCAGTCTTCGGTTCTTGCTGGCCAGCGTCGCGCTGCTTGGATTTTTGTGGCTGGCGCGGATTCCCTTCGCACGGCCGACGGCGGGGCAATGGCTGCAACTGGCATCGCTGGGGTTCTTCGGGATTTTCTTCTACAACCTGTGCTTCTTTTACGGCTTGCAATACATCAATGCATCGCGGGCCTCTTTGATCGTTGCGTTGAATCCGGCGGTGATTGGCCTGGCGTCATGGTTGCTGTTCAAGGAGCGCCTGAGTCGATTGAAAGTCATCGGCATCCTGGTTTGCATCGGTGGTGCGGGTGTAGTGATCGTCAGTCGCAATCCGCAATTGCTGGCCGCAACGCCAGACGCCTGGATCGGCGATCTGCTGATTCTTGGCTGCGTGTTGAGCTGGGGTGTTTATTCGCTGTTCTCCCGCCGCCTCAACCAGAGCATCGGCCCATTGCAGACGGTGACCTTTTCGATTTTGCTCGGCACGCTGATGCTCTGGGCACTGGCTGCCGTTCGCGGCGAAGTGAGCGGGGCGGCGGTGGCCAGTCTGGGGATGACGCAATGGCTGAGCCTGATCTATCTCGGGGTGCTGGGCTCGGCGCTGGCCTACATTGGCTATTACGATGGCATCCGCAAAATTGGCGCGACCCGCTCCGGCGTATTCATTGCGCTCAACCCGCTGACCGCCGTGCTGGCCGGTGCAATCCTGCTGGGCGAGCAACTGACGATGCCGATGTGCCTTGGCGGCGTGCTGATTCTGGCGGGCATCTGGCTGTGCAACAAACCCCTTGCACCGGGCCGAAAAAAGCGGATTTTATAGAGAGGGCAGACAACCCTATTTACGCTGTGTAGAATCGGGTTACGCATACAATAATAATCGTCTTCTGGCAGCAGAAGCCTCGCCCGCAAGAGCCTTGGGTCGACAATGAAGATATTCGGGTTTCAACTGATCTACGGTGACTTCCTCGCCCGCAGTGTGCGTGGCATCTCCTGTGCGCCACCCACCGGTCTCAGCATTACTGACAAATAACTCTGGTTAATTGATAAGAATGATGAGGCGCCAACCATGGCAGATTTATACGAAAACCCAATGGGCCTGATGGGCTTCGAGTTCATCGAGTTCGCATCGCCGACTCCTGGCACCCTGGAGCCGATCTTCGAGATCATGGGCTTCACCAAGGTCGCGACCCACCGTTCCAAAAACGTGCACCTGTATCGCCAGGGCGCGATCAACCTGATCCTCAACAACGAACCCCACAGCGTTGCTTCGTACTTCGCGGCTGAACACGGCCCGTCGGTGTGTGGCATGGCGTTCCGGGTCAAGGATTCGCAAAAAGCCTACAAACGCGCTCTGGAACTCGGCGCTCAGCCGATCCACATCGAAACCGGTCCGATGGAGTTGAACCTGCCGGCAATCAAAGGCATTGGCGGTGCGCCGCTGTACCTGATCGACCGTTTCGGCGAAGGCAGCTCGATCTATGACATCGACTTCGTGTTCATCGAAGGTGTTGACCGCAACCCGGTCGGTGCCGGCCTGAAGATCATCGATCACCTGACCCACAACGTGTATCGCGGTCGCATGGCCTACTGGGCAAACTTCTACGAGAAACTGTTCAACTTCCGCGAGATCCGTTACTTCGACATCAAGGGCGAATACACCGGCCTGACCTCGAAAGCGATGACCGCGCCGGACGGCATGATCCGCATCCCGCTCAACGAAGAATCGTCGAAGGGCGCCGGGCAGATCGAAGAGTTCCTGATGCAGTTCAACGGCGAAGGCATCCAGCACGTCGCCTTCCTGACCGACGACCTGGTCAAGACCTGGGATCAGTTGAAGAAGATCGGCATGCGCTTCATGACCGCGCCGCCGGACACCTACTACGAAATGCTCGAAGGCCGCCTGCCGAACCACGGCGAGCCGGTCGATCAGCTGCAATCGCGCGGCATCCTGCTGGATGGTGCGTCGGATAAGGAAGACAAGCGTCTGCTGCTGCAAATCTTCTCGGAAACCCTGATGGGCCCGGTGTTCTTCGAATTCATCCAGCGCAAAGGCGACGATGGCTTCGGCGAAGGCAACTTCAAGGCACTGTTCGAATCGATCGAGCGTGACCAGGTGCGTCGTGGCGTACTCGCTACCGAGTAATCTGCGGATGTAAAAAAGCCCGGCCTGCAATGTTGCAGGCCGGGCTTTTTATTGCGCGTCTTACGGGCGCCGCTGGCGCATCAGATGCTTGAACCCTTCAAACACCAGCACCACCACCGCCAGCCAGATCGGGATGTAGGTCAGCCATTCACCGGGTTTGATGCTCTCGCCGAGCAGCAGCGCCACACCGAGCAGCAACACTGGCTCCACGTAACTCAACAAGCCGAACAGGCTGAACGGCAGCAAGCGGCTGGCGATGATGTACACCACCAGCGCCGACGCACTGATCAGACCGAGCAGCGGAATCAGCCACGCCAGCGCCGGATACTGATCGAAAACGCCAAAACCCTGTTCGCCGCCGCGCACAAACCAGTACGCCACCGGCAGCATCAGCGTCATGTCGACCCACAAACCGCCGAGGTTGTCGGTCTTGAGGTATTTGCGCAGCACGAAATACAACGGGTAACCGACGACGACCACCAGCGTCGCCCAGGAAAACCCACCGACCTGATACAACTCGTTCAACACCCCGAGGCTGGCAAAAAACACCGCGACTTTTTGCAGGTACGACAGGCTTTCGCCATAAGCGATGCGCCCGGTCAGCACCATGGCCAGCGGCAGCAGGAAGTAGCCCAGCGATACATCGAGGCTGTAGCCATTGAGCGGTGCCCACATGAACAACCACAACTGCACACCCAGCAACGCAGCCGAAACGATCAGGCCACCGATCAACTTCGGCAGCGCTGGGATCCGGCGCAGCAACTCCAGCACCCGCCGCCATTCGCCGGACAACAACATGAACACGGTCATGCAGGGCACGGTCAGCAGCATCCGCCAACCGAAGATTTCCACGCCGCTCAACGGGGTGAGCAACGAGGTGTAGTAATACATGACGGCAAACAGCGTCGATGCTGTCACCGATAGAGCAATGCCTTTAGACAAACTGTCCTCGCGGGGGTGATGGTGAAACGGGGCGCGCAGGATACGTGGTTTTTGTGCTGAATATTGGCCGAGTGATCAATATTTCCAACAATCAAAAGCTCCCTCACCCCAGCCCTCTCCCGGAGGGAGAGGGAGCCGACCGAGGTGTCTTAAGAAATCCGTCGACCTGAAAAGGCCAGTCGATTATGGATTCACCACGAAAGCTTCAGGCAAAAGCTTAGCTTCAATGTTCCCCAATCGGTTCCCTCTCCCTCCGGGAGAGGGTTAGGGTGAGGGCAGCGATCTCAAGCCTGGCGCGGTTTCCGGCCCGACACAAAATGGCTCACATCATTAAACCCCGGCGTAGACGCATGCCCCGGCGTCACCAGCGAATCGATAAACGCCTCATCCTCAGCCGTGATCTTCACCGCCTGCGCCTTGGTGTACGCATCCCACTGTTCTTCAGTACGCGGCCCGACAATCGCCGAGGTCACTGCGCCGTTGTTCAGCACCCAGGCAATCGCAAACTCGACAATCCCGACCCCACGCTCTTTTGTGTATTGCTGAATCTGCTGGGCAATGCGCAACGACTCCACGCGCCATTCAGTCTCCAGAATCCGTTTGTCCTGGCGCCCGGCACGGCTGTTGGCGTCCGGGGTCACGTCCGGTGCGTACTTGCCGCTGAGCACGCCACGGGCCAGCGGGCTGTAAGGCACGACGCCGAGGCCATAAGTCTGGGCGGCGGTGATCTGTTCGGTTTCAGCCTGACGGTTGACGATGTTGTACAGCGGCTGGCTGATCACCGGGCGATCGACACCCAGTTTGTCCGCCACGCGAATCACCTCGGCAATCCGCCAGCCGCGATAGTTCGACAGGCCCCAATAACGGATCTTGCCTTGGCGGATCAGGTCGCCAATCGCCGAGATCGTCACTTCCAGCGGCGTGTTGTGGTCTTCGCGGTGCAGGTAATAGATGTCGAGGTAGTCGGTGCCGAGCCGGGTCAGGCTGGCCTCCAGACCATTGAAGATGTGCTTGCGGCTCAAACCGCTGCGGTTCGGCACACCGTCCACCGGGCCGAAACCGACCTTGGTCGCCAGCACCCATTCATGCCGATGACGGGCGATGGCTTCGCCGACGATCTCTTCCGAGCGGCCGTTGGTGTAGACGTCCGCGGTGTCGATGAAATTGATGCCCTGATCCCACGCCTTGTCGATGATGCGCAGCGACTCTTCCGCGCAGGTCTGTTCGCCGAACATCATCGTGCCGAGGGTGAGGGTGGACACCTGCAACCCCGAGTGACCCAGTGTGCGATAGCTCATGCCGAAATCCTTTTGTCGGTGGGAAAGCTTCCATCAAATACCAGAAGCGCCCGGTACGGCAAAGTGAATTTATCGGCGCAACGCCTCGCAACGCTCGCGTAAAAACGCCTGCAACACCTTCACCCGTTCCGACACCTGCACCCGGTGCGGGCACAACAGATTGAACGGTACGCTCTCGCCGTGCCAGTCATCGAACAGCGTCACCAGCCGCCCGGCGCGCACGTCTTCGGCGACGTCGAGCCAGGCCTTGTAGGCGATGCCGTGCCCGGCGAGCGCCCAGCGGCGGGCGACTTCGCCGTCGTCGCTGAGGTAGTCGCCGCGTACTTCGACCTCAACTGTTTCGTCGTCGCGATGGAAGCGCCAGGTGTTATAGGGCCGACCGTTGCGCAGGTAGAGCAGGGCGCTGTGCTCGCTCAATTCGGCAGGATTTTGCGGTGTACCGTGGCGCTCCAGATACGCAGGGCTGGCGCAGGCGACACGACGATGCTCAGGCAGGATCGGCAACGCCACCAGCGTCGAATCACTCGGCACGCCAAAGCGCAGCGCCACATCCACTGTCTCGCGAAACAGGTCCGCATGTCGGTCGTTGAGCAGCAATTGCAGTTGAATGTGCGGGTGCTCGCGCTTGAAATCGTCCAGCCACGGCAGCAGCACGTTGCGCCCGAAGTCCGACGGCGCCGCCAGTTGCAGCACGCCGCTCAGGCCTTCGGTCTGCTGCTTCAACGCCTGCTCGCCCTCGGCTAGCGTGGCTAATGCCAGACGCACGCTTTCCAGATAGCGCCGGCCTTCTTCGGTCAGGCGCATGCTGCGGGTCGAGCGGGCGAAGAGGCGGATGCCGAGGCGGGTTTCCAGGCGTTTCAAGGCGATGCTGGCGGCGGCCGGCGTCAGCTCAAGCGCCCGGGCGGCGGCGGAAATGCTGCCGGAGTCGGCGGTGCGGACGAAGATCTCAAGATCCAGAATCGAGCTCATTGGTAAAAATCCTTTAAAGATCCTTGGCGTTTTGCGGGATTTTTCCGGGATTGGCAAGCGCAGATACTGGAATCCTGAATAACCGCAGGAGACAGACATGACGTGGACATTCGATCATCTCGCCTTCAACACCGCTGATGGGCAGACGCTGCAGGACGCTTTCGGCGGGTTATTGGGATTGACGCCGGGGCGTCGGCCGCCGTTTCCGTTTCCCGGGCGCTGGTTGTATCAGGATGGGCAGGCGTTGGTGCATGTGATTGAGCAGCCTGCGCCGGGCGAGACTGCTTTGAGTCATATTGCGTTTCGTACCGATGAAGATGCAGCGGTGATTTTGAAGCGGGTGCAAGGCAGTGGGTTGCCGTATCAGGTGGCGCAGGTGCCGGAGGATGGGATCTGGCAGATTTTTGTGCAGATGCCGGGCGGGTTGGTGCTGGAACTGGATGCGAAAACGGGGATCTTGTGAGCGTTTAATCGTGGCGTTTAAAGGACACGTCCAGACACGCACCGCAGGCTACACAACCTTGCGCCGTTGCCTACGACTAAGCCAGAATCCGCCGGCTTGTGCGCTTGGGGGCCGGGTTTTATCGTTGTCCCGTCGCTGAAAAATAGCGATGGGGTTTGGTAGCCCGGTTCTGACTTGTTGCGCAACTCACCGTATTCGGACGCTTATCCGTCCGTGCTTTTATGGTGGCCATGCGTGGGGCGCTTTCGAGCGCGCCGGTTCTCCAAGTCACCGGTCTACCAACCCGTGTATGGCCACCACCTCTTCGTTTGGTAGCGAAGTTTGATGGCTCCATTTTTCTGATTTGGAGATTCAAACGTGATCAAACCAACACCCAACCCACCCGAAGTCGATTCAACGTCCCCCTACGAAACCCTCGACTCCAAGAAATTCCACGAAGCCGCCGAACGCGCCCTCGATCACTACCTCAATCCGTTCCACCCCAGAAAGCCGCTGCTCAAACCCAACACCCGCTACCTCATCGCTCCCGGTATCCCAAGCGAAGAACTGTTGGCCGACGCCTGCGAAACCCTGACCTCCGCCAAAACCATGGCCAGCGATTTCGCCGGGATGATCGATGCGCCGCAGCGGCACGTCCTGCTGGGGATTGGGCAACTGATCATGCTGGCGGAACTGGCGGTCAATCGGGTGCTGGATAATCTGGAACTGAAGACTGAAACTCCCCTTTAGCTAGATCGTTCCCACGCTCCGCGTGGGAATGCAGCCCGGGACGCTCCGCGTCCCTTCCAGAGCTGGAACGCGGAGCGTCCCT
>NZ_JBYTBO010000034.1:0-34500 GCF_058789255.1 Pseudomonas sp. FW215-R2
ACGTGGGAACGATCAAACGAAAAACGGCCCGAAGTGGGCCGTTTTTGTGTGCCTGCCAATAATCAGGCCCGCAACGTCCGCGTCATCCGCAACGCCAGCAGACTCCCGCCAACAATCACCCCCGCCAGCAGATACAACGCCGCATCCGTCGACCCGGTGCTGTCCTTGACCCAACCCACGAGGTAAGGGCTCAAGAACCCCGCCATCTGCCCCATGGAGTTGATCAACGCCAACCCGCCCGCCGCAGCACCCGCGCTCAGCATGGCAGTCGGCACTGGCCAGAACATCGGCAAGCCGGTCAACGCACCCATGGTCGCAATGGTCAAACCGAGGATCGCAATCGCCGGATTCGCCGCGAAGTTCACCGCGATCAGCAGGCCGACAGCGCCCATCAACATCGGCACCACCAAATGCCAGCGGCGTTCTTTGCGCAAGTCCGCCGAACGCCCGACCACCAGCATGAACACCGCCGCCAGCAGATACGGAATCGCACTCAACCAGCCAATCACCAGGTTGTCGCTGAAACCGAGGTTCTTGATGATCGACGGCAGCCAGAAGTTGATCGCGTACACGCCGCTCTGGATGCAGAAGTAGATCAAGCCAAACGCCCAGATCGCCGGGTTCTTGAACACCGCAATCAGCGAATCGGAAGTGGTTTTCGGCTTGTTCGCCAGGTCTTCCGCCTGATCCGCTTCCAGCACCGAACGCTCATGCGGGGTCAGCCATTTGGCGTTGGCGAAGTTATCGCTGAGCAGGAAGTAGGCGAGTGCGCCCAGTATCACGGTCGGAATACCTTGCAGCAGGAACATCCACTGCCAACCGGCAAGGCCACCTTGGCCCGCAGCGAAGTGATTCAGGATCCAGCCAGAAAACGGGCTGCCGAGCAGGCCCGACACCGGGATCGCCGACATGAACAGCGCCATGATCCGGCCACGGCGAAAGGTCGGGAACCACTGCGAGAGATAGAGCACCACGCCTGGGAAGAACCCGGCTTCGGCGGCGCCAGTGAACAGGCGCAAGGTGTAGAACTCGGTCGGTGTAGTGACGAACAGCAGGCAGGTCGACAGCGTGCCCCAGGTGATCATCATCAGCGCAATCCAGCGCCGTGGGCCGAATTTGGTCAGGGCCAGGTTGCTCGGTACCCCGCACAGCACGTAGCCGATGAAGAAGATACCGGCACCAAGGCCGTACACGGTTTCGCTGAATTTCAGCGCGTCAAGCATCTGCAGTTTGGCAAATCCAACGTTGACCCGGTCGAGGTAGTTGAACAGGTAACAGATGAAGATGAAGGGGATCAAACGCAGGGTGACGCGTTTGTAGACGGCATTTTTATCGTCATCGATGGTCTGGGTGGCAGCGGCGCTCTGCGACATGGCGGCTCTCTCTTTATTATGATTTTTTGCGATGCAAAGGGTAACGTTGATCGCCCTGAGAGTCTCGGCCACCTTTGGCCGGATTGTCTTTGTGCCTGAGCACAGGGTTTGCCGCCAGACCCTGTGCGGGTGAACAACCGTCCGCGCCTGTTTTCAAGGATTCCAGCCCTTATGTTCGAACTCGATCACGACCTCGCCCAGGACATCGTCGACCGGGCCATGGCCATTTTGCCGTACAACGTCAACGTCATGGACAGCCAGGGGCTGATCCTCGGCAGTGGCGAGCCGGAGCGGATCAACACCCGTCACGAAGGTGCGCAACTGGTGCTGGCCAACGGGCGAGTGGTGGAGATCGACGCGCAGACCGCCGTGCATTTGAAAGGTGTGCAGCCGGGGATCAATCTGCCGCTGCTGCTCGATCAGCGTTTGATCGGTGTGCTCGGGATCACCGGTGAGCCGGAGCAATTGCGCACTTACGCCGAACTGGTGCGCATGACGGCTGAAATGCTGGTCGGCCAGCGCAATCAGCAATCCGAGCAGCAGTGGCGGCGGCAACGCTGCGATGACTTGCTCGCGCTGCTGTTGAGCGAAGCAGGGGACTCGCCGCGTTTGGTCGATGAAGCTCAGCAACTCGGGCTGAAACCGCAACTGACGCGGGTGCCCTATCTGTTTGAATTAGGTCTGGAGCATGGGCCGGGGCAGACCGTCGAGGCGCTGAGTGCCTGGTTGATGACGCGCTATCCGGACAGCTGGTGCGTGAGTTCCGCGAAGTCGTCACTGCTGTGGTGCCGGCCAGCGAGTCAGAACCTCGAGCATGATCGTTTGCTGGAAAAACTCGATGGCCTGGGCTGGAACATCCTGCGCATCGCCGTCGGTGGGCAGGCCGATGGGCTGGCCGGGTTACGCCGTTGCTATCGGCGGGTCGGCGACTTGCTCGCCTATGGCCGCGAAGTGTTGCCACGTTCACGGCTGCTGACTCTCAATCGCTATCGCTTGCCGGTCATGCTCTGGCGCCATCGCAACGATGATGCGCTGGATGAACTGCTCAAACCGTTGCGCAAGGTCATCGCCAAGGACAACAACGGCCAGTTGCTCGCGACCCTGCGCAGTTGGTGCGATCACGACGGGCAGAGCCAGGCTTGCGCGGATGCGTTGGGGATTCATCGCAACAGCCTGCGCTATCGGATGGAGCGAATTGCCGAGTTGAGCGGGGTCGATCCGCTGAGGCTCGACGGCATGTTGGCGCTGTATCTCGGGGTGCAATTGCTGCCGCAGACTGACGATTTGTCGAAATGAACAATAAACGCCTATCCAACTTGTGCAGCGGACAGGCGTCAACGCGCAAAGCGACTGGCAGCATGAGGGGCATTGGAACTGGAGAATTCGCATGAAAATCGTCATCGCCCCCGATTCGTTCAAGGACAGCCTGAGTGCCCAAGGCGTTGCAGAAGCCATTGCGCTGGGTCTGGCGCAGGTCTGGCCGCAGGCGACGCTGGTCAAATGCCCGATGGCCGACGGTGGCGAAGGCACGGTGAAGTCGATTCTCGCCGCGTGTGAAGGTGAACTGCGTCGCACCCGCGTGCGTGGTCCGTTGGGTGCGGCGGTCGAAGCGGCGTGGGGCTGGTTGCCGCATAACCACACCGCGATCATCGAAATGGCCGAGGCCAGTGGTCTGCAACTGGTGCCGCCGGGGCAACGCGATGCGTGCATCAGCAGTACCTTCGGCACGGGCGAATTGATCCGCGCAGCGCTGGATGCCGGCGCACAACGGGTGATCCTCGCCATCGGCGGCAGCGCCACCAATGACGGCGGCGCTGGTGCAATGCAGGCGCTGGGCGTGAAGTTGCTGGACGCTCAAGGGCAATCACTGGTGCCGGGCGGCCTCGCGCTGGCGCAACTCGCCAAACTGGACCTCAACGAACTGGACCCGCGTCTGGCGCAAGTCCGTTTCGACATCGCCGCCGACGTCAACAATCCGCTGTGCGGCCCCCACGGCGCCTCGGCGATTTTCGGCCCGCAGAAAGGCGCATCACCCGCGCAAGTGCAGCAACTGGATCAGGCGCTGGGCCACTTCGCCGAACTCTGCGCGCAAGCGTTGGATAAAGACGTTCGTGATGAGCCGGGCAGCGGTGCAGCGGGCGGACTGGGTTTTGCAGCCAAAGCGTTTCTCGGCGCGCGGTTCCAGGCCGGGGTTGAAGTGGTCGCCGAATTGGTCGGGCTGGCCGATGCAGTGAAAAGCGCAGATCTGGTGATCACCGGGGAAGGGCGCTTCGACGCGCAGACCCTGCGCGGCAAAACCCCGTTTGGCGTCGCGCGGATCGCCAAGCAACACGGCGTCCCCGTGATCGTCATCGCCGGCACCTTGGGCGAGGGCTATCAAGAACTCTACGGTCACGGCATCGATGCCGCATTCGCCGTCACCAGCGGTCCGATGACGCTGGAACAAGCCTGCGCCGAAGCACCGCGTCTGCTGCGCGAGCGCGCTACGGACATTGCCCGCGTCTGGCGCATGGCGACTCCGGACTGACCTGTCACCCATCATCTAAAACGTCGGGTGTTTCAATAGCGAAACACTCGCAATAATTTGAAAAATATTTGTTCTTTACCTGCAAAATTCCTCAAGCCTGGCCGATATAAAGATCAGGCGCACACAAGACTTCCACAAACAGTGACGCCGGACTGAAGCCCGCCCTCGCGGGCCAGTGATTACGGCATGGATGCTCTTAGCTTCGACTTTCCGAGAGCCTTCCTATGTCCTTGCGTAATCTGAATATCGCGCCCCGTGCCTTCCTCGGTTTTGCCTTTATTGCCCTGCTGGTGATCGTGCTCGGCGTGTTCGCCGTCAACCGCATGTCGGTCATCCGCCAGGCCTCTGTCGAAATGCAGACCAATCAGTTGCCCAGCGTCACTTACCTTGGCGTGGTGACGGAAAACGTATTGCGCCTGCGGATCCTGTCGTTCCGGATTCTGGTCAACCGTGACACTGCCGGCCTGCAAGAAGCACAGACTCGCATCGGCGTGCTGGTGGACAAGGTACGCAGCGCTCAGGCCGCCTACGCCGCATTGCCGGCCGAGAGTGAAGAGCGCGCGCAATACCAGGCTTTCGCGACGACCCTGGACAACTACCTGCAAGCCCAGAACCAGATGATGGACTTGTCGCGTCAGGACAAGGTCGAGGACATGCGCACCCTGATCAACACGAAGATCAAGGACGGCACCGACCAGATGGGCGAGCAGCTCAACAAACTGATTGCGATCAATGCCGCCGGTGCCAAGGACGCGTCCATTCAGGCCGGTGAACACTACGACAGCGCGATCACCGGCATTGTCATCGTGGCGGTCTTCGCAGCATTTGCCACGGTGCTGTTGGCCTGGTTGCTGACCCGCAGCATCGTCACCCCGTTGAACCGCGCCGTCGCTGCCGCACAAACCATCGCCGGCGGCAACCTGACCAAAACCATCGAAATCGACGGCAAGGACGAACCGGCACGCCTGCTCGAAGCCCTGGCCGCGATGCAGGCCAACCTGCGTAAAACCATCGAACAGATTGCCGGTTCCGCCACGCAACTGGGCGCCGCTGCCGAAGAACTCAGCGCCGTGACCGAAGAGGCGTCCCGTGGCCTGCAACAGCAGAACGACGAAATCGAACAGGCCGCCACCGCCGTCAACGAAATGACCGCTGCGGTGGAAGAGGTTGCACGCAACGCGGTGTCGACTTCCGAAGCGTCGAACCAGTCGACCCACGCCGCCCGCGAAGGTCGCGACCAGGTGGTGAAAACCGTCGACGCGATCCAGACCATGACCCACGACGTGCAGAACACCGCGCAAATGATCGAAGGCCTGGCTGCACAGGGCCGTGACATCGGCAAGGTGCTGGACGTGATTCGCGCCATCGCCGAACAGACCAACCTGCTGGCGCTCAACGCCGCCATCGAAGCAGCCCGTGCCGGTGAAGCCGGGCGCGGATTCGCCGTGGTAGCGGACGAAGTTCGCGCACTGGCTCATCGCACCGCGCAATCGACCCAGGAAATCGAAAAAATGGTCGCCGGCATCCAGAACGGCACCGGCGAAGCGGTCGAGTCGATGCAGCAAAGCAACCAGCGCACCCAGTCCACTCTTGAAATGGCCCGCGCCGCTGGCGTCGCACTGGAGCAGATCACCCAGTCGATCAACCAGATCAACGAGCGCAACCTGGTGATCGCCAGTGCCTCGGAAGAGCAGGCGCAGGTGTCCCGTGAAGTCGACCGCAACCTGGTCAACATCCGCGACCTGGCCACCCAATCGGCCGCCGGCGCCAACCAGACCAGCGCCGCGACCCATGAACTGTCGCGCCTGGCGGTGGATTTGAATGCGATGGTGGCGCGGTTTGTGATTTGACCTAGGGTGAAGGCTGGAGACCGCGCAATCAGGAGACGTACATGCGCTATTCAGCCTTGACCCAACGAATCGCCGGGGAGGGAGCAGCGGCCTGGCGGATTCACGACCGAGCGCTGGAGCTGCGCGCCGGGGGCATTGATGTCTTGCTGCTGTCTGTGGGTGATCCGGATTTCGATACGCCGCTACCGATCATCCACGGCGCCATCGACAGCCTGTTGGCAGGCGATACCCATTATTCCGAAGTGCGTGGCCGGCTGGAGCTGCGCAAGCGGATTGCCGAGCGCCATCGGCGACGCAGCGGCCAGGATGTCGATGCCGACCATGTGATCGTGCTGCCCGGCGCGCAATGCGCGGTGTATTCGGTGGCGCAGTGTCTGCTCGATCCGGGCGATGAAGTCATCGTCGCCGAACCCATGTATGTCACCTACGAAGGCGTGTTTGGCGCTTGCGGCGCGACCGTGGTGCCAGTGCCGGTTCGTCCGGAAAACGGCTTTCGAGTCGACCCGGCGGATGTCTCGGCGCGGATCACCCCCAGGACCCGAGCCATGCTGCTCAACAGTCCCAACAACCCTTCCGGCGCCAGTCTGTCGCTGTTGATCTGGCAGGAGCTGGCGGCGCTGTGCATTCGTCATGACCTGTGGCTGATCAGCGATGAGGTCTACAGCGAATTGTTATACGAAGGTGAACACGTCAGCCCGGCGAGCCTGCCGGGCATGGCCGAGCGCACCGCGACCATCAACAGCCTGTCCAAATCCCACGCGATGACCGGGTGGCGCATTGGCTGGATGATCGGACCGAAACCGTTGGCCGAGCATCTGGTGAATCTGTCGCTGAGCATGCTGTTCGGTCTGCCGGACTTTGTGCAGAAAGCGGCGCAAGTGGCGCTGGAGAAAGATCTGCCGGAAGTGACGCAGATGCGCGAGGAATACCGTTTGCGCCGGGATCTGGTGTGCGAACGGTTGCGCGGCTGTCCGGGGTTGTACCCGATCAAACCGGATGGCGGGATGTTCGTGATGGTCGATGTGCGCCAGACCGGGATCGGCGCGCAGGACTTTGCCGAGCAATTACTGGAGGGGTATGGGGTTTCTGTGCTGGCCGGTGAGGCGTTCGGGCCGAGTGCGGCGGGGCATATTCGCATCGGGCTGGTGGTGGATCGGGTGAAACTGGCGGATGCGTGTTCAAGGATTGCCTTGTGCGCTGCGCAACTTTTGCAAGTGCGCAGCGCCTGACCGCTTACGCTGATCGTTCCCTGAGGGTTTACTCCTGATCGTTCCCACGCTCTGCGTGGGAATGCCTCAAGGGACGCTCTGCGTTCCAGCTCTGGAAGGGACGCGGAGCGTCCCGGGCTGCATTCCCACGCGGAGCGTGGGAACGATCAATCAAGGGAGGGGATTCACCAGGTTGGCGGGCCTTTCACCCGCCAACGCCGTCAACAGATTCTCCACCGCACACCGCGCCATCGCTTCGCGCGTTTCATGGGTCGCCGACCCCATGTGCGGCGTTGCCACGACGTTGTTCAACTGCAATAACGGCGAATCGTGATTCAGCGGCTCGCGTTCAAACACATCCAGCCCCGCCGCGCGAATCCGGTTATGCCGCAACGCTTCGATCATCGCGGCTTCGTCCACCACCTTGCCCCGGGAGATGTTGATGAAGATGCTTTCCGGGCGCATCAACGCGAACTGTTCGGCGCCGATCAAGCCTTCAGTCTGCGCAGTCAGCGGCAATGTCAGGCAGATGAAGTCCGCCTGCTGCAACAGATCCTCCAGGCTGCGGTACTGCGCATCGAACCGCGCTTCAACCGCCGGTTTGCGCGACTGACTGTGATAGATCACCGGCATGCCAAATCCGAAATGCCCACGCTGCGCCAACGCCTCGCCGATCCGACCCATGCCGATGATGCCCAGCATCTTGCCGTGCACATCGGTACCGAAATGCGCCGGGCCGATGCTGCGATGCCAGTGACCGCCGCGCACCATGTTCGCCAGTTCCACCACCCGCCGGGCGGTGGCCAGGATCAACGCGAAACCGGTGTCGGCGGTGGTTTCGGTGAGGACGTCCGGGGTGTTGGTCAGCAGGATCCGGCGCCGGCTCAGGTAGTCGATGTCGTAGTTGTCGACACCCACCGAGACGCTGGAAATCGCTTCAAGCTGCGGCGCCAGATCGAGCAGCGCTGCGTCCAGTTTCAGGCTGGCGCCAAGCAGACCGTGGGCGGCGGGCAGGGCGTCACGCAGTTTCATCAGACCATCCGCGTCGAGGCTGTCGATCAGCGTTACATCAACCTGTTCTTGCAGACGCGCCATCAGAGAAGGCGAAAGTTTCTTGTACAACACAACCTGCTTTTTCATCGCAGTGATCTCTCTATCAATTCAGGAGTGGGCCGGCAGCGGACGCGGTGCGACTCGCTTGGCCGTCACCCGGTCGCTGGCGCCGGGCTTGAGGAAAATCGTCAGTACCACCGAGAGCATCAGCGCGCCGCTCATCAACAGGTACGAAGCGCCGGGCGAACCGGTGGAGCTGTTCAGGTAGCCGACCAGATACGAGCCGCCAAACGAACCGAGGGCGCCCATGCTGTTGATCAGCGCCATGGCACCACCGGCAACGTTGGCTGGCAGGATCTCCGGCACGATGGCGAAGAACGGCCCGTAGGGCGCGTACATGCAGGCGCCGGCAATCACCAGCAGCGTGTATGACCACCAGAAATGCTCAGCACCGAGGGCGTAGGAGCCGTAGAACGCCACCGAGGCAATCAGCAGCGGCGGCCAGACGAAACGTTTGCGCTTTTGCAGTTTGTCCGAGCCCCACGACACCAGCAGCATGCCGATCACTGCCGCCAGATACGGCAATGCCGACAGCCAGCCGGCCTCGATCATGTCCATCTGCGCGCCGGCCTTGAGGATCGACGGCAGCCACAACACAAAGCCGTAGACGCCGATGCTCCAGCAGAAGAATTGCAGCGCCAGGATGATCACCTTTGGCGAGCGGAAGGCTTCGGCGTAGTTCTTCACCGCTTTGATGCCGACCTGTTCGGCGGCGAGAGCGCTTTCCAGATCGTGCTTTTCCCGGTCGCTCAGCCACTTGGCCTGAGCCGGACGATCATCGGCGAGTTTCCACCAGATGAATGCCCAAAGCACCGCCGGCAACCCTTCGATGATGAACATCCAGCGCCAGCTGAAATGCTGCACCAGGTACCCCGAAACCACCGACATCCACAGCATGGTTACCGGGTTGCCGAGGATCAGGAAGGTATTGGCCCGTGAGCGTTCGGCGCGGGTGAACCAGTGGCACAGGTACACCAGCATCGCCGGCATCACCGCCGCTTCGACCACGCCGAGCATGAAGCGGATGACGATCAGCCAATAGGCATTGGAGACCACGCCGGTCAACGTGGCGAGCCCGCCCCAGAGGATCAGGCTGACGAAGATCAGTTTCTTCACGCTGTGCTTTTGCGCGTAGATCGCGCCGGGCACCTGGAAGAAAAAGTACCCGAGGAAGAACAGCGCGCCGAGCAGCGAGGACAGGCCCGGCGTGATCATCAGGTCGGCGGCCATCCCGGAGGCAGCAGCGAAGCCGTAATTGGCGCGGTCCAGGTACGCCAGGCTGTAGGTGATGAACACGATCGGCATGATGTACCACCAGCGGCGGGTGGCGAGGGTTGCGGTTTTCATGGTCTTGCTCCTGAGCTTGTTGTTTTTGTCGCAGCAGGTTCAATAGATTGGTTGTTGCGTGTGCTCACGCCGCAGCGTGGGAACGATCAGCGGTGAGTTCGGATCGGGTCGGCAAACCCTCCATGTCGCCACGGCTCTGCACCGCCCGGCTGCCAATCCAGTTGGCGCGTCTGACGGCTTCGGGAAAACTCAGGTGCTCCAGCAGGGCACTGATCATCCCCACCGCAAATCCATCCCCGGCGCCGACCGTATCGACCACGGTTTCAACCGGCACACCGGCTACAAAACCCTGATCCAGATGCGTGCGGTAATACGCACCCTGCGGCCCAAGCTTGATCGCCACGGCTTCGGCACCTTGATCGAGATAGAACGCAGCGATGTCCGCCGGGTCTTCAAACCCGGTCAGCAACCGGCCTTCGCTCAACCCCGGCAACACCCAGTGGGCGAGGGCGGCGAGGCGGTTGATTTCGGTGATCATCTCCCGTTCGCTGGCCCACAGGCTCGGGCGCAGGTTCGGGTCGAACGACACGCTGCGCCCGGCGTTGCGCATGCGCGTCATCAGCTCATGGGACATTTCCCGGGCCGATGCTGACAGCGCCGGCGGAATGCCGGTGGCGTGCAGATGCCGGGCGCCGAGCAGCGTTGGGTTGATCGACTTCGGCGACAGGTGACTGGCCGCCGAGCCTCGACGGAAATACTCGACCGTCGGATCGCTGCCGTCATCGTTGCGCGACTTGAGCTGGAAACCGGTCGGGTGTGCTGGATCGACTTCAACGTGGCTGCAATCCAGACCCTCTCCGTGCAGGGTTTCGACCACGAAGCGACCCAGCGAATCGGCGCCGACCCGACTCAGCCACGCAACGTTGAAACCCAGTCGTGACAAGCCGATGGCCACATTGCTGTCGGCCCCGGCAATCCGCCTGTGGAACTGGTCGACGAATGCCAGATCGCCGCTCTGTTCGGCGACAAACATGGCCATGGTTTCGCCGAACGACAGAATATCGATCTCAGACATGAGCAGGCTCCAGACGGGATTGGCCTAGGCGGGCGAGGGCGGCGACGTGTTCTGTGGTGAGTTGCACCAGGTCTTCGCCCTGCAACGGATACTCGGCGGCGCGCATAACGCCTTGGGCCATGTGCCGCAGCAGTTGTTCCCACAGATGCAGGTCGGTAGCGGCGGGCGGCACCGCCACCAGTTTGCCGTCGGCTCGCCGGGCCACGGCTTTGCAATGCACATAGCCGACGTGACGGCCCAACAACCGTGCGGCGCTGCTGGCGGACTGGTCTTGCCACTGCCAGTTGCCGATATCGAAGGTCATTTTGATCGGCAGGTTGTGTTGCTCGACGGTGGCGAAGAAGCGCTGGAACGGTTCGATGCGACCGCCATGCAAGGTCTGATCGTTCTCCACCAGCAGTTGCACCGGACTTTGCGCAAGGATTTGCGCCAGCGTCTGCAGATCGTTGTTGTCGGTGAAGAAGCCCAGCGACACTTTCAGCCACTTCGAACCGAACGCTTCGGCGTTTTGCAGCGCGGTGATGAGTTCGGGATTGGGGCGTGACTGGCCGGCCAGCCACAGTTCGGTGGGCGAGGAGTAGATGCTTTGCAGGCCTTCGGCTTGTGTTGCGGCGGCGAGCTGTTCGGGGACCTCGTTGGTCAGCAGCTCTTCGCGCCATTCGATGCGATTGGCGCCGGCTGCGGCCAGCACCTCGATGAACGAGCCTTGGCCGCGACGGCGAACCAGGTCGGCGCCGTAGCTGGACAGGCTGATGGAAACGGCAGGTTTATTCATTGTTATCTACCTCTGAAACCGGTTTCATTTTTGTTCAAAAAAAATCAGCAAGTTGTGCGGTGCTCTTTCGGGCCTCTTCGCGGGCAAGTCGAAGAGGCCGTGTCAGTCACCACAGAATCCACGGGTCGAACCGCGCTCAATCAACACCGGCGAAAAATCCATCACACGCGCCAGTTCATCATCCCCACGCAAACGCTTGAGCAAACACTCAAACGCCCGCGCACCAATCTCCTCTGTAGGCTGGGCGAGGGCAGTAATCCCGCTGCCCACCAACGGATACCAATCCAGATCATCCAGCGCGATCACCCCGACATCCTCGAACAACCGGCAGCCAATCTCGCGCAAGGCCAACGTGCAGGCCAGCGCCGCCACGCCATTGGCACAGAACAGGGCTTTCGGGCCTGAATCAGGTGTGTTCAAAAAGGTTTGAAGATCGTTCGCAAGGCTCGAACCGGTTTCCAGCACCGCGCCGTTCATGCGTTGGCGCTGGCCGATCTGTTGCTGAAAACTGCTGACCCGCTCGATCCGCGAACTGGTGCCGTCATAGGGTTCAGTCACCAGCAGTGCATCGCGATAGCCACGCTGCTGAAGATGCTCCAGCGCCATTTCGATGGCCCGCGGGTTGTTCAGCCCGACCATGTCGCTGTCGAGCCCGTCGACCTTGCGATCCACCAGCACCAGCGGCATTTCCCGCTTCAACTCATCCAGCTCCTCCCGGTGATGGCCCAGGGTGTTCACGATCAGCCCTTCGATGTTGTACGAGCGCAACAGCGCCAGGTGCTGGCGTTCCTGCTCGTCATCGCGGTCGGTGTTGCACACCACCAGGCTGTAACCGTGTCGGCGGCAGGCGGTCTCCACTCCGTGCATCACGGCAATCGAATAAGGGTTGCGGATATCGGCCACCAGCATGCCGATCAGGCGGGTGCGGCCGCGTTTCAAACCACGGGCCATCTGATTGGGGCGATAGCCAAGTTCGGCAATGGACAGCTCGATGCGCTGGGCAATGGCATCGGAGAGCAGGGCACGGTCATCGCCGATGAAGCGCGAGACGCTGGCCTTGGACACGCCAGCGTGTTCGGCGACGTCGAGCATGGTCACGCGGCTGCGCTGGGCGGCGGAGAAGTCGTTCATGTGGATGGACCTTGTTTTTATACGTCGTGAAACCGGTTTCAGGAAACCTCATCAGCCGTGCTACGTCAACCGGGATATTCAGTGAATGATCGGAAAAATCTGACAGGCGGTAGTTTTACCTGTCAGATCTGACAGTAGGCCGATACCGAGAACTGGCGCCTAATTGATTCCAGCGCAGGCTTGGCAATCGATGGGAAATGACCATGTCCAACAACAATATTCTGGTTTACGACGCTCCAAAAATAGAAGGAATGTCCGATAACGATGTTTTGATCCCGTCTGATCTTTTGAAGAACGGCATGAATGTCGTTATTCCAGTCTGGCCACAACAGTCGCCTAACGGTCAAAAGGACACGCTGAACGTCCGGCTTACTCGAAATGGCATCGAAGAATTCAAATCTACAACTCAGTACACAACACCGATTACCTTGCCCGAGATCATTATTCACATCGGGTCTGAGTACTTAGTCAATGACGGTGATGTAGTCCTTTTATACGATACGCTTAACTATTTGAATAACCCACACCCGTCTCTACCTCGGCCCTTGACCATTGACCACACACCGGTTCCCGTGGATCTCGTGCGGCCAGGTTTCCCCAAGGCAAATATTTGGGGGGAATTTAATTGTTATACCCAGCCAGCGATATGGTTCGGTGTGGAAGTTAAAGTTCCCCCTCTGCCAACGTTTAGCAAGATTGGGGATACTTGCACCGTCGAGTGGTTTGGTTATTTAAGTCCGAATGCCAGCGGAACGGTTATTCCGGGGACCTATAAAAAAATCGACAAACCAATATTGACCAATCAGGAAATCGCCCTGGGTTTCTCTGTCACGGTTGAACCGTATGTGCCTCACATAGAACCCATGGAAAAAAACGCATCGGCTATGGCCAGGTACTCAATTTATCGTGGCTCGAAGTTGATTGGCTCTTCGCTGGATGGCGTGGTCAAGATTGATCGATACCCGGCAGGTTCAAATCAACCATGCGGCCCTTGATTGTATTGGAACGAAGTTTCACCCCTATGCACCGACTTTCGCGGCGAGCTGGACGAGGTGCTTTTATGTATGAGAAATGGAGATCATGGCATGAACACCAAAGTGACAAATACGGCATTGACCAAAAAAGTTTCGCTGCAAAGCGGTGGCACTGTTTTACTGGATGGCGCCACGATTGACGGTCAGATTCCCGGTGATGGGCGCATTCGTGTTGAGAAACTTAATGCGGATTTGGCCTTTACAATTCCCAAGCCACCTTTCGAATATGACGACCCGAATGATCCAAACCGAAATGATAAATTGAGTATATTTCTGCGTGTAGAAAACAACCCGACACCAATACCACTCGTCACAGGTTTGAATTTGGGCCCGATTGTCAATCGTCAATGGCCGATGCCCTTCACCATTCCACGTGCGGAACTCAAGGAGCTGCCGACCCCAGAGCTACCTACGGTATATAAACTGGTGTATATCCTCTTTGCCCGTGGGACCAATCCAAACCCGGAGGCCATCACTGAATACCGCATCGACCGGACAGCCCCCTACCGAATCAAGACCCCTGCATCCAACCTGTCGCCGCCGGCGATATCTTTCCCCACGGACCTGCCACCTTCCCAGAAGATTAACGATACCTATCTGGGGCAACACCAAAACGGTATCGACATCACGATCACCCTGGCTGCCAACTATGACCCGACAGACGTTTGCGACATCTACTTTGGCATTCTGTCTGACCCGGCGTATGCCACACCAGTCATGGCAAACGAAGCGATACCTGCGACCGGCATCATCAATATCCCGCTTGGCATTCTTCAGGACCTCAAAGAAGGATTGAATACAATAACCATCATATTTAAGGACCTGGCAGGCAACATCAGCCTTCGCTCCAAACCCGAGCAGCGTACCGTCGAACGTCTGGCCCCACCTGTGGCGCTGGAACCTTTTGTGCCTTTGGCAGGTGGAACCGGCGGGGATGACGTGATTGACGTTGCGGACTGCGTCACCGGGGTGACTGTCGAAGTTACAGTGCCACTGCCCAGCACACCAACTGACTCCATCAGGTGTTATTGGGGGAATACTCTGCTAGTTCCTGAACAACTTGTTGGCACCAATAAAATATTGGTTTTTCCTGCGGAATACCCAGTCATCAAAACCGAATACGGCGTGACGGATGTCGATGTTTCAACAATCGCAAGTTATGAAATGTTTCGACAAGGGGTCCTGGCGCCCATTGCAACACACAGTACGTCTTTCAAAGTCAATATCTACCAGCCAGGCGGCCCGAATCCGGACGAACCCAGTGACGTCAATCCGAACTTTAAAAAGCCTCGATTGGTGTCCTCCCAAGGTGTCGACAATAAGTTGGACGATAACGACCACGGCAACGATGCGGATATATTCGTCGAGCTACCAGCCACACCACCAGCAGCATCCGGCCAGTTTGTCACGGTTTATTATGACGGCGTACCGCTGACTCCCGACTATTATTTGACGCCGGGAGATGAAGGCAAGGATATCAAGATGGCCGTAGTCCCATGGATACTCATCGAGCTGAAGCCAAACGGGCTCATTCCGATTAAATGGACGCTCTCCGAGGTGCTGGGACGTAATCCGGTTTCTTCATCGAATCAAGACGTTGATGTAAACATCACCAAAGTCGACTTGCCGAAACCCGTGGTCGACGGTCTTGTCTTTGACAGTATCTCCTGTCCGACACTGAACTTCATACCGCCTGGAGATGGTACCAATCGACGGAATCTGAAAGTCGTAGTGCCTTTCAGTCCTTCAATGGTAAGTGGGCGCACGGTAACGCTGACATGGGAAGGCTTCACTGACTCAAGCGCGAGCAACCCGATTTCGGGAAGCAAGGTATCGGTCCCTCTCGTAGTTCCAACGCCTGCACCCGCGGCGGGTATGGAATTCTTGATTGGTGATTACATGACCCACCTGAAACCCGTATCGAATGGATACGGAAAACTGACCTATACCATTTCAAGCGTTGTGCCAGAGTCGGATTCTGCCGTCCACTTTGTATTCCTGGAGGATAACAATGGCGACTATTGCGAAGTCGCCAATCCGCTTCCTTGATCGAATGTTCAAACGTTTTTTGGGGGTATGAATTCGATTTCATGCCCCCTGAGCGTTTGATATTTCAACGAGATCTGGCCGTTTATGCCGGGCGATTTATCGCCTTCGAAAAAAGGATAAGTCCTACATAAAAAAACGTAGTTGCTCGATAGTCTTGCGCCCCTTCAAAAACGAGATGACGACGTCTCGTAGTGCTCGATCCTTTCTCGAAGCAGGTGGCCTTTATGCACTTTCGTTCACTCCATCAATTTCCAATCAAAAATCTGTGCTTGCCTTTGTTGGTGATTTCTCCTTTTGCCAGCGCTGCACCTGTGGTGGGGGGAACCGCGACGGTCAACACAGGGGATGCCATTGAAAGCTGGTTTCTCAGTCAGAACGCTACATTGAATGTCAATAATGCCCAGACACTGACGATCAGTGCCGATAACTCGGCAGTGAATGTCAATGCCGGAAGCAGCACCCAGGGGATCAGTGCCTCGAACAACTCGACGGTGAGCCTGAACGGCGCCACTGTCACAGGCACGGCGGGGCAGTCGGGGTTGCAGCTTGTTTCGAGTCTGGGCAACGTCAACAACAGCACGGTCAGCGGAGATGCCTTCGGCTTGTCGGTCTTGCGTTTCTTTGGCACGCAAGACGGTTCGACGGTCAATGTTACGAACAACAGCGATATCAAGGGCGTCGATGCCGGTGCTTTCGCAACCTCCCACAGCCTGGTCAATATCACCGACTCGACACTGGAAGGCACCGCCGCCACGGGATATGGCCTCTGGCTGCAAAGCGCCAACGGCGTCGCTAAAAACAGCACGATTACCGGCGGTCAAAACGGTGTCTTCATTGATCTGGATCTGACCGGCGTTGCACCGGCAACCTTGAATCTGGACAACACCACCGTACAGGGCAAAAACGGTTCTGCCATCGTGGTGGATTTCGACAACGCCGGTACATCGACCGCCACCTTGACACTGAACAATTCGAGATTGCTCGCAAGCAATGACACGCTGCTCGAGGTCAAGGGTGGGGCGGATGTCTCGATGACCGTCAACAGCAGCACGTTGAAGGGCAACATCGTGACAGAAGCCGGCAGCACGACCGGACTGACGTTGCAGAACAACTCCACCTTGACCGGCCGTCTCGAAAACGTTGCCAGCGCAACGATCAATGACACCTCGCAGTGGGTACTCGTGGATAACAGCCAGGTCGGAAAACTCGCGCTCAATGGCGGTTCGGTGAAGTTTGGAGCAGATGATGCGTTCTATCAGTTGAACGTTACCGACCTGTCGGGCAATGGTAATTTCATCATGGCAACGAACCTTGCAGACGGCCGGACCGATAGGTTGATTGTAACAGGGACGGCCAGCGGCTCTCACAAACTGCTCATTTCCAGCAGCGGTACTGATCTGGCTGCCGGTGAGCCCGTCACCGTTGTCAAAACCAATGGCGGAACCGCAGATTTTTCGTTGTCGGGAAATGTGACGGACCAGGGTGCTTATTCCTACGCCTTGGCCAAGAGTGGCAATGACTGGATTCTTGATCCAAGTACACGCACCGTCAGCCCGGCAGCGCGGTCAGTCATGGCATTGTTCAATACTCCGTTGCCAACCTGGTATGGCGAGTTGAAATCACTGCGAACCCGGATGGGCGAATTGCGTTACAACCCGGGTCGGTCAGGGGCGTGGGGAATTGCCTATGGCAACAAGTTTCAAATTGCCGACGGTTCAGGTGTGGGCTATGAGCAAGCTCAGCGCGGATTCACCCTCGGTACCGATGCTGCACTGGCAGAGGATTGGGTCGTCGGGATCATGGGCGGCCAAAGCGAATCGGATCTGAATCTGGATGCTGGCACCTCTGGCAACGTCAAGAGTGTCTACGGCGGCGCATACGCGATCTGGATGGCGCCGAAAAGTGGCTACTACGTGGATGCGGTCCTGAAAGTGAACCGTTTCAACAACGATGCCAAGGTTGGTTTGAGCGATGGCTCCCGCGCCAAAGGCGACTACGACAATACGGGCGTAGGCGGATCGGTGGAGTTCGGTCGACATATCAAATTTGACGACGGCTACTTCATTGAACCGTTCACAAAGTGGTCGGCGGTGGTGATTCAAGGCAAAAGCTTTTCACTGGACAACGACCTGCAGGCCGATGGTGGACGTGCACGATCTTTGTTGGGAGAAGCAGGCGTGACTGCGGGTCGCAACTTCAAGCTGAACAATGACTTTGAGGTTCAGCCTTACGTTCGGGTTGGCGGTGCATATGAGTTCGCCAGGAACAATGAAGTGAAGGTCAACAACAATGTATTCAAGAATGACCTCTCAGGGGCACGCGGAATGTTCGGGGCGGGTGTCGCCGCTTCTGTGACGGACAAGCTGCAGATGCATGCGGACTATGAATACAGCGACGGCAAGAACTTCCGTCAACCGGCTGGATTGACACTTGGCCTGCGATACGCGTTTTGACGACAGCTGAGAGGTGTCAGCCTATATGAAAGGGAGGCCTCGGCCTCCCTTTCGTTTTAACAAGCTGATGGCTGCTGATCGTTCAGCAAGAGCACGAGCAAGATTCAGAACCAGACTGAGAGCCAGGCTCAATACGAGGTGTTTTACCTGACGAAGGACGGCGATGAATTCGTCTCTGTGGTGGCGTAGGCATAGCCTTGAATTTGAATTTCAGATTGACCGTTTTTGGGGTGTCCTCATCCAGGTTTTCAAGTGTGACGGCGACCTCGCCGCAAAAAACCGATTGCTGTGAGTGGAAAGCAACTTTCGCGACACCTTGGCGCTGTGTATAGGCAATCGGTTTGTCGCTATCCGAACTATCCACGTAAATCACTCGGACAGTGTAGGCATCAGGGAACAGTCCATAAGAGTTGCACGGTTTGTCCACGGAAAATGAAACTTTCAGTTCCTTTGTCTTGAAATCCGGTGCCGGCCCTCGCTGAGTGGCCTGCATGACGTGTGCTTCGCCGTGCGGCAGGGGATAAGTTGCTTTTGAAAGCACCACCAGGCCCGCATCAAAAGGCTCGGTACCGTTGATTGTTCCCGTGCATGTTCCCACCATCACAGATTGTTGTGCCACTTTCGCTAATGCGTTCATTGATACAGTCTCCGCTGTCATGACAAGTGATATCTCGCCATTTGAAACAGCAGGCGGGATAGCCCATCAGATGCCAAGTAGACGGCTCTGTAAACTGTCAGAGTTGACAGGTGTACAGCACGCTTTTTATGTGATTGTTTAATGAGGGTTGCCCGTTGACCTGCGATGGGTACAAACAGCTTTTAGCCAAACAACCCGGCAGCAATATTGATCGAAAACCCCAGAATCGCCGTATTGAACACAAATCCGATCAACGACTGTGCCAGCACGATCTTGCGTATCTCGCGCGTCGCCACCCCGACATCAGCGGTCTGTACCGCCACGCCGATGGTGAACGAAAAGTACAGGAAGTCCCAGTAATTGGGCGTCGTCAGGCCTTCGGAAAAGCGCAGCGCCGGTTCCTTGCCGTCCCAGGTGTAAAACAGCCGGGCGTAGTGGACGCAGAAAATCACCCCGATCAGCAGCCATGAACCGATCACGGTCAGCGCGGTAAAACCGTAGTGCAGGAGTTTGCGTGTGGTTTCCAGGTCCTTGCTGCCTGCCAGTTCGACAGTAATGGTCGCAAGGCTGGCCAAAGCGGCGATGCAGACGACGAACAGCACCAGCCCGGCATTTTCATCCTCGACTTCGGCAATGCGTTTGACGTCCGGCGCTTTGGCGCGGATGGTCAGCCAAAGCATCAGGATCAGATAAGTCCAGACTCCGGCGTTCCAGCCGATGAGGATTTTGCTGATGACGGATTCCGCCGGGGCCAGGAGGCCTGCGGCAAGGCCGAGCAATGCGGCAGCGGAGAGGCGAGGGTGGGTTCGGGCGAGGAAGCGCATGGGGACTCGATGGGCCAGGGTGGTTCAGACACCTTAGCCCAGCGCGGCGACCTCTGGCCACCGCGCGGGGAGCGGACAATCAATCAGGCTTGGCAAACCTGCGCACAAGCTTGATCACGACAACGAAGAACACCGGCACAAATATCACCGCCAAAGTGGCCGTAATCATCCCGCCAATCACCCCGGTACCAATCGCCTGCTGACTTGCCGAACTCGCGCCCGTGGCAATCGCCAGCGGCACCACACCCAGAATGAACGCCAGCGACGTCATGACAATCGGCCGCAACCGCAGACGTGCCGCTTGCAGCGTGGCGTCAATCAGGTCGTGACCTTCGTCATACAGGCTCTTGGCAAACTCGATGATCAGGATCGCGTTCTTCGCCGACAGGCCGATGATGGTGATCAGCCCGACCTTGAAGAACACATCGTTCGGCATCCCGCGCAGGGTCACTGCCAGCACCGCGCCGAGTACACCGAGCGGCACAACGAGCAGCACGGAAGTCGGAATCGACCAGCTCTCATACAACGCCGCCAGGCACAGGAACACGATCAGCAGCGACAACCCGAGCAGAATCGGCGCCTGACTGCCGGACAAACGTTCCTGCAACGACAGACCGGTCCATTCCTGGCCCAGACCTTTCGGGCCTTGGGCAACGAGCCGTTCGATTTCCGCCATGGCTTCGCCGGTGCTGTGACCGGGTTTCGGTTCGCCGGAAATCGAGATCGCCGGGTAGCCGTTGTAGCGGGTCAGTTGCGCGGGGCCCTGAGTCCATGTGGCTCGGACGAACGCCGACAGCGGCACCATTTTCCCGGAGTCGTTGCGCACGTGCATCTTCAGCAGGTCATCGACCTGACTGCGGCGATCGCCTTCAGCCTGAACGACCACGCGTTGCATTCGCCCCTGATTGGGGAAGTCGTTGACGTACGAGGAGCCAATGGCTGTGGACAGCACGTTGCCGACGTCAGCGAACGAAACTCCCAGGGCATTGGCCTGCTTGCGGTCCACTTCCAGTTGCACTTGCGGTGCTTCGGCCAGCGCGCTTTCACGCACGTTCATCAGGATCGGGCTTTTCTCGGCGGCGGCCAGCAGCTGGGTGCGCGCCTCCATCAAGGTCGCATGACCAAGGCCACCGCGATCCTGCAAGCGAAACTCGAAGCCGCTGGACGTGCCAAGGCCATCCACGGGTGGCGGCAGCACGGCGAAGGCCACGGCGTCCTTGATCTGGCTGAGGGCAATGTTGGCGCGGTCGGCAATCGAGCTCGCCGAGTCGTCGTGACCACGCTGCGACCAGTCCTTGAGCGTGGTGAACGCCAGTGCGGCGTTCTGCCCGCTGCCGGAGAAACTGAAACCGAGAATCACCGTGCTGTCGCCCACACCCGGCTCGCCGGCGTTGTGCGCTTCGATCTGCTCGACCACCTGCACCGTGCGGTTCTTGCTCGCACCGGGTGGCAGTTGAATGTCGGTGATGGTGTAACCCTGATCCTCGACCGGCAGGAACGAGGAGGGCAGGCGCGCGAAGCACAGGCCCAGACCCACCAGCAGCACAACGTAAATCAGCAGATAACGACCGGTGCGTTTCAGTGCGTAACCGACCCAGCCCTGATAGCGATCGGTCAGTTGCTCGAAGCGGCGGTTGAACCAGCCGAAGAACCCGGTTTTCTCGTGATGTTCGCCCTTGGCAATCGGCTTGAGCAAGGTTGCGCACAAGGCCGGGGTCAAGGTCAGGGCGAGGAATGCCGAGAACAGAATCGAGGTGGCCATCGACAGCGAGAACTGGCGATAGATGACGCCCACCGAACCCTGCATGAACGCCATCGGAATGAACACCGCCACCAGCACCAGCGTGATGCCGATGATCGCGCCGGTGATCTGGGTCATCGCCTTGCGCGTCGCCTCTTTGGGCGACAGGCCTTCGGTGGCCATGATCCGTTCGACGTTCTCCACCACTACGATGGCGTCGTCCACCAGAATGCCGATGGCCAACACCATGCCGAACATGGTCAGCACGTTGATCGAGAAACCCAGCGCCAGCATCGTTGCGAAGGTGCCCATCAGCGCCACTGGCACCACCAGCGTCGGGATCAGGGTGTAGCGGATGTTCTGCAGGAACAGGAACATCACCGCAAACACCAGCAGCATCGCCTCGCCGAGGGTGTAGACCACTTTGGTGATCGAGACCTTCACGAACGGCGAAGTGTCGTAGGGGATCTTGTATTCCACGCCCGCCGGGAAGTAGCGCGACAGTTCATCCATCTTCGCCCGGATCAAGGTCGCGGTGCTGAGGGCGTTGGCGCCCGGCGCCAGTTGCACGCCGACGGCGGTGGACGGCTTGCCGTTCAGACGGGTACCGAACTGGTATTCCTGGCTGCCGATCTCGACCCGCGCCACATCCTTGATGCGCACGGTGGAACCGTCCGGATTGGCCTTGAGCACGATGTCGGCAAATTCTTCCGGCGTCGACAATTGACCTTTGACCAGAATTGTCGCGGTGATTTCCTGGGTGCTCGGGTTTGGCAGATCGCCAATGCTGCCCGCCGATACTTGAGCGTTCTGCGCGACGATGGCGGCGTTGACGTCGGCCGGGGTCAGGTTGAAACCGATCAGCTTCTGCGGATCAACCCAGATCCGCATCGCCCGTTCGGCGCCATACAACTGGGCTTTACCGACGCCGTCGATGCGCTTGATCTCGTTCATCACGTTGCGCGCCAGGTAATCGCTGAGCGCTACGTCGTCGAGTTTGCCGTCGCTGGAAGTCAGGGTGATCAGCAGCAGGAAACCGGCGGAGACTTTCTCCACCTGCAAGCCTTGCTGGTTGACCGCTTGCGGCAGACGCGACTCGACCACCTTGAGGCGGTTCTGCACATCAACCTGCGCCAGTTCCGGGTTGGTGCCCGGCTGGAACGTGGCTTTGATCGTGGCGCTGCCGAGGCTGCTCTGCGATTCGAAATACAGCAGGTGATCGGCGCCGTTGAGCTCTTCCTCGATCAGGCTGACCACGCTCTCGTCGACGGTCTGCGCCGAGGCGCCCGGGTACACGGCATAGATTTCGATCTGCGGCGGCGCGACGTCGGGGTACTGCGCCACCGGCAATTGCGGGATGGCCAGCGCGCCGGCCAACAGGATGAACAACGCGACGACCCAGGCGAACACCGGGCGGTCGATAAAGAACTGCGGCATAGAAGAGCGTCCTGCTTACTGACCAGAGGTCTGGGCAAGTGGAAGAGGGGTGTCGTCGATCTGCACCACTTCGCCCGGACGGGCGTGTTGCAGGCCTTCGATGACAATGCGGTCGCCAGGCTTGAGGCCACCGGTGACGATCCAGCGGTCGTTCTGCACCGCGCCGAGCTGCACTGGCTGCTGGGCCACGCGCATCTGATCGTCGACGGTCAGGACCTGCGCTACACCGGCGCTGTCACGTTGTACTGCGCGCTGGGGAACGGTGAGCCCGTGTTGAATCACGCCTTGCTCCAGACGCACGCGAACGTAGCTGCCGGGCAGCAGATCGAGATCCGGGTTGGGAAACTCGCTGCGCAAAATAATCTGACCGGTGCCCGGATCGACCGTGATATCGCTGAACAGCAACTTGCCCGGCAACGGATAGAGGCTGCCGTCGTCCTGGATCAGCGTGGCCTTGACCTGATCCTGGCCGACCTGTTGCAACTGGCCGGAACGGAAGGCACGGCGCAGCTCATTCAATTCACGGGTCGACTGGGTGAGGTCGGCGTGGATCGGATTCAGTTGCTGGATCAGCGCCATGGGCGTGGTTTCGTTCTGGCCGACCAGTGCGCCTTCGGTCACCAGCGCACGGCCGACGCGTCCGGAGATCGGCGCGGTGACGGTGGCGTAACCGAGGTTCAGCTTCGCTCGTTCCACGGCAGCCTTGTTGGCGGCGACGTCGGCGGCGGTCTGCCGGGCGTTGGCGCGGGCGTTGTCGTAGTCCTGAGCGCTGATGGCCTTGTCATGGATCAACTGGGCGTAGCGCTGTTCCTGCAGTTTTGCCTGGAACGCATTGGCTTCGGCTTTGCGCAGGGCAGCTTCGGCGCTGTCCAGGTCAGCCTTGAATGGCGCCGGATCGATGCGGAACAGCACGTCGCCCTTTTTCACGTCGCTGCCTTCGCGGTAGGTGCGTTGCAGCACGACACCGGCCACCCGGGCGCGGACTTCGGCAATGCGCGGCGCGGCAATGCGCCCGCTCAGTTCGCTGCTGATCGACAGGGGGCGTGCCTCAAGAGTTTCGACCCGCACGGTGGCCGGTGGCGCCTGTTCCTCAGTGCTTGAGGATTTACCACAGGCACTCAGCGTCAGCGCCAATGCGATCAGGCCGAGCCCGGCCAGCAGATTCTTCGACATGTACAACCCCCAATATTGATGTGCGCATCCTACGGCCAGGCACCGAAGGTAGCGGTGAAGCTTTGTAGGTGCTGTGTGAAATTGTGTAAGGGTTTTGCTCAGGGGCGAGTGAGGGCGTATATCCTTTACGCCTTGAAATTTATTGCGACATGACCGTCGCCATCGCTCGCTCTGGATCACCTCAATGCCCAACATCCTCCTGGTCGAAGACGACACCGCCCTCGCCGAACTGATTTCCAGCTACCTGGAACGCAACGGTTACTCCGTCAGCGTGATCGGTCGTGGCGACCATGTGCGCGAACGGGCGCGGCTCAATCCGCCGGACCTGGTGATTCTCGACCTGATGCTGCCGGGCCTCGACGGTTTGCAGGTCTGTCGATTGCTGCGCGCCGACTCGGCAACGCTGCCGATCCTGATGCTCACGGCCCGCGACGACAGCCACGATCAGGTACTGGGCCTGGAAATGGGCGCCGACGATTACGTCACCAAACCCTGCGAGCCAAGGGTTTTGCTGGCGCGGGTACGCACCTTGTTGCGCCGCAGCAGCCTCGGCGAACCGATGACCGCCAACGACCGCATCCTGATGGGCAACCTGTGCATCGACCTGTCGGAGCGCACTGTGACCTGGCGCGAACAACCGGTCGAGCTGTCCAGCGGCGAATACAACCTGCTGGTGGTGCTGGCCCGTCACGCCGGTGAAGTGCTGAGCCGCGACCAGATCCTGCAACGCCTGCGCGGCATAGAGTTCAACGGCACCGACCGCTCGGTGGATGTGGCGATTTCCAAACTGCGACGCAAGTTCGACGACCACGCGGGCGAAGCGCGCAAGATCAAGACCGTGTGGGGCAAGGGTTATCTGTTCAGCCGTTCCGAGTGGGAATGCTGAGTCGATGTTCAGAATCCTGTTTCGCCTCTATCTGGTGACGATCGTTTCCTACAGCGCGGCGATCTATCTGGTGCCGGATCTGGTGGTGATGGCGTTCAGGGATCGGTTCGTCACTTACAACCTCGACTATTCCCGGGGCCTGCAATCGCTGATCACCAAGCAGTTTCGCGCGGTGCCGCAGGATCAGTGGCCGGCGGTCGCGGCGTCGATGGACAAGGATTTCCAGCCGCTGCACATCGTCCTCGCCCGCATCGATAACGCCGATTTCACCCCGATTGAGCAAGAACGCCTGCGTCGTGGCGAAAACGTGGTGCGCATCGGCGACTGGGGCTGGCGCACGCTGGCGGTGACGCCGCTGAACGACCAGGTGGCCGTGCAAATGGTGGTGCCGCCGGACCCGATGGACGTGAACTTGCTGTACTGGAGCATCAACGTCCTGATCGGCGCGAGCCTGCTGGCGTGTCTGTTACTGTGGCTGCGGCCGCACTGGCGCGATCTCGAACGCCTCAAGGGCACTGCCGAACGTTTCGGTAAAGGCCATTTGAGCGAACGTACGCAAATCGGCTCGAGTTCGAACATCGGTAGCCTGGCCACGGTGTTCGACACCATGGCCGGCGACATCGAAAACCTGCTCAACCAGCAGCGTGATTTGCTCAACGCGGTGTCCCATGAACTGCGCACGCCGCTGACTCGTCTGGACTTCGGCCTGGCGCTGGCGTTATCCGATGATTTGCCGCAAGCCAGCCGCGAACGCCTGCAAGGTCTGGTCGCGCACATTCGTGAACTGGATGAATTGGTGCTGGAGTTGCTGTCCTACAGCCGCCTGCAAAACCCGGCGCGTCTGCCGGAACAGGTCGAGGTGGCGCTGGACGAGTTCATCGACAGTATTCTGGGCAGCGTCGACGAAGAGCTGGAGTCCCCGGAAATCGTCATCGATGTGTTGCTGCACAACCAGCTGGAACGCTTCTCCCTCGACCCGCGCCTGACGGCTCGAGCAATTCAAAACCTGCTTCGCAACGCCATGCGTTACTGCGAAAAGCGCATTCAGATCGGCGTGCAGGTCTGCCCGAAAGGCTGTGAGATCTGGGTGGATGACGATGGCATCGGTATCCCGGAAGACGAGCGGGAGCGGATTTTCGAACCGTTCTATCGACTGGATCGCAGCCGCGACCGGGCGACCGGCGGGTTTGGCCTGGGGCTGGCGATCAGCCGTCGGGCACTGGAAGCGCAGGGCGGAACGTTGACGGTGGAAGGTTCGCCGTTGGGCGGAGCGCGGTTCAGGCTTTGGCTACCAACCCCGACCGGATGATCGCTGATGATCGTTCCCACGCTCTGCGTGGGAATGCCGCCATGGACGCTCTGCGTCCACTGTGACGCGGAGCGTCACGGTATGCATTCCCACGCGGAGCGTGGGAACGATCATATAGCCGCAGTCAGAGCAGTTCAGTGGACTGGATCAATCCAACCCCGGCCACTTGCATCCGCTCGATCGCCGACGCCAGTGATCCATTCATATCGATCGCCCGACAGGCGTCCAGCACCACAAACGTATTGAACCCCGCCGCCCGCGCATCCAGCGCGGAGAACATCACGCAGAAATCCAGCGCCAGCCCGACCATGTACACCGTGTCGACACCGCGTTCCTTGAGATAACCCGCCAGTCCTGTAGTGGTGGCACGGTCCGCTTCCAGAAACGCCGAATAACTGTCGATGTCCGGGTTGCAGCCCTTGCGGATGATCAGTTGCGCGTGGGGCAGGTTGAGACCCGAGTGAAACTCGGCACCGTGTGTGCCCTGAATGCAGTGATCCGGCCAGAGTGTCTGTTCGCCATACGGCAGTTGAATCACGTCGTAGGGCTGACGGCCGGGATGGCTTGACGCAAATGAAGCATGACCCGCCGGGTGCCAGTCCTGAGCAATGACCACTTGCTTGAACTGCTCGGCGAGACGGTTGATCAGCAGGACGATCTGGTCACCCTCGGGCACGGCCAGTTGGCCGCCGGGAGTGAAGTCGTTCTGGACGTCGATGACCAGCAATGCAGTACGCGGTGAAATCGCCATGTAAGGGTTCCTCCCTGGATAATCACTCGCCAAGCATAGTGACTGGCTGGCTCATGTGCTCAGCCGCTCTTTAAACATTTTTGCCAGACCTTCCAGCTCGGTGGCCGGGTTATGTCCGATCAGCATCCACGCATGTTCGCGTTCGGTCCAGTACACCACGTTCATCCCGTGCCGGCGTTCATGGGCCAGCGGCTGGCTGCCGCTGTTGGAGCGCGTGACGCACAGTGCCAGCGGGCCATGGGTGGCGTCGAGCCAGGTCATCTGTGCAATCGGCACGCCGTCATACTCAAGCAGTTGTGCACGCTTGAACTGCGCACCAGGCAGTTTCAGTTTCGCCGGCGACAGGCTCAGGCCCAACCGGGCATCGACGGTTCGCAACTGCGCCAGCTCGGAGGCTTCGTCGGTGGCCAGATGTTCAAGGGTCTGCGGGACGTACAACGCCATGTAATCGCCTACCAGCTCGCGCCAGTTGTGCGATTGCTGCGCTTGCCAGCCGAGGAACAAACGATCCGCGGCGACACCCGCGAGCACCATGCCCGCTGCCGCCGCGCCGATAAACCAGCGCCGGCTGAAACCGGGCCGCTGCGGGGAGGGTGCGGCATCCAATCGAGCTTGCAGGCGATCAAGCGGTGCCTGTCGGGCCAGTTCATCGTAGGCGTCGCGATAGGGCAGGTTGCTGCGGCTCAGCCACTGCACCCGAAGATTAAGCAGCGGATCGTCGGCGATGAGGCTGTCGAGCTGGCTGCGTTGTTCGCGGTCCAGTTCATCGTCCAGATACGCCACCAGTTGCTCGTCCGAAGGCGTATTCATTGCCGGTCTCCTGCGGGGGTGTTCGGTACCGCTTGCAGCGGCGGGTATTCGGCCAGTTTCAGGCGTGCGGTGGCGAGGCGACTCATGACCGTGCCGATCGGCACTTGCAGGATCTCGGCGACTTCGCGATAGGACAGGCCTTCGACGTAGGCGAGATACACCGTTTCGCGCTGGGTTTCCGGCAGCGCATCGACGCGGCGGATCACCTGCGCCGCCATCACGTGAGTCTGCGCAGCGTATTCGCCGTCGAACGTCAGTTGGCTGTCGGCGTCCACCACACCCTGGCCCTGGCGCACCCGGCGGGCGCGCACTTCATTGAGCCAGATCGAATGCAGAATGCTCAGCAGCCAGCGATCCATGCGCGTGCCGGCCACGTACTGGCCTGAACGTTCAAGCGCTCGCACGCAAGTGGCTTGCACCAGATCCTCGGCCACGTGCCGATTGCGCGACAGCAGCAAGCCGTAGCGCCACAGGCGCGCCAGGTGTTGTCCGAGTTCGGCTCTGAATGCCTGATCGCTGAAAATGTTCGCCTCCGCGTGTCGTGTCAGGTTTTCGATGAATCGTTGATGGCTTCGGCCAGGTCCCGGTATTCCTCGCAGGTTGTGCCGCAAATCTTCTGGATATGCTGCAACTGTTCCTGCGCCAGATCGACGCGACCCTTGATGACATAGGCCTCGCCCAGGTATTCGCGAACTTGCGCGTACTGCGGATCAAGCTTGACCGATTGCAGGTAATAACCGATGCCTTCGTCGGTTCGGCCCAGCTTGCGCGTGGCATAACCGCGATAGTTGAGCGCCTTGGCGGTGTTCGGCTGTTTCAGGGTGTCGAGCAAGGCGAGGGCTTCTTCATATCGACCGTCCTTGGCCAGACGATAGGCGTAGTCGGTGCGGTCGGCGTCCGGCACCAGGCTGCTGGTCTGTCTGACGCATTTCTGCGTCTTGCTGTCGAGCACCTGGCCTTTCGGGCAGTTGGGTTTCTGCACCGGCTCGTCTTCATCACCGTGGGCCAGGGCCAAAGGGCTGGACAACATCGCGGCCATCAGCAACGGGGCGGCGAACATAACGGAACGGAAAGTCATGGGCAAGGCTCCATAGTGGGTCATGTTTCACGTTGAACACCGCAAGGTGAAGTTTTATTCATTGCTTTGTCAGGTGCCATTCAAGGAAAGCGCAAACCCGAGCGCTATGCTCCTGACGTCTGTCGTCGATCCGCCGTTCCACATTGGGAGTCGCGCCATGAAAGATCAGGTTCACCACTCGGCTGCCGCCGGTTACAAGACCGCCGCCGACACGTACATCAAAGGCCGGCCGGACTATCCGCCGGCGGTCACCGAATGGCTGACGACAACACTGGACCTGGATGGCCACAAAACTGTTATCGACCTTGGCGCCGGCACCGGCAAGTTCACCGGACGGCTGGTGGCGACCGGTGCCCAGGTGATTGCCGTGGAGCCGGTGGCGCAGATGCTGGAAAAACTGTCTGCCAACTGGCCGGAAGTGCTGGCCGTCAGCGCCATGGCGACCGATTTGCCATTGCCCGACGCCTCGGTGGACGCCGTGGTCTGCGCCCAGGCCTTTCACTGGTTCGCCAGCACCGAGGCACTGGACGAAATCGCCCGGGTGCTCAAGCCCGGCGGCAAGCTCGGGCTGATCTGGAACCTGCGCGACACCAAGGTCGGCTGGGTCCCGAAGCTCGATGCCATCGTCAACGCTCAGGAAGGCGACACGCCCCGTTACTACACCGGCGCCTGGCGCAAGGTGTTTCCGCACCCGGCGTTCGGGCCGTTGCAGGCCCAGCATTTTCACCATGGTCATACCGGCTCGCCGGAGGATGTGATTTTCAACCGGGTGCGTTCCACCAGTTTCATCGCGGCGCTGCCGGATGCAGAGCGAGCCCGGATCGATGAGCAGCTGCGGGCGCTGGTCGCGTCCGATCCCGAGCTGCGGGGCAGGGATGTGATGACCGTGCCTTACGAGACTGCCGCGTTCGTGGCGGTGAAGGGCGGCTAGAGTCCTGCATTTGGCCGAACCGCCGTTCTGAGGCCTTGATATAGTTCAGGCCTCATTTTCAGACCGGTAAAGGATTTCTGCCATGACTCAATACACCGCCTTCAGCGTCGAACTGGCCGACAACATCGCCCATGTGCAGATCAACCGTCCGGAAAAGATCAACTCGATGAACGCCGCGTTCTGGAGCGAAATCGTCGAGGTGTTCCAGTGGATCGACGACACCGACGAAGTGCGGGTGGTGGTGCTCAGCGGTGCCGGCAAACACTTTTCCTCGGGCATCGACCTGATGATGCTGGCCGGCGTGGCCAATGAGCTGGGCAAGGACGTCGGCCGCAACGCGCGCCTGCTGCGCAAAAAGATCCTGACCCTGCAAGCCTCGTTCAATGCCGTCGACAATTGCCGCAAGCCGGTGCTCGCGGCGATCCAGGGTTATTGCCTGGGCGGTGCCATCGACCTGATCGCGGCCTGCGACATGCGCTACGCTGCCGAAGACGCGCAATTCTCTATTAAAGAAATCGATATCGGTATGGCGGCTGACGTAGGCACTTTGCAACGGTTGCCACGGATCATCGGTGACGGCATGCTGCGTGAGCTGGCTTACACCGGTCGCACCTTTGGCGCCGACGAAGCGCGCAGCATCGGGCTGGTCAACCGCGTTTACAGCGACAAGGACAGCCTGATCGAAGGCGTGATGGACATTGCCCGGGACATCGCCGGCAAGTCGCCGATCGCGGTCACCGGCACCAAGGAAATGATCAGCTACATGCGTGACCATCGTATCGACGATGGTCTGGAGTACGTTGCCACCTGGAACGCCGCCATGTTGCAATCCACCGACTTGCGCGTGGCCATGGCCGCCCATATGAGCAAACAGAAACCCGAATTTCTGGATTGAGAAACCATGACATCTCGCTGGACCACCGCAGTACTGGACACCGATCAACCGGGCGGCTGGGCCGTCGCGCGCAGCCCCGAGGGTTTTCTGTTCGATGACAACGGCGTGCTGTTCCCCCGGGAATGGCTCAAGCGTCAGGACTTGTCGATCCTTGCCGAGCATGGCATCGGCCATCTCGATGGCGAGCCGGTCTACCTGCTGGAACTGCGCAGCGCCAGCGAGATGCCGGGCTGCAACTGGAAAGGCTTGCGGGCGTTCATGCTCGACGGCGATCACACGATCTACAAAGTGCTGGGCTACGCCGCGCAGATCGGCACCTGGGCCCGTGAACACCGTTTCTGCGGCAACTGCGGTCAGGCCATGACTCAAGTGCCACGGGAGCGGGCGATGTATTGCCAGCCGTGCGACCTGCGCAGCTATCCGCGCATTTCGCCGAGCATGATCGTGCTGGTGACTCGTGGCGATGAAGTGCTGCTGGCGCGTTCGCCGCGTTTCGTCACCGGGGTCTACAGCACGCTGGCGGGGTTTGCGGAGCCTGGGGAGTCAGCCGAGGATTGCCTGATTCGCGAAGTGCGAGAGGAAGTCAGCATCGAAGTGAAGAACATCCAGTACCTGGGCAGCCAGTGCTGGCCGTTCCCGCACTCGATGATGCTGGGTTTCCATGCCGAATACGCCGGCGGCGAAATTGTCTGTCAGGAAGACGAGATCGAGGACGCCCAGTGGTTCAACGTGCACGATTTGCCGCCGTTGCCGGCGTCAAAATCGATTGCCCGTTACCTGATCGACGTCTACGTGGCGCGGCGCTTAGGCCACGCTGAACCAGTGTTGCCAGGCTAGACGCACGGTCAACCCCAGCACCACGGTGATGAACACCGGACGAATGAACTTGGCGCCGCCGCTGATCGCGGTGCGCGCCCCGAAGAACGCGCCGACCATCACCGACAGGCCCATGCTCAGGCCGATGATCCAGTCCACCTGCCCGGAAAACACGAACACCGACAGCGCCGCAATGTTGCTGACGAAGTTCATGCTGCGCGCCACGCCGCTGGCCTTGACCAGATCGATCGGGTACAGCAGCAGGCTGCTGACGGTCCAGAAGGCGCCAGTGCCGGGGCCGGCCACGCCGTCGTAGAAACCGAGGCTGAAGCCCTGGGTCGATTGCCACTTTTTCTTGATCGGTGCATCGCTGTCCAGCGGTGCTTTCGGCGTACCGCCAAACAACAGGTACAGGCCGCAGGCGAAGACGATCACCGGCAGCATCTTGTTCAGCCACTCGGCTGGCAGATAGTGGGCGACGATGGCGCCGGTCAGCGCACCGACCAGCGTGCCGACGATGGCGTGCATCCACTGCCGTGGGTGAAACAGCTTGCGCCGGTAGAAGGTGAAACTGGCGGTGGCCGAGCCGAAGGTCGAACTCAACTTGTTGGTGCCCAGTACCAGGTGCGGCGGCAGACCGGCGGTGAGCAACGCAGGCGTGGTCAGCAGACCGCCACCGCCGGCGATGGCGTCGATGAATCCGGCAATGAAAGCGACAAGGGCCAGAACGGCCAAGGTAGTGAGGTCAACGCTGAGTTCGAAAGGCATGGAATCGGCTTATTCGGCAGGTTGCAGAGCTGGGCTGCGGGGAGGGCAGTCATGTTACTCATTTCCGGGTGTTGCGGCGACCCATAAGGCCCGGGCACCGACTGCTCAACTGTTGCCCAGCCAACACGCACACAACAAATCACCCTCCCGTCATGCATTCCGATCACCTGAAGCCTCAATAAAACCGGGCTATCGAGGCTGGCACGCTTGCTGCTCTACCTCTCTCACCTTCATCAACTGTCCCGAGGACACGCCAATGAGTCAGCAAGCCGTGAAATTTGCCTACTGGGTGCCGAACGTCAGCGGTGGGCTGGTGGTCAGCAAGATCGAACAACGCACCGACTGGGGCATCGACTACAACCGCAAGTTGGCGCAACTGGCCGAGGCGGCGGGCTTCGAATACGCCTTGACGCAAATCCGCTTCACCGCCGGCTACGGCGCCGAGTTCCAGCATGAATCGGTGGCGTTCAGCCACGCGCTGCTCGCCGCCACCAGCAAGCTCAAAGTCATCGCCGCCATTCTGCCCGGCCCGTGGCAACCAGCACTGGCGGCCAAACAGTTGGCGACCATCGATCAACTCACCAACGGCCGGATCGCGGTGAACATCGTCAGCGGCTGGTTCAAGGGCGAGTTCCAGGCCATCGGCGAACATTGGCTCGAGCACGACGAGCGCTATCGTCGCTCGGAAGAGTTCATCCGCTCATTGCGAGGGATCTGGAGCCAGGACAACTTCACCTTCCGTGGCGATTTCTATCGTTTCGACAACTACAGCCTCAAGCCTAAACCGCTGGGCCGCCCGGAAATCTTTCAGGGTGGCAGTTCCCGTGCCGCGCGGGACATGGCGGCACGGGTGTCGGACTGGTATTTCACCAATGGCAACAGCGTCGAGGGCATCAAGACCCAGGTCGACGACATTCGCGCCAAAGCGGCAGCGAACCATCATTCAGTCAAAATCGGGGTGAATGCGTTTGTCATTGCCCGGGATACCGAAGAGGAAGCCAAAGCGGTGCTGGCGCAGATCATCGATCAGGCTGACCCGGAAGCGGTGAATGCCTTTGGTGATGCGGCGAAACAGGCGGGCAGGGCGTCGCCGGAGGGCGAGGGCAACTGGGCGAAATCGACCTTTGAAGATCTGGTGCAGTACAACGATGGCTTCAAGACCAATCTGATCGGCACGCCTCAGCAGATTGCCGAGCGGATCGTGGCGTTGAAAGCGGTGGGTGTGGATCTGGTGTTGGCGGGGTTCCTGCACTTTCAGGAAGAGGTGGAGTATTTCGGTCAGCGGGTGTTGCCGCTGGTGCGGGAACTGGAAGCCAAAGTGCAATCGGCCCGGACTGCCGAAGTCGCCTGAAAATCCCTCCTGCACACTGTGCAGGAGGGATCGGCGGCTGAATTACAGACCCAGCTCGGACAGCCCCGGATGATCATCCGGGCGCCGGCCCAGCGGCCAGTGGAACTTGCGTTCGCTTTCCTTGATCGGCATGTCGTTGATGCAGGCGTAACGCTGGAACATCAGGCCGTGCTCGTCGAACTCCCAGTTTTCGTTGCCGTAGGAACGGAACCAGTTGCCCGAGTCGTCGTGCCATTCGTAGGCGTAGCGCACGGCGATGCGGGTGTCGGAATAAGCCCAGAGTTCCTTGATCAGGCGGTAATCCAGTTCCTTGGCCCATTTGCGGGTCAGGAAGCCTTTTGCTTCTTCGCGGTTGTTGGCGAATTCGGCGCGGTTGCGCCACTTTGTGTCGAGGGTATAAGCCAGCGATACGCGATGCGGGTCGCGGGAGTTCCAGCCATCTTCGGCCAGACGAACTTTTTCAATGGCCGATTCACGGTTGAAGGGTGGCAATGGCGGACGCACTTCGGCTGCAGTAGACATGTTTGTCTCCCGATCAAATTAACGATTTAACAACTTGTCGCTTATAGAGGCTTTACAGGTCCAATAACTTTCGCGCCATGCATTGCGCATTATCGGCGGCACTGTGATCACCCATCACAAGCGCTACGGTAATGGCGCCGTCAATCAGGATCAGCAACTGTTTGGCCAGCAGTTGCGGGTCCTCGGCACCATGTTCGGTACACAGCTCGCACACGTAGTCGAGCAGCTTTTGTTTGTGGTCTTTGGCGACCAGGCGCACCGGATCCTGCGGATCGCCGGTTTCGCCACTGGTATTGATGAAGGCGCAGCCCCGGAAGCCTTCCGAGGCGAACCAGCCCTTGAGCACGGTAAACAGGTTGAGCAGGCGATCGGCCGGGGTTTCGGCCTGATCGACGGCGCTTCTGTACCAGTGCATCCAGCGCACGTCGCGGCGCTGCAGGGCGGCGACGGTCAGCTCCTCCTTGTTGGCGAAGTAGCGGTAGATACTCTTTCTGGAGACACCGGCGGTTTTCACCAGAAGATCCATCCCGGTGGCGGCGATGCCACTTTTGTAGATCAACTTTTCGGTGACATCCAGAATGATGTCGCGGGTCGTGTCGTTGCTAGTGATTTCGTTCATGTGGCGAACAGTAGAACGATCGTTCTCCTTGGTCAAATGTTTTTTATTTATCGTTCCCACGTCGAGGCGTCGAACCG
>NZ_JBYTBO010000035.1:0-29285 GCF_058789255.1 Pseudomonas sp. FW215-R2
GGGGAGGGCTGCGATCCAACTGACACAACGCCAAGGGCCAGTTACCATCCCGGCATCTTTTATGGGAACAACAGAAATGACCGAAGACACCATCAAGCGCCGGGCACGCGGTCTGGACCGGGCGTTCGATATCCTCGATTTCCTCAAGGAGATCGGCCAGCCGCTGCGTCCGAACGACATTGCCAACGGCATCGGCAGCCCGAAATCCACGGTCTACGAACTGGTGGCCTCGTTGCTCGAACGGCGGATTCTCGAACCGGTGGGCAAGGACGGTCATGTCTATCTCGGTCGTCAGCTGTACTTCCTCGGCCAGGCGCATCTGCGGCATTTCGACCTCAGTCGCGAAGCCGATCACGCGTTGCAGGAGATCGTCAGCCAGACCCGGGAAACTGCGCAGATGTGCCTGCTCAACGGGCGCAAATATACGGTGGCGCTGATGAAGGAGGGCGAGCGGCATTTCCGCATTTCTTCCGATATCGGCGAAAACGCGCCGATCCCGTGGACGGCGTCCGGGCGCTTGCTGCTGGCGCACTTGAGTGACCAGCAGATCAGCGACCTGATCGACCCCGACGACTTCATCCTGCCCGGTGGCGAACGCCTGCCGATGGAGACGTTTCTCAAGGAAATCCGCCAGGCCGGCATCGACGGCTTCTTCTCGTTCGACAGTGTCGCCGACACCTTCACCCATTGTTTCGCCGCCCCGGTCAAAGATCCGAGTGGCGTGGCCATCTGCACCCTGTGCATCGTCGCCCCGCGCGCCGATGCCAAGACCAATTACAACGACTATCGCCGGGTCTTGATCGAGAGCGCCAACAGCCTCGCCCGGCGAATCAACGAATAACCGCGCTTGCCTGCGGGCGCGACTGTGAGGAGTTCGACCATGACGACTGCCAACAACACTGCTGCCGTGGAAAAGGGCGATGCCGCCGTCGGCGCGCAACTGGTGCGTGACATCAGCCTGCCGGCGCTGGTGCTGCACCGTGAAGCGCTGGAACACAACATCCGCTGGATGCAGAAATTCGTCAGCGACAGCGGCGCCGAACTCGCGCCCCACGGCAAGACCAGCATGACCCCGGCGCTGTTTCGCCGTCAGCTCGACGCCGGGGCGTGGGGCATCACCCTGGCCAGCGCCACCCAGACCCGCGCCGCATACGCCTACGGCGTGCGCCGGGTGTTGATGGCCAACCAACTGGTCGGCACGCCGAACATGGCGTTGATTGCCGATCTGTTGGCGGCCGATTCCGGCTTCGATTTCTATTGCATGGTCGATCACCCGGACAACGTCACCGATCTGGGTGCTTACTTTGCGTCCCGTGGCGTGCGTCTGAATGTAATGATCGAATACGGCGTGGTCGGCGGCCGTTGCGGTTGCCGTAGCGAGCAGGAAGTCATCGAACTGGCCAAGGCCATCGGCGCACAACCGGCGCTCGCCCTGACCGGCATCGAAGGTTACGAGGGCGTGATCCATGGCGATCACGCGGTCAGCGGCATCCGTGAGTTCGCCGCCTCGCTGGTGCGCCTGGCGGTGCAGTTGCAGGACAGCGGCGCGTTTGCTATCGCCAAGCCGATCATCACTGCGTCGGGTTCGGCGTGGTACGACCTGATCGCCGAATCGTTCGAAGCGCAGAATGCGGGCGGGCGTTTCCTCAGCGTACTGCGTCCCGGCAGTTACGTTGCCCACGACCACGGCATCTATAAAGAGGCGCAGTGCTGCGTGCTCGACCGTCGCAGCGACCTGCACGAAGGCTTGCGTCCGGCGCTGGAAGTCTGGGCCCACGTGCAGTCGATGCCGGAGCCGGGGTTCGCGGTGATCGCCCTGGGCAAGCGCGACGTGGCGTTCGATGCCGGGATGCCGGTGCCGTTGCTGCGTTACAAGGCCGGCGTGCTGCCGGCGGTGGGCGACGATGTCGGTGCCTGCAAGGTGACGGCGGTGATGGACCAGCACGCGTTCATGACCGTGGCGCCGGGTGTGGAATTGCGCGTTGGCGACATCATTTCCTTCGGCACTTCGCACCCGTGCCTGACCTTCGACAAGTGGCGCGTAGGGCTGCTGGTGGATGAGCAGTTGTCGGTGATCGAAACCATGGAAACCTGTTTCTGATGAACACGCTCAGTCCCTTGGGTCCGAACACCCCGCGCATCGCCCTGATCGGCGAATGCATGATCGAACTTCAGCAACGTGCTGATGGCAACCTGCAACAGAGCTTCGGCGGCGACACGCTGAACACGGCGGTGTATCTGTCCCGCGCCATGGGCGACAAGGCGCAGGTCGATTACGTTACGGCGCTGGGTGACGACAGCTTCAGTGACGCCATGTGCCGCAGTTGGGCCGCTGAAAACATTGGTCTGGATCTGGTCCAGCGCTTGCCCGGTCGTTTGCCGGGGCTGTATTGCATCCAGACTGATGCCGCCGGCGAACGGCGTTTTCTGTACTGGCGCAACGAGGCCGCTGTACGCGACTGTTTCACGACCCCGGCCGCCGCGCCGATTCTCGCGGCGTTGCCGGACTACGACGTGCTGTATTTCAGCGGTATCACGCTGGCGGTGCTTGGCGCACAGGGGCGGGAAAAGCTGATTCAGACCTTGATCGAAGCCCGCCAGCGCGATGCACGGATCGTCTTCGACAACAATTACCGGCCACGGCTGTGGACCTCGGTAGAAGATGCGCGGGCGGCGTATCGCAGCGTGTTGCCCCATGTCGATCTGGCGTTGCTGACGGTGGACGACGAGCAGGCGCTGTTCCATTTCGAGGACTGTGACGCGGTGTTTGAAGCGTACGCGCAGATCGGTACGCCGGAGGTAGTGCTCAAGCGTGGCGCCGAGGCGTGCCTGATTCGTTGCGACGCAGAGGCGTTCGAAGTGCCGGCGCAGAGGGTCGAGAAGGTGGTGGACACCACGGCGGCGGGGGATTCGTTCAGTGCGGCGTATCTGGCCAGTCGCTTGTCGGGCGCAAGCCCCGCGCAGGCGGCGGAGGCTGGGCACCGGTTGGCCAGTCGGGTGATTCAGGTGCCTGGCGCACTGATCCCCAAAGAATGAATCCGATCTCTGAAGGCGCTGCCGACAGCCGCGCCTTCAGGGCACCGGTTCAATCGCGGAAAAACACCTGCACCAGGTGATAGCCGAACTTGCTCTTGATCGGCCCGTGCACCGTGCGCAGCGGCTTCTTGAAGATCACTGCGTCGATCACGCCGACCATCTGCCCCGGCCGCACTTCACCCAGATCGCCGCCGCGCTTGCCGGACGGGCAGGTCGAGAATTTCTTGGCCAGCACATCGAACGCTTCACCGTTGGCGATGCGTTGTTTGAGTTTTTCAGCCTCTTCGGCGGTTTTCACCAGAATGTGGCGGGCTTGGGCTTTCATCGTGCAATACCTGTAGCGGGGTGACGGCGGGGCGCGGATTATGCCTCAAGTCACGGGTTTTGGCTGATCATCGTGCGGATCTTGCCGGCCAGCAGTTCAATGGAAAACGGCTTGGCCACCATGTCCATGCCGTCCTCCAGGAAACCCTGACGCTCGGCGGCTTTCTGCGCGTATCCGGTCATGAACAGTACTTTGAGCCCCGGACGATGCTGTCGGGCGATCTCCGCCAGTTGTCGGCCGTTCATACCCGGCAGCCCGACATCGGTCACCAGCAGATCAACACGCAGGTCGGACTCCAGCAGCGGCAAGGCACTTTTGGCGTCTTCGGCCTCATGGGCGCGATAACCCAATTCCTTGAGCAGGTCCATGACCAGCATGCGCACCGCCGGATCGTCCTCGACCACCACCACGGTTTCGCCGGTGGCGGCGGCGGGGGCCTCGGTCGTCGTTTCGATCACCGGCCGCTCCGGTTCCAGCGCATACAAACGCGGCAAGTACAGGCGCACACAGGTGCCCTGGCCCGGCAGGCTGTCGAGGCTGACGTGCCCGCCGGTTTGTTGGGCAAAACCATAAATCATCGATAACCCGAGCCCCGTGCCCTGGCCGATCGGTTTGGTGGTGAAGAATGGGTCGAACGCCTTCGAACGCACCGACGGCGTCATGCCGGTGCCGTTGTCGCTCACTGCAAGCATCAGGTAATCACCGGCCTTGACCGGTTCCAGCGTGGTGATGTCGTTACCGTCGAGATAAACATTGGCGGTCTCGATCAGCAGTTCACCGCCGTCCGGCATGGCGTCGCGGGCGTTGATCACCAGGTTGAGCAGGGCGTTTTCCAATTGGCTGACATCGGTGCTGACGGGCCAGACACTGTCGGCCAGGCGCAAGGTCAGTTCGATCGGATCGCCCTTGGTGCGGCGGATCAGGTCTTCCAGGGAGTGGATCAGCTCGTTGACGTTCAAGGTCTTGCGATCCAGCGACTGGCGCCGCGAAAACGCCAGCAAGCGGTGGGTCAACGCCGCGGCGCGATTGGCCGAGGACACCGCGGCATCGGTGAATCGACCGATTTCATCAGTACGGCCACTGGCGATATAGCGCTGCATCAGGTCGAGGCTGCCGATGATTCCGGTCAGCATGTTGTTGAAGTCATGGGCGATGCCGCCGGTGAGCTGGCCGACCGCTTCCATTTTCTGTGCGTGACGCAGGGCGTCTTCGGCGCGTTCGCGTTCGAACATTTCGTTCTGCAGACGCTGGTTGGCCTGGGCCAGTTGCTCGGTGCGCGCACTCACGCGTTCCTCAAGGGTTTCATTGAGGTTGCGCAAGGCCTCTTCGGTCTTTTTACGTTCTGTCTCGTCGATCACGAAGATGTAAAAACCGTTCACCGCACCATCCGGGCCGTGGCGTGGCAGGTAGTTCATCAAGGCGTGGCGCTGGCTGCCATCGCGATGGGGTGTGTACAGGCTGAACGAGCAAGGGCGGCCTGCCAGTGCTTCGGCGATGTAGGGGGCACGCAGAAAGTAGGATTCTTCGCCGATCACTTCGCGGATTGTGCGTCCGTACAGCTCTTGCGGCGTCAGCCCGTACCAGTCCAGGTACGCAGCATTGTTCAGGCGAAAGCGTTCTTCGCGGTCGACGTAGCTGATCAGGATCGGCATTGCGTTGATGATCAGTTGCAGCTCGGTCTGGCTTTGCCGCAGTGCCTGCTCGGTGTGCTTGCGTTCGGTCAGGTCCAGCGCCGCGCCGAGAAAACGCATCGGCCGTCCGTGGTGATCCTTGTAGCAACGTCCGCGGGCAAATACCCAGCGCACCTCGCCATTGGTCTGCAACAGACGATATTCCTCGGCGTATTCGGTGCCATGGGTGATGCAGTGCTTGATGCTGCGGGCGATCAGCGCGCGGTCTTCCGGGTGCACGCCGTGCAGGTATTCACTGATGGGCAACTGACTGGCCCGCGCCGGGTCGACGCCATGCAATTGAGCAAAATGCGCATCGGCGATAAAGCGATCTTCACCAATGTCCCAGTCCCAGGTGCCAACCGCGTCGGTAGCTGCCAGCGCCAGTTGCAGGCGCTCTTCGCTTTCGCGCTGGGCCTTGAGGCTGTCTTCGGAACGTTGCTGCAGTTCCAGGGCGATGCGTCGGCGTTCGTTGGTTTCGATGGCGGTGACCAGAATGCCGGCCACTTGCGCGCTTTCGTCACGAATCGGGCTGTAGGTCAGGTCCAGCCAGAAGTCGGAATCCTGGCCGTCCCGTTGCAGGGTAAAGCGCCGTTCGCTGTAGGTTCGCACCTGGCCTTGTAGGACGGCGCTGTAAATCGGGTCGGTAAAGTCTCGAAGTTCCGGCCATATCTGGTGCGCCGGTTGTCCGAAAGCGTGTGGATGCTTGCTGCCGGCCAGCAGCGCAAAGCCGTTGTTATAGATCTGGGTGAGCTGCGGGCCCCACAAGAGCAGCATCGGCATCGGCGAGTGAATCACGATGTCCACCGCGGTGCGCAGGCTCTGCGGCCAATGGTCGGCGCTGCCGAGCGGGCTGCGGCTCCAGTCGGTGCGGGCAATCAATGCCTGGGCGTCATCGGTGTGCGGTACAGCGTTCATCAAAGGGTCCTGAGCGTCGGTCGGTGAGGCGGCGTCTACTATCCTAGTGCGGTAGACGCTGTAAGGCCCGTCGCGTCACGACGCACGGTCTTAAGTTCATTGAAAGCTTCGCAGGTGCTTTTTGCCATGGAAATCGACGCACTGCTCAAACAACTGGCCAGCCGCCACGGTTCAGATCTGTTCCTGTCCACGGGGGCGCCACCCAGTGCGCGGTTCGATGGCGTGCTGACACCGTTGAGCGAGCAGCCGTTCAAGCCCGGCGAAGTGGCGACTGTCGCCGCCTCCCTGATGGACGCCGAGCAGCGCCGGGAGTTCGACCGGGATCTGGAAATGAACCTGGCGATTTCCCGAACCGGGATCGGTCGTTTCCGGGTCAACATCTTCAAACAGCGCAATGACGTGTCGATCGTGATCCGTAACGTCAAACTCGACATCCCGAGATTTGAAGACCTCAAACTGCCGCCGGTACTGCTCGAAACGGTGATGCTCAAGCAGGGGCTTATCCTGTTTGTCGGCGCTACCGACTCGGGCAAGTCCACCTCGCTGGCAGCGCTGATCGATCATCGCAATCGCCACAGCAGCGGGCACATCATCACCATTGAAGACCCGGTGGAATACATCCATCGACACAAGAAATCGATCATCAACCAGCGAGAAGTCGGGGTCGATACCCGCAGTTTTCACGCGGCGCTGAAAAACACCCTGCGTCAGGCACCGGACGTGGTGCTGATCGGCGAAATCCGTGACCGCGAGACCATGGAACATGCGCTGGCCTTCGCCGAAACCGGGCATCTGGTGCTGTCGACATTGCACGCCAACAACGCCAATCAGGCGCTGGACCGGATCATCAATTTCTTCCCCGAAGAGCGCCGCCCGCAATTGCTCCACAGTCTAGGCAATCATTTGAAGGCCTTCGTTTCCCAACGTCTGGTGCGCACGCTTGATGGCCAGCGACGGGCGGCAGTTGAAGTCATGTTGGGGACGCCCACCATTGCCGACCTCATTCGTCGCAATGAGCTGGGGGAGTTGAAAGTGATCATGGAAAAGTCCGGGGAACTGGGCATGCAAACCTTTGATGACGCACTTTATAAGTTGGTGGCTGAGGGTGTCCTGAGTGCACAGGAAGCACTAAAGCATGCTGACTCAATTAATAATTTGAAACTGAAACTGAAACTTGCGCGCCCGGGAGATGTATCCGGATCAAGTGCTGGTGAATGGGGGTTGGTGGACTAAGGCGTAGTTTGACTGTGCTTTCTATGGCTTGAAATTTCGCCTCATAAATAACGGCTGGAAAGTTTGTTCGGTGAAAGTAATATCGCGCCGGCCAAACAGGCACGTTTATTTGCTGATGGGGAAGTTATGAGTTTTGAAATGAAAGGGAAGTTCTTCAAGTATGCAGTTGGTGCGAGCATGCAACAGCGCCTGGATGCAGATGCTTTAGAGCGCAATCTGGTATTGGCCGAACTGAAATCGTGTCTTGCGAACTACCCTGAAAAACAGATTATTCTGGGATGGGACTATCAGATCGAGTTGAAGAAGAACTCGTCCTTGTATGACATCCATGCACCTGGACAAATGCTCCTGATCAATCTGACCCGTACGGTTGCCATGTGTAGCTATATGCTGGGTTTGACGGGGAGCGACAGTCCGTCGATTTGCGTGACGCAATCCGGGAAAATGGAAGTGTCCGCCGAGGATGGCTGGATAGATTTCAAGGAACACAGCAGTATTAAGGGACTGGGGTTTGATCACAGTGTGTTGTCGCTAATCACTGATATCGCCAAAGAGGCGGGAGGGTACGTATGGACAGACGATGAAATAACAGTAGAGCAATGGCTGGGATTTCATGGTTTTGATGTGCCAGATACGGTGGCGCAACTGAAGAATCTGATTGAATATTTTGAGTTTGAGTTTCCCGAAATCGACAGTCTCGGTAATTATTGGGGGCAGCTTGTTGCGGATGACTCGGCACTCATTACTTTGTCCGCCGAGCAGTGCCTGGCAATGAGAAATATCACGGGACAACAAATGCCCCGTGACACCAAACTGTTGAGCAATCTGATGGCTGGTTCCCGGTCAGGGATCGCAGTACATGACAACGCAGCTGTCTTATTAAAGCAGTTAATCGGTCATGCGACTTCGAAAAGTTGGGCTCTTTCATGCTTGCAGCGCCTCGGCTGGTTCGGATCGCAAGCAGGAGAGACGATCTCTGATTCACAACTTGGCCAGCTGTTGGCAACTGCCATGTTGCTGGATATCAATCCATTTATTGGCAAGCAGCAGAACAGAAAGTCTGTAGGCAGCTATGAAATGTACTCGCCACGCCATCTTGGCAGGCCTGCATCTGTAGTTCTGGAGGGGCTGCGCGATCATATGGTGACCAATCAATGGGTCAGCCACGACGCAGCACCTCTGGCGATTCACTTGTGCCTGGCACAGATCGCCCCCGAATTCATTGTCAGGCAGGTTCCGACATCGATCGCGATCGGGTCGCTCGAGTGGGTGGCTTTCTGTCGGGGTGTCGCTTTGGTTGAAGCGGTCGTTCAAGGCGCCGCGCGGGTGATGACTTATGCGCAGGTCATGGCGTACGCGCAGCTGGAACCGGTCAGCCAGGCGCTGGCCGATGTGCATACGCTGGCATTGATCGACCCGATCGTGGACTGGGCGTTGATCAACGCGATCATCACTGAAGTCGAATTCAAACAGGACGAAAAAACGACGACACAACGGGCTACTGCGGCCTATCAGCAGTATGTAGCGAATTTCTCTCAGGTCAGCCACGCCTATTCCACGCCACTACCTGATCGCAGAGCCATCGCCAGGTCCGCGCTGGAGCGTGCAGCCCCAAGCTGCGACTTTCTGGAAAAACCGTTGCTCAATCAGCGACCGGGACTTGGGGCTTCGCCGACTATCATGTCGATGATCGACTTGCATATGTCCGGCGATCTCGCAAAACGGGAATGGGATTTCCGTGCCGTTTTTCCGGACAGCAATGCGCCCGATTTGCTGTCCCAGATCTCTGGAAATAAAAAGCCTGCGCTTCACGATCCATCGGTCGTGAGTATTTATAACCGTTATCCGGACTTGCTGTGGTTGACTGATAACAACCTCGAATTCAATCGGCAATTGCGCAGCTATCTGAATGAGTTGAATGCAGCACTGGCTACTACGCTCAAACTGGCGCTGTCGCGTATGTCCTATTTCGATCTCCAAGACGTGTTGCGCGCAGAGTTGACGTTTTTTACCGTGCGAGACTCGGCGCTGCAGACCCGTACGGTCCCGCTAGGGGACGGGCACGTCTTTAGAGCGAACTGGGAGACTCAAGGGGACAAAGATGCAGTCACTGGGCGTTTCGGCATTATCATGTGCGCCTCCCATCGCGGCAAACTCACGTGCTTTGAGCTGTTTACCTTGAGCGGCGAAATTCATCGCAATGATGATCTGGGAAAATTCATCGTTCAAAGCGGAAAACTCAACTTACCGGCACGAGCGGATTTCAAGGGTGACTTGAAATACGAGGGGGCAGTAACACCCAAGGAGCGTCTGCCCATCAACCGCAAGTGTTATATCGAAGGCGTGGTGAACGATTTTCGTGTGACCAGCAGCGAAGCGATTATCGACAAGTTGATTGCATTGCCCGCACCGGCCACACCTACGACTCCGAAGCACAGTGAATTTCAGAACTTCTCTGATCCCAGGATTGAACAGATCTCGGCGCTCATCGTACTCCGTCACCCCTTGATGACATTCGAACAACTGAAAAAAAGCGCCACCTCACCTACGGAGCTTGAGCGAGAGCGAGCCAGAGGAGAGGCGGTCGCAACGTACATTGTGGATCTCGTCGTACCGTTCAAAAAGTGCATACAGGATCTGACTTCCGGGGAACACAACCGAATTATCGACGGCGTCTATGGTTGCGCCATGGATGCCATTGCACTGGTGGGCACCGTTGCGGGTGTTGCCAGTAAAACAGCGTCGATCGTGTCAAAGGCTACTACTCTGTCCATCAAGCTGGGACACCTTGCCAAACTGGCAATTGCCACCGGGATTTCCATCTTTAATCCTTTGGATGACCTGCCTTCAATCGTGCGTGGCACAGGCAGACTGGTCTATAAGGGCGGGATGCGTTTAAGTCGGCAGACCCAGGAAATCATTGCACTGGCCAAATCGCAGATGAGGCATATCAAAGGCGCCAACAAGTCTGGGGAGTTTGTCGATGCCGGCACCCAGCTCATTGCCGGGCAAGGCAACTGGCGCCCGAAAGCATCCGGTGCAGAAACGTTGACGGTAGTGGCTGCGCGCAAAGACTTTTACTGGTATGCACTTGATCGTAGCGGCAAAGCCTGGGGACCAAAGCTGAACAGTTTTACTGTCGATGCTCCGTTCAGAGTGAATCTTTTCCATAAAACATTGCCGATCAGTTACACCCGTGCCGTCATTGAAAAAAGCTTGCCGAAAGCCAAGGCCAAGATTGAAGAGGCAATCAAGGCTTTGAGTGATCGCGGCTTTGCCAAAGACTGCGACTTCATACTCAAAGCGTTTTTGGGCAGCAACAGCTCGGATGTCAAAGACCGGTTGTTGAAATACCTGAAGCTGATTCGTACCGATTTCGCCGGCTTTTCCCTGAGCAATCTGATTCTTGATCCGTACAAGGACAACGGTAATCTTGCGGCCTTCAATCCTCAGCTGTACCAGCAATGGGTTACCGCCGTCCCAGGCGAGCGGGCTAACGTGATGTTCATGGAAATCTACACGCGCAATCTGAACGCTCATTTCATCGGCCACGGTTACAACCATGATGTGGTGGCGGATGACCTGATTCACGAGATGCTGCATGGCGCAGCGCAGACTGAGGATGTCAGCTACGCCAGCGATACCGCAAAGAGCCGCAGCACTGACCAGATGTTGGACGTTGCGTCGCTGCTCAATCTTGCCAGCGGCAAACTTGCGATGGATGAGGGCGGCACCTCGACGCAATACCACCCGACAACGAAGGCCGTTGAAAACGCTGACTCACTGGCTTTGGTCATCTCGTTGCTCGATCAGTATTACACCGACAAACTCGAATTCGAGCGCAACCTTTACACCGTTGAGCAGTGTCTCGCCACCCGTCGCACCGGTGCGATTACCGAACCGGTGGTGCTGACCCTGAACCGACCTGAATAATCCGCCTCATTACACAACAGCGCCCCTGAGACGGGGGCGCTGTTTCAGTGTTTCAGTTCCGGTCGATCCCGAAACTGCTCAAGCGCTTCAGGATTGGCCAGCGCATCGGTGTTTTTCACCGGTTCACCGTGCACCACATTGCGCACGGCCAGTTCCACCACTTTGCCGCTGATGGTGCGTGGAATGTCCGTGACCGCGACGATCTTCGCCGGTACATGGCGCGGTGTGGTGTTGGCGCGAATCACCTGGCGGATCTGCTGTTGCAGCGCCTCATCCAGCGTTACGCCCTCCTTGAGACGCACGAACAGCACCACTCGCACATCGTCCTGCCACTGTTGGCCGATGGCGACGCTGTCCAGCACCTCGGGGATTTTTTCCACCTGACGGTAGATTTCCGCTGTGCCGATGCGCACACCGCCGGGGTTGAGCACGGCATCGGAGCGACCGTGGATCAGCATTCCGCCGTGAGGCAACTGTTCGGCGTAGTCACCCTGGGCCCAGACGCCGGGGAACTGGTTGAAATAGGATTTGCGCAGTTTCTCGCCATCGGGATCGTTCCAGAGTCCGATCGGCATGGCGGGGAATGGCCGGGTACACACCAGTTCGCCTTTTTCGCCGATCACCGGTTGCCCGGCGTCGTTCCACACTTCGACCGCCATGGCCAGGCTCTTGCCCATGATCTCGCCCCGGCGTACCGCTGACACCGGGTTGCCGTTGACGAAGCAGGACACGATGTCCGTACCACCGGACATCGAGGACAGGCAAACGTCGGGTTTGAAGTCGCGATAGACGAAGTCGTAACTCTGCGGCGACAACGCGGAACCGGTGCAGAGCAAGGTTTTCAGGTGACTCAGGTCATGGCTTTCTTGCGGCTTGATGCCACTGCTTTCCAGGGTCGCAAGGAATTTCGGGCTAGTGCCGAACACGCTGACCTGCTCGTCATCAAGCAGCTCCAGCAATCGCTGGTTGTCCGGATAAAACGGTGAGCCGTCATACAGCACCACTGCGCTGCCGACCGCCAGTGCGGACACCAGCCAGTTCCACATCATCCAGCCGCAGGTGGTGTAGTAGAACAAACGGTCGCCGGGCCCCAGATCGACATGCAACCCGTGCTCCTTGGCGTGTTGCAGCAGTACGCCGCCCGTGCTGTGGACGATGCACTTCGGCACGCCGGTAGTGCCGCTGGAATACAGCACATACAGCGGATGGGCGAATGGCACCGGGACGAACTGCGGTTCATCGCCCGGTTCATAGAAGTCGTCCCACAACGTGACGTTGGCGGGCGTCCGGTAATCCGTGGCATGGGCGTGAGGGCGTGCGTACGGCACGATGATCAGCTGCTGCAAGGTCGGCAGCTGTTCGAGGATTTCGTTGATCTTGACGGTCTGGTCGATCTCTTTGCCGGCGTAACGGTAGCCGGCGCAGGTGATCAGCACTTTCGGCTCGATCTGACCAAAGCGGTCGATGACGCCGTGGGTGCCAAAGTCCGGTGAGGAACATGACCAGATCGCGCCGAGACTGGTGGTCGCCAGCATCGCCACCAGGGTTTGCCAGGTGTTGGGCATGCACGCCGCGACCCGGTCGCCGAGCACGACACCGGCCGCTTGCAGGCTGGCCTGGAACCCGGCGACTTGCTGGGCCAGTTCGGCCCAGGTCAACAGTTCACGCTGGCCGTTTTCCCCGATAGCGATTACGGCGATGGCATCGTCGCGCCTGCTCAACAGGTGTTCGGCGAAGTTCAGGGTGGCGCCGGGAAACCATTCGGCGCCCGGCATCTGCAGGCCCTCACGCAAAACGGCATCGGGCTGGGTGTGAAAGATGATGCCGAAGAAATCGACGATTGCCTGCCAGAAGGCTTCGCGCTGGTCGATGGACCATTGGTGCAGGGCAGGGTAGTCGTCGAGGTGCAGATGATGGCGCTGATTGATAAAGCGCCGGAAGCCGTCCATGCGGGACCGGGCAATGCGTTTGGCATCGGGCTGCCAGAGGATGTCGGACATGGTTTGCCTCTTATTGTTTGTCAGAAAGCTCCCACTGCAATGTGGGAGCGTTCAGTTGAACGTTTACTGCGCGAGCCACCCGCCATCGATATTCCACGCCGCACCACGCACCTGATTGCCGGCCTCGCTGCACAAAAACAGCACCAGTTCACCCAGATGCGCAGGGGTGACGAACTCCAGCGACGGCTGTTTCTCGGCGAGCAGGTCGTGCTGCGCCTGCTGCGGGTCGACACCTTTGGCCGCTCGATCATCGATCTGTTTCTGCACCAGAGGCGTCAGTACCCAGCCCGGACAGATGGCGTTGCAAGTGACATTGCTGGCGGCGGTTTCCAGGCCGACCACCTTGGTCAGGCCGATCACGCCATGCTTGGCCGCTACATACGCGGCCTTACCGGTGGAGCCCACCAGACCGTGTACCGAGGCAATGTTGACGATCCGTCCCCAGCCCTTGTCGCGCATGCCCGGCAGGCTCAGGCGGGTGCTGTGAAACACCGACGACAGGTTGATGGCGATGATCGAGTCCCAACGCTCTACCGGAAACTCTTCAACCGCCGCGACGTGCTGGATGCCGGCGTTGTTGACCAGAATGTCCACGCCACCGAACTCGCGCTCGGCGTAGGCGATCATGTCGGCGATCTGTTCAGGGCTGCTGACGTCTGCCGGGTGATGGCCGACCTTGCCGCCGAACTGCTCGACTTCGGCAATCACCTTCGAAGCATCGCCAAAGCCGTTGAGGATCAGGTTGGCGCCGGCCTTGGCCAACGTCAGCGCAATGCCCAGTCCGATGCCGCTGGTGGAGCCGGTGACCAGTGCGGTCTTGCCAGAAAGAGTCGTCATGAATACCTCACACAATGCCAGTGGCGTAGAAAGTGCCGATTACCACAAAAACCGCCAGGGTCTTGATCAGCGTAATACAGAAAATGTCTTTGTAGGCCTCACGGTGGGTCAGGCCGGTGACCGCCAGCAACGTGATTACCGCGCCATTGTGCGGCAGGGTGTCCATGCCACCACTGGCCATGGCGGCCACGCGGTGCAGCACTTCCAGCGGAATGTTGGCGGCGTGGGCGGCGCTGATGAACTGTTCGGACATCGCTGCCAAGGCAATGCTCATGCCACCCGAGGCGGAACCGGTGATACCGGCCAGCAGGGTCACGGTGATCGCTTCGTTGACCAGCGGATTGGGAATGCTCTTGAGCCAGTCGGCCAGCACCAGAAAACCCGGCAACGAGGCGATGACCGCACCGAAACCGTATTCCGACGCGGTGTTCATTGCCGCCAGCAGTGCACCGCTGACCGCGCTTTTGCTGCCTTCGGCAAGCTTGCTGCGAATCGCCTGAAAACCGAACGCCAGCACCATCAGGATGCCCACCAGCAAGGCTGCCTGCACCGCCCAGATCGCCGTGAGTTTGGCGATTTCGGTGGTTACCGGCGCGGCCATGCCCGGCAGCGCGAGGCTGTGGGTCTTGCCGTACCACTGCGGAATCCACTGGGTGAACAGCAGGTTCATGATACCCACCGCCAGCAGTGGCGACAGCGCCAGCCAGGGGTTTGGCAGTTTCAGATCTTCGGCAGTTTCCGGTTCATTGCGCAGTTCGGTGCCATAGCCTTCGCCGGCGTGCTGAGCCTTGTTGCGTTGACGCTGCAAGAACAGCATGCCGGCGCAGAACACGAAAATCGTGCCGATCAGGCCCAACCAGGGCGCCGCCCACGCGGTGGTGTTGAAGAAGGTGCTGGGGATGATGTTCTGGATCTGCGGTGTGCCGGGCAGGGCGTCCATGGTGAACGAGAACGCGCCGAGGGCGATGGTCGCCGGGATCAGGCGCTTGGGAATGTTGCTCTGGCGGAACATTTCCGCTGCGAACGGATAGACCGCAAACACCACCACGAACAGCGACACGCCGCCGTAGGTGAGCAGGGCGCAGACCAGCACGATCACCAGCATCGCCTGACGGGTGCCGAGCAAGCGAATGGCTGCCGCGACAATCGAACGGGAGAAACCCGACAGCTCGATCAGCTTGCCGAACACGGCGCCGAGCAGGAAGACGGGAAAGTAGAGTTTGATGAAGCCGACCATTTTCTCCATGAACACCCCGGTGAAGGCTGGGGCGACGGCGGACGGGTCGGTGAGCAGGACGGCGCCGAGGGCGGCGATCGGGGCAAAAAGGATAACGCTGTAGCCACGGTAGGCCGCGAGCATCAGCAGCGCGAGGGCTGCCAAGGCGATGATCACACTCATGGTGTGCTCCTTCGATTGTTATTTTTGTGGGTGAAACGGGTGTGGGAAGGGGCTTTAGCGAGAACTGTGCCAGATGATTAAGTTATTGAAATATATGGATTTAATTTGATTTAAGTTGTCGATTTTGAAGATTTCGTCTCTGTTTTGAGACTTTTATGTCTGGGCGGGCGACTTCGCGGGCAAGCCCGCTCTCACAGTTGGACGTTTTTCCCTGTGGGAGTGAGCCTGCTCGCGAAGTTTTCGATCTCGTCCCTTTATGGAGATTTGTGTCTCTTTATTGAGACTCTGCAATCCCCAGCGCAATCATCTTCTTGTACAGCGTCGAACGCCCAAGCCCCAATCGCTCAGCCGCTTCAATCACCTTGCCCTCGCATTGCGCGAGGGTCGATTGAATCAACTGCCGGTCAAAACGCTCCCGAGCCTGGCTGAAGGTCTCGTTGCCTGTTGGCTCTGACACTGACGTCGATGCTCGCTCGACCGGCGTAAACGTACCAATCGCCGCGCGAATGTCGCTCGCCGTCAGCATCAAGTCATCACTGAGCAACGCTGCTCGTTCCAGCACGTTGCGCAATTCGCGAATGTTCCCCGGCCAGGCGTGCTGCCCCAGCAGCTCCAGGGCTTCGCGATTGAGTTCATGCTGGCTGCGCAGCTCTTCAAGAATCGCTTCACTTAGGGCTGGCAAATCGTCCAGCCGTTCACGCAGTGGCGGCACCTGAATCGGCAGCACATTGAGCCGGTAGTACAAGTCGGCGCGGAACTCGCCGCGCTTGATCGCCGCCTCCAGATCCGTCGACGTCGCGGCAATCACCCGCACATCGCTCTGGATCACGTCGTTGGAACCTACGGGTTCGAATTCTTTTTCTTGAAGCACCCGCAACAACTTGCTTTGCAGTGGCAGCGGCATGTCGCCGATTTCGTCGAGAAACAGCGTCCCGCCCTGAGCAATCTGCAATTTGCCGGTGCGGCCCTTGCGGTCGGCACCGGTGAAGGCGCCGGGCGCGGTGCCGAAGAACTCGGCTTCGAGCAGCGCTTCGGGAATCGCCGCGCTATTGATGCTGACGAACGCCTTGTGCGCTCGGGGTGAAGCGCCGTGGATCGCCTGGGCCAGCAACTCCTTGCCGCTGCCGGTCTCGCCCAGCAGCAGAACCGGCGACTCCGCACTCGCGCTGCGACGGGCACGGCGCTTGACCTCCAGGCTGGCCGCGCTGGTGCCGATGAAGTGGGCGAAGTTGTATTTGGTCTGCCGGGCGCGCAGCAACGAGCGGGTCGAGGCCAGCTCTTCCTGCATGCTCAGGTAGCGCTTGAGCATCGGCGACAGGCTGCGCAGTTCATCGAACAGGGCGAAGCCGATGGCGCCGATCACCGATCCCGCGTCGTCATGGATCGGCAGGCGCATCACCACCAGCGGTTCTTTCGGCGTGTCCTGCATGTCCAGCAGAATCGGTCGCCCGGTGCGCACCACTTCACGCAGCAGACTGCCCGGTATCACGCTTTCGCAAGGTTTGCCGATGGCGCCGGCCGCAGAGTCGAGCCCGAAGCGCCGGGCATAGCGCTCGTTCATCCAGACGATGTTGGCGTCGCGGTCGACAATCACCGTGCCTTCGCTCGATTGCTCGATGATCTCGAACAACGAACGGATCGCCAGCGTGCGAACCCGTTGGTAATCCTTGAGGCTTTCAGTGGTGTTCATGGCGGCGTCCATTGGCGGAAGTCAGGTGGCGCGATTATGCCTATCCCGGATGCGCCGCCGCCAACAGCTCTTTGGTATAGGGATGCTGCGGCGAGTCGAACACGTCGTGACTGGCGCCGCGTTCGACCACTTTGCCGTCCTTGATCACGATCATGTCGTGGGCCAGGGCGCGTACCACCGCCAGGTCGTGGCTGATGAACAGGTAGGTCAGGCCATGTTTTTCCTGAAGCTGGCGGAGCAGGGCGACCACCTGTTTCTGCACGGTGCGATCCAGCGCCGAAGTGGGTTCATCGAGCAGGATCAGTGCCGGTTTGAGCACCAGTGCCCGGGCAATGGCGATGCGCTGACGCTGGCCACCGGAAAATTCGTGGGGGTAGCGATGACGGCTGTCGGGGTCGAGGCCGACTTCCTTGAGCACCCGAATCACCTGTGCGTCGCACTCATCGGCGGTGGACTGGCAGTGTACCTCCAGCCCTTCGCTGATGATCTGTGCCACCGACATGCGCGGGCTGAGGCTGCCGAAGGGGTCTTGAAACACTACCTGCATCTGCCGGCGCCATGGGCGCATTTGCTTCTGGTTCAGGTCATCGAGGGACTGGCCCTGAAAGCGGATGCTGCCTTCGGAATCGAGTAAGCGCAGGATTGCCTGACCCAGCGTTGACTTGCCCGAGCCGGATTCACCGACGATGCCCAACGTTTTGCCACGCTGGATGTTCAGGCTGATACCGTCAACGGCACGCAGGTATTGCTTGCGCTGGAACAGCCCGCCGCCGACCGCGAAGTCGACCCGCAGATCTTCAACTTCCAGCACGTTTTCCCGTTCATCCCGGGGAAGCGCTTCACCCTCAGGTTCAGCATTGAGCAACACGCAGCTATAGGGGTGTTTCGGCTCTGTAAACAGGGTTTCGCACGGTGCCTGCTCAACGATTTCCCCGGCCTTCATCACGCATACCCGCTGGGCGATGCTGCGCACCAGATTGAGATCGTGGCTGATCAGCAGCAGCGACATCCCAAGCCGTTGTTGCAGGGATTTGAGCAGCACCAGAATCTTGCGCTGCACGGTGACGTCGAGGGCCGTGGTCGGCTCGTCGGCGATCAACAGTTCCGGTTCGCAGGCCAGGGCCATGGCGATCATGACGCGTTGTCGCTGGCCGCCGGACAATTGGTGGGGGTAAGCCTTCAACCGTTCTTTCGGTTTCTGGATGCCAACCAGTTCGAGTAGTTCGAGAATGCGTTTCTGCGCCTCTTTGCCGCCCAGGCCTCGGTGCAGCAGCAGGGTTTCGCCAATCTGCTTTTCGATGGTGTGCAGCGGGTTGAGCGAGGTCATCGGCTCCTGGAAGATCATCGCGATGCGGTTGCCCCGCAAGTCGCGCAAGGTCTTGGGATCAGCTCCCACCAGCTCCTGGCCGCGATAGCGAATGCTGCCGGTGGTCTGGGCTTCGCTGTCCGGGAGCAGTTGCAGGATCGAGTGGGCTGTCACCGATTTGCCCGACCCCGACTCGCCGACCAGTGCCAGACACTCGCCGGGGCGGATGTCCAGGCACAGATTGCGCACCACGGTCTGGCCATTGAAGGCGACGCTGAGGTCACGGATTTCGATCAGGTTGTCAGTCATTTCAAGGATCCGTTCATGAGCGCGGGTCAAAGGCATCGCGCAACGCTTCGCCGATAAATACCAACAAGGACAGAATCAACGCGAGGGTGAAAAACGCCGTCAATCCCAGCCACGGTGCTTGCAGGTTCTGTTTGCCCTGGCCGATCAACTCGCCCAGCGACGCACTGCCGGCGGGCATGCCGAAACCCAGGAAATCCAGCGCGGTCAGGGTGGAAATCGCCCCGGTCAGAATGAACGGCAGGTAGCTCAACGTGGCATTCATCGCATTGGGCAGGATGTGCCGGAAGATCACCTTGCGGTCGGTCAGGCCCAGCGCCCGCGCAGCCTTGACGTATTCGAGGTTGCGCCCGCGCAGGAATTCGGCCCGTACCACATCCACCAGCGCCAGCCATGAAAACAGTGCCATGATCCCCAGCAGCCACCAGAAGTTCGGCTCGACAAACCCCGACAGAATGATCAGCAGGTACAGCACCGGCAGCCCCGACCAGACTTCGAGCAGACGCTGACCGAGCAAGTCGATCCAGCCGCCGTAATAGCCTTGCAGGGCGCCGGCCGCGATGCCGATCAGGGCGCTGACAAAGGTCAGCATCAGCGCGAACAGGATCGACACTCGCGCGCCGAAAATCACCCGTGCCAGTACGTCCCGCGCCTGATCGTCGGTGCCCAGCCAGTTGACCGAAGTCGGTGGGCTCGGCGCCGGTTTGTTGAGGTCGTAGTTCGGTGTGTCATCACTGAACGGGATCGGCGGAAACAGCAACCAGCCACCGTCCTTGCGGATCAGATTCTGGACGTAGTCGCTGCGGTAATCGGCCTGGAACGGCAACTGGCCGCCAAATTCCTGTTCGGTGTGGCGCTTGAACACCGGGAAATACCACTGGCCCTGATAGCTGACGACCAGCGGTTTGTCGTTGGCGATCAGTTCGCCACCGAGGCTGATCACGAACAGACCAATGAACAACCACAGCGACCACCAGCCCCGACGGTTTTTCTTGAAGCGTTCGAAACGGCGACGGCCCAGAGGCGAGAGCTTGAACATCAGGCATTCCTCGCGGCGAAGTCGATGCGCGGATCGACCAGCGTGTAGCACAGGTCGCCGATCAGTTTTATCAGGAGGCCGAACAGGGTGAAGATGAACAGCGAACCAAACACCACCGGATAGTCGCGGGATACGGCCGCTTCGTAGCTCATGCGCCCAAGGCCGTCGAGGGAGAAAATCACCTCGATCAGCAACGAGCCGGCGAAGAACACACTGATGAACGCCTGGGGGATGCCCGACACCACCAGCAACATCGCGTTGCGAAACACATGGCCATACAGCACCCGGCGTTCGCTCAGGCCTTTGGCGCGGGCGGTGACCACGTACTGACGGGTGATTTCATTGAGGAACGAGTTCTTGGTGAGGATGGTCAGGGTCGCGAAGCCACCAATCACCAGTGCAGTGACCGGCAGAACAAGGTGCCAGAAGTAGTCGGCAACCTTGCCCAGCGTCGACAGCGACTCGAAGTTGTCCGAAACAAGCCCGCGCACCGGAAACCAGTTCAGCGACGTACCGCCGGCAAACACAACGATCAGAAACATCGCGAACAGAAACGCCGGCATCGCGTAACCGATGATGATCGCCGTACTGCTCCAGATATCGAAATGACTGCCGTGGTGCACGGCTTTGCGAATGCCCAGCGGGATCGATACCAGATAGGTGATCAGCGTCGCCCACAACCCGAGGGAAATGGTCACCGGCATTTTCTGCAGGATCAGGTCGGTGACCGTGGCGCCCCGGAAGAAGCTCTTGCCGAAATCCAGCTGCGCGTAGTTCTTGAGCATCAGCCACAGGCGTTCATGGGCCGGTTTGTCGAAGCCGTACTGTTTTTCGATGTCCTTGATCAGCTGCGGATCAAGGCCCCGGCTGGCGCGGGAGGTGCTGCTCATGGTTTCGCTTGCACCACCGCCGACATTGGCGCCACCGATGCCTTGCAAATGAGCGATGGCCTGTTCCACCGGACCGCCAGGGGCGGCCTGGATGATCACGAAGTTGACCAGCAGAATGATCACCAGGGTCGGGATGATCAGCAGCAGACGCCGCAGTATGTAAGCCCACATCAGTGCGGCCCTCCGGGTCTGCCACGGCTGATCTTCTCGGCCGTCATCTGCTGGTTGGTCAGCGGCGTGCTGCTGATTTCCCACCAGCTCTCGATCGCTTCGTCATTGCTCGCCTGCACGGTCGGGATGCCGAAGCGGTTCCACCAGACGGTCGAGGTGCCGGGCGGGTAATAATTGGGGATCCAGTAGTAGTTCCATTGCAGCACCCGGTCCAGCGCGTGGGCGTAATGCAGCATATCTGGCTGGGTCGAGGCGCGGATCAGACCATTGATCAAGGTGTCGACCGCCGGGTTTTTCAGCACCATGTAGTTGTTGGCGCCGGGATCGTTGGCCGAGGCGGACCCGAAGTAGTTGAGCAGTTCACCACCGGGTGAGGTGGTGACCGGGTAGCCCGTGACAATCATGTCGTAATCGCGGCTCATCAGCCGGTTGACGTATTGCGAGGAGTCGATGCGGCGGATATCGAGATTGATGCCGATCTGTTTCAACGTGCGCTTGTAGGGCAGCAGCAGTCGGTCCATGCCGTTCTGGCTGACCAGGAAGGTGAAGCTCAGCGGCTCGCCCTGCGCGTTGACCAATTGGTCGCCGTCGGGTTTCCAGCCCGCCTGTTCAAGCAGTTCGAGTGCCTGAAGCTGCTTGTCACGGATCAGTCCGCTGCCGTCGGTTTTCGGCGCCTCGAAGACCTTCGTGAATACCTCGTCGGGGATTTGTCCGCGCAGTGGTTCAAGGATCTTCAGTTCGGCGGCGTCTGGCAGTTCACTGGCAGCGAGGGCGCTGTTGGAAAAGTAACTCTGCTGGCGGATGTACATGTTGCGCATCATCTGCCGGTTGCTCCATTCGAAGTCCCAGAGCATGGCCAGGGCCTGACGTACGCGGCGGTCCTGGAACATCGGTTTTTGCAGGTTGAACACGAAGCCCTGGGCCGATTGCGGCGCCTCGGTTGCCAGGTGAGCCTTCTGCAGGCGCCCGTCGCTCAGGGCCGGGCTGTCGTAGCCGATCGAGTAGCCGGTAGCGGAAAATTCGCGGTTGTAGTCGTAGGCGCCGCCGCGCAACACCTGGCGGGCGACATCGGTGTCGCCGAAGTACTCGATGCTGAAGTGATCGAAATTGTAGAGCCCGCGGCTGACCGGCAAGTCCTTGCCCCACCAGTCGCCATTGCGCTCGAAGGTGATACTGCGTCCGGAGTCGACTTTTCCGACTCGGTACGGGCCGCTGCCCAGCGGAGGTTCATAGCCGCCACCGCCAGCGAAATCCCGGGTCTTCCACCAATGCTCGGGAAACACCGGCAGGGTTGCGATATCCAGCGGCAAGGTGCGGTTTTCATTGCTTTTGAAATCGAAGCGCACGGTGAGCGGCGCCTCGACTTCGACGCCTTTGACGTCGGCGAACTGGGTGCGATAGCGCAGGCTGCCCTGGGTCATCAGCAAGTCGTAGGTGTAGCGCACGTCTTCGGCGGTGATCGGTTTGCCGTCGGCGAAGCGTGCCTTGGGGTTGATGAAGAAGCGTAGGGACAAACCGTCCTCGGAACGCTCCATCTTTTGTGCCACCAGTCCGTAGACGGTGTAGGGCTCGTCCATCGAACGCTGGGCCAGCGGGGAATACAGCAGGCCATCGATCTGGGTGACGCCGATGCCTTTGTCGATATAGGGCAGGACATGGTCGAAGTGACCGATTTCGATCGCCGAGCGACGCATCGTTCCGCCTTTGGGGGCCTGCGGATTGGTGTAGTCGAAGTGACTGAAATTGGCCGGGTACTTTGCCGGTTCGCCGTAAACGGTCAATGCATGCTGCGGTGCAGCGCTCACACCGGCGGCGCTCAGCAGCAGAGCCACGGCAGTGAACATCAAAGTGGAGAAAGCCAGTCGCATTGTCAGCCTTAGAGCCGGGTAATCGATAAGCGCAATTTGTACGCGAGCGCAGCGCTGTTCGCCAGTCGCGTGGTGTAACCAAAACACAACGGCCCGCCATCTGGCGGGCCGTTACACAGCTCAGCGGACGAAGGATCAGTCCTGACGGCTGGTGACTTCCAGCAGGTGATAACCGAACTGGGTCTTGACCGGGCCCTGGACGACATTGATCGGGGCGCTGAAAACCACGGTATCGAATTCCTTGACCATCTGGCCCGGGCCGAACGAGCCCAGATCACCGCCCTGACGGCTGGACGGGCAGGTGGAGTTGGCTTTGGCGACTTCAGCGAAATCGGCGCCGGCTTCGATCTGGGCCTTGAGTTCGTTGCACTTGTCTTCGCTGGAAACCAGGATGTGGCGGGCGGTGGCTTTAGCCATGGGAAAAATCTCCAATCAAATCAGTAAAGGGTGGAGCCTACCGGATTCAGTGGCCGATTTCTCGGCAAAGTTCCGTTCGGCTGTTTGAGGCCGGCTCTCAGAGATTAGCTGCCTGCAGGCGCAAGGCGTGCTCGACGTACAACTGGATCGAATCGGCTGAGCCGGCAGGCTCACCGGTGGCCCGACGCAAGCTGCGCAAGTGATCAAATGGGTAGTCGGAACGGATCACGGTGCCCAGATGAGAGCTGAAGCGGCCGACAATCCCGTCGTTCTGGCCGGGCTCGGTGATGAAGTACTGCGACAGCGACCGGCAAATGCCATGAACAGGATCGAATGTTTGCAGATTCATTTCCGGCACAACGCCGCTCCAGGAATAGTAGCGGACGCCATTGACCCTCTCGGCTCCCTGCGCGCCCCAGCTCTCTGGCAGGGCTTGCGGATATTTGTCATTGAAATCCCCGACCCCTTCGGTCGTCAGTGCATTCAATGCGGCCAGCGCATTTTTCGGCAGGACTGTGGTTCCACCGAGCAGGCATAGAAGGTCGGAAAACAGGGTGGCCACATTCTGCGCAACGTTCTCCGGCAACCTTCCGGGAATCAGTGCCTTGCGCAAGAAATCCGCGAGCTCCGAGCCGTGGTTCGGTCCACTGACCGAAGTCACGGAAGCAACCCTTTGCGGGGCAACCGCTGCGGCATAGCGAGCCGCCAATGCGCCCTGACTATGACCGATCAGGTTGACTTTGCTCGCACCTGTGCCTCTGAGCACAGAATCAATCTGCCCGAGCAGTTGTTTGCCTCGTACTTCATTGTCATGAATGGCTGACAGGTGCGGCACGAACACCTGTACGCCGACGGCCTTCAGCGCCTGTTTGACGTCGTGGAACAGCTCAAAAGGGCCGATGTGCTCGAATCCGAACAGACCGTGCACCAGCAGGATGGGATAAAGAGTTGTGGCATTTCGTTGCATTTTTCATCCTTGATCGCAGAACTTCATCGATATTTACACGGTGCCACTCTAAAACAGCCGTGGAGCTCACGATGTATGAAGAGTCCCGGTTCAGCACCGGAAACTGGATCAGCACCTGAACGAAACTTCCCTGATGTTTGAAGTCCAGATCGGAATGTTTGGACATCTCCTGCGTTGCCCCATGTGTTTTTCCTGCCGTTGCCTACTTCATGTGATGCACTTGCCCGCGTTCTGCACAGCGAACGGACGACATTAAATTGTTGATGAAGCGGCTTGAATAGAGGCTCTTCGACGCAGCAAGCCAGCTGCAGGGTATTTCCAGGGAATGGAGCTACGAATGAATACGCAGAACGCGCAGGAAGCAACGCAAGGCAACGCTTTGGTCGCAACAATGATCGAGTCATCCGGGCAGTCTTGCAGTCATGAGCCGGTTGACTCACTGCCCGCAGTCACCCTCGACGCTGTGGAGGATGCGGTTCTTGATCCCTCGCGGAACAAGGTCGTCGTGCGGATTGCGCCTTATCCCGATATGGCTTGCGGCGACAGGGTGGTATTGAGCTGGCACGGTCTTGATATCGAGGGCATGCCGTACCGAAACGAAGGCGTTCGATTCATCAGCGAAGCCCAGTTGGGAAAGGAAATTGTATTTGTCGTCAGAAACCCTCACATCGCGGCATTGGACGGCGGATCACTGGAGGTCTTCTGGACATTGACCAGCGCTTCAAGGCCGATGCCGGTGACCTCCGCTCGAGAACGACTGGATGTCGGAGATGTTCGTTACAGTCTGCTGCCGGCCATCATTGATGATGCTGTCGGAGGGAGTCTTGAGCCTGCGCGTGTCATCGATGGAACCACGGTCACCCTGCAGCCTTACGCCGGAATGACAGCGGGAGACCGGGTGGCGTTGATCTGGCAAGGTCCCGTAGAGCACGCTTCCTTTCGGGACTGTCTGATCGTCGAATCCTTTGCTGTTGGAGAGCCGCTGGTATTCGGTGTCAACCCACAATTCATCGCCCCGCACCTGGGTGGAGAGGTGGTGGTTCAGTACTGCATAGAACAGAAAAGTGGTGCGATTCGTGAGTCAGGGGTTATGCGAGTCAACATTGCTCCGCTGGTGCGGGGCGAACTGGCCGCGCCACAAGTATTGGAGGCGGAAGGCAGCGTGCTCGACGTAAAGGACACGATTGACGGTGTCAGTGTGGTGATCGGCAATGCGCAGCTGGAGGTTGGAGAGCTGGTTTATCTCAAGTGCGATGGAGAGTTCTTCTTTCATCGTGATGATCGGGAAATCAGCAGCGGGATGGAAGTTGAGCCGATCGTCTTTATCGTTCCCCATCGATTCTGGCGTGAACACATCAATACGGTCGTGCGTGTGTCTTATTCCGTCGAGCGACTGGACGATGTCAGCCAGGTTTCCGAGGGTGTCTTGTTGCACGTACAGGAATGATCAAACAGCCTTCCGCGCGTATCTGCTACGGAAGGCTGCTTTTGCAATCAAGGCAGAGGTTGTGTCCGAAGGCGGTCGGCTGCATTGAGCAGCAGGTGTTCCGTGGCACTGAAGCCCAGGCAGCCATCGGTCACGGAAACGCCGTAACGCAACGACTCGCTCAGAGGCTGGCATCCTTCGAACAGGTGCGACTCGATCATCATGCCGACCAGTGAGCGATCGCCTTGCAGGCGTTGTTCCAGCACATCGTTGAATACTTCCGGCTGACGCAGAGGGTCCTTGCCGCTGTTGGCGTGACTGCAATCGACCATGATCCGGCTCGGGATTTTCAGGCGGCTCAGTTCGGTATGGATTCGGGAAACGCTGGCGCGGTCGTAGTTCGGCCCGTGATGGCCGCCGCGCAGGACCAGGTGCGTGTCCGGGTTGCCCGAAGTCGGAATGATTGCCGGATGGCCCTGGCTGTCTACGCCGAAATGACGATGTGGATGAGCCGCTGAGCGCATTGCGTCGACGGCAATGGATACTCCGCCATCGGTGCCGTTCTTGAAGCCGACTGGCATGCTGAGTCCGCTGGCCATCTCGCGATGAATCTGTGATTCGGTTGTTCGCGCACCGATGGCAACCCAACTGAGCAGGTCGTCGAAGTAGCCAGCAGCCATGGGTTGCAGAAGTTCGGTGGCAACAGGCAGGCCGAGGCGGATCATTTCCAGCATCAGTTCGCGTGACAACGTCAGGCCGGCGGCCATGTCGTCGCTGCCGTCCAGATGGGGATCGTAAGCGAGACCTTTCCAGCCGACGGTGGTGCGGGGTTTTTCGACGTAGGCACGCATCACGAGCAGCATTTCCTGACTGACGTCGTTGGCCAGTCGGGCAAGTTTTTCGGCGTATTCGAGTGCTGATTCGGGATCGTGAATGGAGCAAGGGCCAACAACGACCAGCAAGCGGTGGTCTTCGCCGTTGAGAATGGCGCGGATGGCCTGGCGGTGATTGGCAACCTGCTGGTTCAAGGCATTGCTCAGGGGCAATTGCTGCTTGAGTTGCAGCGAACTGGGCAGACGCAGGGTCAATGCTTCGTTGGCCGGGTTCAGGGTGGACAGTGGCAGAGCAGAAACGGACGAGTTCATATTCGGTCTTCCTGGGCTGGTCGCGGGTCTTTCCCGCCGACTCGGCCCTATTGGGGTGTTCGACAGTTGGCCGTATTGGCTACATGTGTTGGCTTGCCACCTGTGGGTGACCGATCGGAGGCGGCAGGCTGTCCCGAGCGGAGGCTGCTAAATCGCCAGGCGGTAAAACTGTCGTAGCGGTAATAAGTGGCGTAGTTCATGTCGTGATTCCTCAAATGTCTGGTGTGTCGCTGAAAGTTCAGGGCCTGAAAAAACAAAACCCCCGGTCGGGAGGCCGACCGGGGGTTGAGAATTCTCTGGTAGGCGACCCGTCTATATGGGCGCCGTGTGGGTATCAGGCGCGCCAGTGGCTAAACCAATACCCAAAATAAAAGCTGGCTGGAGCGCAAATGTTGTTCACGCGCGCAGCCGCAACCGAGCGCTGGGCGCTGGTGGCAAGAAGCTGTGCAAGGGCGTTGAACATGATGTGTCTCCGATGAATGCGCCGAGCTTACTAGAGCCTGATGCGCGTCAGCAATCAGAAAATGCTATTGAAGGTACAAGACGTCCTCTATCGGTTGAGCCTTCGGCAAGCTATGACACACTCTGCCGTTTTCAGCGGTTCAAGGTTGAGTCGCGTCGAGGTTGGCATCAGGGGAGGGCAAGGCATGAAGGTGGTGGATGTGCAAACAAGGTTTCATTTGCGACCGGCGACGCCCGATGACCTGTCGTTTACGCGAGAAATCACTTGCCAGAACATGCTCCGCTATTACATCAGCTACGATCTGCTGTGGCAGGACGAAGCTTTCGATATCGCCTGGGCCGGGCGCGAAAACTGGATGATCGAATGCGAAGGCAGGCCAGTAGGTTATTTCAGCCTCAGTCGTGATGCCCGCGCGTTGTACATTCGCGAGTTACAGGTCTGCGGGGGATTTCAGGGACAAGGTGCAGGTTCCTGGGCGATCGATCAGATTGTTGCAATTGCGCACCTTGAACGTCGCCCGGCATTGCGTCTGACAGTGTTCAAGAACAATCCGGCGCAAAACCTGTATCGCAGAAAGGGAATGGTTGTGCAGGGCGAGGACGAGTGTTTCCTGAGGATGCATCTCGAATTCAGTACACGTGTGCTCTGAAACGCACGGCCGGCAAGCCCTGAATGATGAATTGAAACTTTTTATATGCTGCTTGCCGCTAGGTCTGTCTGGCACTTTTTGCTAAGGTGTCCGGCATCCCAATAAGACCATATCGCGAGGTGTCTGCTTGATTAGGGTGCTAGTGGTCGATGACCATGATCTCGTTCGTACGGGCATTACACGGATGCTGGCCGATATCGATGGCCTGCAAGTGGTTGGCCAGGCCGAGTCCGGGGAAGAATCCCTTATCAAGGCCCGTGAGCTGAAGCCAGACGTGGTGCTGATGGACGTCAAGATGCCTGGCATCGGCGGCCTGGAAGCCACGCGCAAACTGTTGCGCAGCCATCCGGACATCAAGGTGGTTGCAGTCACCGTGTGCGAAGAAGATCCGTTTCCTACCCGATTGCTGCAGGCGGGAGCCGCGGGTTACCTGACCAAGGGTGCTGGATTGCCGGAAATGGTACAGGCCATCCGCCTGGTCTTTGCCGGTCAGCGCTACATCAGTCCGCAGATTGCCCAGCAACTGGCGATCAAGTCCTTCCAGCCAACCAACGACTCTCCGTTCGATGCCTTGTCGGAGCGGGAAATCCAGATTGCCTTGATGATTGTCGGGTGCCAGAAGGTGCAGATCATTTCCGACAAATTGTGCCTGTCGCCAAAAACCGTAAACACCTACCGTTATCGCATTTTCGAGAAGCTTTCGATCAGCAGTGATGTCGAGCTGACGCTTCTGGCAGTTCGTCACGGCATGGTTGATGCCAGCCTCTGACCATGACTGAAACATTCGATTCCGGCGCCTTCCTGTCGACTGTCAGCGGGCGCCCCGGCGTTTACCGCATGTTCGACAGCGATGCGCGTCTGTTGTACGTCGGCAAGGCCAAGAATCTGAAGAAGCGCCTGGCCAGTTACTTTCGAAAAACCGGACTGGCACCTAAAACCGCCGCGCTGGTCGGGCGAATCGCCCAGGTCGAAACTACCATTACCGCTAACGAAACCGAAGCCCTGCTGCTTGAGCAAACGCTGATCAAGGAGTGGCGGCCGCCGTACAACATCCTGTTGCGCGACGACAAGTCTTATCCGTATGTGTTTCTGTCTGACGGACAATTCCCTCGCCTGAGCATTCATCGCGGTGCCAAGAAGGCCAAGGGTAAGTACTTCGGGCCTTATCCGAGTGCAGGGGCAATTCGCGAAAGCCTCAGCCTTCTGCAGAAGACATTCTTTGTACGTCAGTGCGAAGACAGCTACTACAAGAACCGGACGCGTCCGTGCCTGCAGTACCAGATCAAACGCTGCAAGGCTCCCTGTGTCGGGCTGGTCGAGCCCGAGGTGTACGCCGAAGACGTGCGGCACTCGGTGATGTTCCTCGAGGGGCGCAGTCATGCACTGACAAATGAACTGTCCACGGCGATGGAAGAGGCTGCAATCAATCTCGAGTTCGAGCGCGCTGCGGAGCTGCGCGATCAGATTGCATTGCTGCGTCGGGTTCAGGATCAGCAGAGCATGGAAGGCGGGACTGGCGATATCGATGTGATCGCAGCTTTCGTCAACCCCGGTGGCGCCTGCGTGCATTTGATCAGCGTGCGGGGAGGGCGGGTTC
>NZ_JBYTBO010000036.1:0-26242 GCF_058789255.1 Pseudomonas sp. FW215-R2
GAAACGCCCCCAACCCCACCACCGTCACGCTGGAATACAGCATGTACACGCACAACCCAAAAAACAGCAGCGGCAAAACCGGATAAAGCGGCACCCTGATCGGCCGTGGCACCTCGGGAAAACGCTTGCGCAGGATGATCAACGCCAGGCTGCTCAAACTCAGGAACAACCAGTACACCGGCGTCAGGTACTCGACCATGGTGTTGAAACCGCTCTGGGTAAAACTGCCGAACAACACCAGCAACAACGCCACCGCGCCCTCGGCCAGCAAGGCCTTGCGCGGCACGCCATCGCGTTCGTCCCATTCACCGAAGCGACGCAGTTGCGGCACGTCGCGGGCAGCGGCGTACGTTGTGCGGGCACCGACCAACAGCGTTGAATTGATGGTGGCGATGGCCGCGATACCGACCATCAACAGAATCAGCATCACACCCGGCGCACCGAATGCGCGGTTCAACAACTCCACCGCCGGCGCGTTGCTCGCGGCCAGGCCTTCGAACCCCAGGCCTTGGACGAACGCCCAGTTCAGTGCCAGGTAGATCGCCATCAACACCGTCAGTGCACCGAGCATGGCGATGAAGATTCCGCGCCGGCCATCGCGCACTTCGGCGGACAGCGTCGCCGCATCACTCCAGCCGCCGAAGGCCAGAAACACGAAGATCATCGCAGCGGAAAATCCTGCCGCCCCCGTGTGCTCAGGTGTGACCGGCGCACTCGGCGCCAGCGGTTCGACGCCCTGCCACACCAGCCACACACCGGCGCTGGCAATGCTCAGAAAGCCCACAGCAAGCAGCCCCACCAGCACGGTCTGGGTGATGAAACCGATGTGCTTGCCCGTCAGATTCAGCAGCACCAGTGCGGCAATGATCGCGCCGGCAAACAGTCCCGATCCGTACTGTCCCAGCGGAAAAACCGCGTTGAAATAATCGGCGAACATGAACGCCGACAACGCGATCCACCCGGTGTGCATCACCGAGAAGCGCGACCAGGCGAACAGGAAACCCATGCGCTCGCCATAGGCGGTGCGCAGGAAATGATAGTCACCGCCCGGGTGCGGAAATGCGGTGGCCATCTCGGCGAAGCACAAGGCCCCGGCCATCGACGCCAATCCGCCGAGGACCCAGACCCAATAGAAATGTTCCGGCCCGACGTTCAAGGCAACGGTCGGCGCGGTTTTGAGGATGTCGGTAGTGATGACCATGCCCAGCGTGATCAGCAATGCCTGGAATACCGGCAGATGCCGCTTGGGGCCATTGGTTTGAGTCATGAAGGTTCCCGCTGATGATCCGCCATCCTTGGCGGCAAGACTCAGAAGCCGTAGGTGGCGGTGGCGTAGTAGTAAGCGCCGTTGGTGCCGATCGGCGAGAGCACGTCGTACGGCAGGTTGCCGCCGTAGTTGATGGCCGAGCCGGAGCGTTCCGGGTAGTTGTCGGTCAGGTTGTTGCCGCCCAGGGCGACGCTGAATTTCGGGGTGAATTTGTAGGTCACCTCGGCATCCAGTTGCCACACCGCGCCGTAGGTTTGCTCAGGCTGCGAATCGCCGAAATCGAACACCCGGGTGGTCTCGCCCTGACGAGTCAGACGGCCGAGCAAACCCCAATGTTCGCTGGCCCAGTTGGCAGAAAACACGAAGCGATCCTTCGGTGCCGCATCGGTGAGGGTGTTGGTTTCCTCGACGCCGACCAGTGCATCGTTGCCGATCCCCAACGCGGTCAGTTGCGACGGCGTGCCCTTGGTGCTGGTGACTTTGGTGTGGTTGTAGGTGTACGCGGTGGTCAGGCCCAGTTGCCCTTCGTAGAACGGCTGGTGATAGTTGAGCACCAGTTCGGCGCCGTGGGTGCTGGTGTCGGCGGCGTTGGTGAAGAAGTTCACATCGTGGACGCCCGCCACGCCGAAGTTGTCATTGATGTAGCTTTCCAGCGCGTCGCTGCCGATGCGTTGCGAGAGCGTGATGCGATCCTTGACGTCGATGCGGAACACGTCGAGCGACGCGTCGAAACGTTCGTTCAACTGGAACGTCAGGCCGAGGCTGTAGTTCTTCGAAGTTTCCGGATCGAGCTTCTGCGCACCGAGGGCACGGGCGATCGGGTCGTTGACCGAGAGCACGCGAATGTCGGTGAGCGTGCCGCCGTCGCCGAAGTTGCTGGTGGTGCTCTGGAAGCCACTTTGCGCCAGCGATGGCGCACGGAAGTTGTTCGATATCGCACCGCGCAACGCCCACTGCTCGGTCAACTTGTAGCGACCACTGAGCTTGCCGGTGAGTTTGCTGCCGGCGTCGTCGTAATGCTCCCAACGCGTGGCGGCATCGACGAAGAAACGGTCGGTGAGATCACCGGACAATTCGGCGTAGGTACCGAACACGTTGCGGTCCAGGTCCGACTCTTCACTCGGGCGCAAACCGTTGGCGCCGTCTGCACCGGAGCCGATGTAAGAGGCCTCGTCACCGGCGTAGGTCAGGTAGTTTTCGTAGCGGTATTCGCTGCCGAGCGCGAGGACGAAGGAGCGTCCGCCCAGCCGCAGTTCACGGCTGAAATCGAGGTTGGCGGTGGTCTGGCGCAACTCGTAATCGCCGGTGTCGAATCGGGTCGGCGAGTCTTCGCCCAGGCTGACGTTGAGGGTGCGCCGGGTGGCTCCATCGAAACGGTTGCTACCGTGGGTGACGCTGCTGTCGAAGTCCCAGTCGTCGCCGATCAGGCCTTTGAAACCGGCCGTGGCGGAGATGTCCTTGTTGTCGCCGATCGACTGCGGCAAATAACCGTTGGGGTAGAACTGCGGCTGCTCGGACGGATAGCGATAAAACTCGGCACCTGTAGTGTGCCGCTGGTTGTAGGTACCAAACGAATAAGCCTTGCCGCCAGCCAGCGGCAATTCGCTGTTGAACCAGAGGTTGACGTCCCGTGCGATGCCATCGCCCATCACGTAGTTGCGCTGGTTCGGTGTGTCGGCAAAACCGTCGTAACCGGCACGGTTGGTCGGGTTGCGATTCTTGTACTCGGTACCGCCACGAATGAAGCCGCCCTCTTCGCCCAGCCGCGTGCCGATCTTGGCAGTGGTGACGCTGTTCTGGCCGTCGGTTGTGGTTTTGCCAATGGCGTCCTGATGGGTGTGATAGGCGCCGTAGCTGGTGGACACTTCACCGCCCTCGGGGGCGTCGTCGAGGATGATGTTGATCACCCCGGCAATCGCGTCGGAGCCGTACTGCGCACCGGCGCCGTCACGCAGCACTTCGATGCGTTTGATGGCGCTGATCGGGATCGAGTTGAAATCCACCGGCGCCGTGCCGCGACCGATTTTCGACGAGTCGTTGACCACCGCCGAGGTGTGCCGACGCTTGCCGTTGACCAGCACCAGCACCTGATCCGGGCTCATGCCGCGCAACTGCGCGGCACGCACATGGTCGGCACCGCCGGAGTTGGATTGACGCGGAAAACTGAACGACGGCAACAGCGTCTGCAACGCCTGACCCAACTCGCCGTCACTGGCGCCGGCGGTCTTCAGGTCTTCGGCAGTCAGCACGTCCACCGGTACCGGTGAATCCAGCACCGTCCGGGCGGTGCCACGGGTGCCGGTGACCAGCACGGTACCCAACCGTGTGTCATCGTCAGCGCGGGCAGAAGGGTCTTCGGCTTGTGCGGGAAGTTGCCAGATCGCACTGACAACAGCGACGGCCAGTAATGAACGGGAACGGTGAATCATGTGACAGCTCCTTGAATCGCAGTTAATAACCGGCCGCTGCCGAATCATTAAGCGTCGGCAATCAGTGCACGGTAATTTCTGCTGTAGTTTTGATGTTCAGAAAGGCAGCGAAGTGTGTCGAACAACTATCGACTGTTAGAGTGCAAGAACCCCAAAGTTAGTAGAACCCCCTGTTTACTGATCCTAGATGAGCGGTCGCCCGCCGCAAAAGAACCAATAACGCTTAGGTTATGCCCAACGAACGGAGTGTTGCCTGAGCAACACTTGTGTTTACGCAACAACATGAACAACCAACTAACGAACAACTAATCACGCACAAAAACTCACGCCACGCTGTTGTAGAGCACGTTTTTAATCTGTGTTTTTTTCGGCGCGAAGTTAAATGCCGTCAGTCGAAATCCTTTTCCCGCCAGGCATCTTCGGCTATGTCCAGCGCATCACCGCTGAAGCGCTGTTCAATGAACGGATCAGCGTGCAAATGAAAGCCGTTGCGCTCCCAGAAGCCCGGTTGCTCCTGATCGGTGAACTCGAGCCCGCGCAGCCATTTCGCGCTCTTCCAGAAGTACCTACCTGCCACCACCAGACGTAGCGGCCAGCCATGTTGCGCAGTCAGCGGCTGACCGTCGTAATGAGTGGCCAGCAGACTGTCCGGGTGCAACAGATCTTCGAGACGCAGGTTGGTCTGGTAATCGTGATCGGCGTAGGCCATGACGAAGGACGACGTCGGCCGGATGTCCAGGGTCTGCAACAGATCCTGCAGGTGCACCCCGCTCCAGCGGGTGTCGAACTTCGACCAGCGTGTCACGCAATGAATGTCGCATTGCAACGAGCGTTGCGGCAGCGCTTGCAGATCGGCGTAGGTCAGCTCGACCGGGTTTGCCAAGGTGCCGAACAGGCGCAGTGACCACGTCGCCAGGTCATACGCCGGCACCTCGCCTTCGTGCAGGATCGGGAAACGCTCCGTCAGCACCTGCCCCGGCGGCAGCCGTTCGCCCAGCGCCACATCGGCTTGCGGCGAACGGCTTTTGCGCAGACGCGCAGCCTTGTCGTGCATGTCGGTTCCTCAGTTCGCCACTGGAATCCACGACGCTCGCGCCACATTGGCGGTATCGCCGAAGGACGGCAGTTTCTGCCCCAGATCCCGCACGTTTTTCACGTCCAGATCCAGCAGTTGCTGGCGGGTGATCAATGTCGGCGGTACCAGCACCTTGTGTCCCGGATTTTCCCCGGCGATCAGCAGCGCCAGACTGCGCACGCTGATCGCGCCGGCCACTTGCGGATTGACCGCTGCCGTCGCGGCCCAGGCACTGTTCGGCTCTTTCATGATCTGGATGTCGGCGGTGGAAATGTCGGCGCTGTAGATCTTCACTTTGCTGCTCAGACCCGCCTCGTCCACGGCGATTTTCGCGCCTTTGGCGAACTCGTCGAACGGCGCGAAGATCACGCTGATTCCCGGATTGGCCCGCAGCACGGCGCTGGCCTGATCGGCCACCGAGTTGGCAATCGGCGGATTGAGCGTGCCAAATCGAGCCTTCTCGATGATCCCCGGATTGCTCGCCTTGACCTGGCTCCAGATCTCGTCGCGGCGTTCCATCGGTGTGAAACCGCTGATGTAGACGTACCCGGCGTCGAAACGGGTGCCGTTGTCCTTGACTGCTTGATCGAGTGCCAGACGCGCCAGCGCGTGGTGGTCCTGCTCAACCTGAGTCACTTGTGGCGTGTTCAGGTCGACGTCAAACGCAACCACCTTGATGCCTTTGGCCAACGCACGGTCAATCGGCCCCTTGAGGGTTTCCGCCAGACCCAGTTGCACGATGATCCCGTCGACGCCAAGGTCGGCGGCCTGATCGATCATTTCGCCCTGGCTGGCCGCCTGTTGCCGGGCGTCGAACACCCGCAGGTTGGCGCCCAGCGCTTCGGTCTGTCTCTCGACGCCGCGCAGGTAGGCTTCGGGGAAATCCCCGGAGAACAGATAACCCACCAGCGCGATCTGTACCTGACCTTTGTCGAACGGTGCCGGCGCCCCCGGCAAGGCTTTGGCCTGGGCATTGAGCGCCAGTGCCGAGAGCAAGGCACCAGCGAGACAATGGCGTGCGAACTGCTTGATTGAACCGTGCATGGATCTTTCCTTGAAGCTTCAATGAACCGGCTCAGCGCGCCCGATGCGCGAGGCCGAAGGTGAACATCAGGGCCAGCACCAGCACCAGTCCCTTGACGAAATCCTGCGCGTAATACGGCGCGTTGAGCATGGTCAGGCCGTTGAGCAACGAGGCCACCAGCAACGCACCGACCAGCGTGCCGAACGCGTTGGGCTTCTTCGCACCGAGTACGGCAAAACCGATCAGCGCTGCACCCAGTGCATCCAGCACCAGACCGTTGCCGGAGCTGACATCGCCGCGCCCCAGGCGCGCCGCCAACAACAATCCGCCGAGCGACGCCAGCAGCGCCGAGAGCACATAAGCGAGCAGCTTGAAGCGCTGCACCGGCGCACCGGCCAGACGCGCCGCCTGCTCGTTGCCGCCAATCGCATAGAACAACCGACCGATGCGCGTGCGTTCGAGAAACAGCCACACCGCCACCGCGACAACCGCCGTGATCAACACCGGAATCGGCACGACGTCCCACAGCCGCCCGCGCCCAAGCGCCAGAAACAACGCACTGAACGCGCCTTCGGCTTCGTCGCCATTGGGCAGGGTCATGCCCACCGCAATCGAGCGTCCGCCGGTGGGAATCAGTTGCACGCCGATCACCAGGAACATGCTGCCGAGCGTTGCAAGAATGTCCGGCACGCGCATCTTCACGATCAGCCAGCCGTTGAGCAGCCCGACCAGCGCGCCACCGGCCAGGCTGATCAGCACCGCCGGCACCGCGCCCCAACCGAGCACCACCATCACGTAACTGGCGATCATCAGGCTCATGGCCGCCACCGCACCGATCGACAGATCCAGCCCGCCGACGGCCATGGTCAGGGTCACGCCGAGCGCCAGCAGCGCGACAATCGACACCGACTGCAAGATGCTGAACAGGTTGCCGACCCGCAGGAACGCCGGTTCCGCGACACTGAAAAACACCACGATCAACGCCAGCACCCACAGCAGCCCGTAGCGAATCAGCGCTTGCACGAAGCGCTCGGACGGCGCCGGGGCGGATGACAACAGGGAACTCGAATCAGGCACTCGCTCTACTCCTTGGCGCGGCTTGAACAAAAGAATTTTCTGGATCAGTGCCGGCCAGCGCGGCGACCAGGGTGGCGCGATCCAGCCCGGCACGCGGGTACTCGGCCACCACCGCGTGATCGCGCACCCGCAGAATCCGGTCGGCGATCTCCAGCGCCTCATCGACGTCCGAGCAGATCACCAGCGTGGCACGACCGTCGGCGCTATCACGCAGCAGCTGACCGATCTCGCGTCGGGCACGCACATCAACGCCTTGAAAGGGCTCATCGAGGATCAACACCCTGCCCTCGCCGAGCAGCCAGCGGCCGAGCACGACTTTCTGTTGATTGCCTCCGGACAACGCGCCCATCGGCACATCGATGCCAGCGGTCTTGATTCCCAGCGCTGCGACTTGTGCTTCCACCGCTGCCGCTTCGGCGCGGTTGCGGATGAAACCGCTCCGGGTGAAGCGTTCGAGGAACGGCAGGGTCAGGGTTCGGCGCAATGAAAAGTCCGGCACCAACGATTGGCTCGCGCGATCCTCGGCGGCGAAGAACACGCCACTCTGGATCGCCTCCCGAGGCGAGCCCGGTTGCCAGTCGGCGCCATCCAGTTGCAATGATCCGGACAAGGGTTTGCGCAGACCGAACAGCACTTCGGCGATCTCGCTTTTGCCGGCACCGAGCAATCCGTTCAGCACCACGACTTCGCCTTCATGCAGGGTCAGGTCGAAGGCTCGGGTGCGCGGCAGCAGTTTCACGTCTTGCAGCTTCAACACTTCGCGCCCGGCCGCTCGCGGCGTATAGACATGCGCCTCCAGCGCCTGACCGAGCATGGCTTCCAGTGCCTGAGGCAGTTGCCGGGCACTGAATTCACCGGCCAGTTGCCCGTCACGCAGGACGATGGCGCGATCGGCCACCCGTTGCAGATCCGACAGGCGATGGGAGATATAAACGATCGCCACGCCCCGGCTGCGCAGCGTGTCGATCAGGCCGAACAGGCGTTGCGCTTCGGCATCCGAGAGCGCTGCTGTCGGTTCGTCGAGAATCAGCAACCGTGGCTGCAGAGCGAAGGCGCGGGCCAGCACCACCAGTTGCCGCTCAGCCTGGCCGAGGTGTTCGATCGGTTGTTCCAGCGGCAGCACCAGACCGAGCCCGGCAGCAATGTTCGCGGCGCGTTCCAGCAGTCGTTTGCGGTTGAGCCAGAAGTCACCGTCCGGCCGGCACAGTTCATCGAGCAACAGGTTTTCCGCCACGCTCAATCCCGGCGCGATGCCCTCGTTGATCTGTTGATGAACCGCAACGATGCCGACCCGCCGAGCGGATAGCGGCGAGTTGAATTGCCGGGGCTGACCGTCGACCTGAATCTCGCCGCTGTCGGCCGATTGGCTGCCGGCGAGGATCTTCACCAGCGTCGACTTGCCCGCGCCGTTGGCGCCCAGCAACGCAACCACTTCGGCGGGATAAATCTCCAGACTGACCCGATCCAGCGCGCGATTCGAGCCGAAGGTCTTGCTCAGTTCACGTACACGAATCAGCGGCTCGGAGGCCACGGCGACAGGCGCACTCATACAAATCCTTAAAGTCGATGGGCCAGTGTGTGGCGCCCATCAGCAAGAAAATTCTGCAGAGCCTTTGATCGATTCAGCGCGTGCCGTCATGGCAATCGAGGGTTCTATTATTTGAAAGTCTGATTGGTGAGTCAGTAAAAGCTAAACGATCTTAAAAACAACAAACAAATACCGTTTTGGTATTAGCTTAGGCCCGGTACCGCCGTGCATGTCCGCGAGATCGGAGCAGGTACACTCAAGCCATCACTCCGGCAACCCCGCGAGTCGAAGCCCTTCAATGAACCGGGCAAAATCCTCGGGCCGTTGAATCGGCAGCCAGTCCTTGAGGTGGCCAAGGCGCAACACCGGATTCAGCGTCTGCAAACGCTGCATCGCCCAGCGGGCTTTATCCGGACGCCCGCCCAGCGCATGACTGGCCGCTACCAGCGCCGCAGCTACCAGCAGCGTGGGCAGGTTGCCCAAGGCTTTTTCGGCGAAATCTGCCGAGGCCTCGAAGTCCCCGGCGAAGTAATGCGCCAGAGCCATGCCGACGTGCATTCTGAACATTTCCGGGTCCAGCGGGCTCAAGCGCGCAGCATGGTTCAAGTCCTTGATGGCCGGCGCGGTTTCACCGCGAAGCGCACGCAGAATTCCGCCAAGAAACCACGCGGGTGCGAGATTGGGATTGAGCAGGCGCGCGCGGTCGAGCAATGCGATGCCGGCGTCCACATCCCCCGCCAGGTGCGCAAGCGCATGTCCGCCGCGCGTCAACGCCACAGCGTCATCGCGCCCCAGCGTAACCGCCAGACGCGCCAGGCGAATGCCCTCGGCGATCTCGGCCGGCCGATCCGTCATCCAGCCATTGAGCTTGCGCCAGAAGTGGCACCAGGCGGCCATGCCATAGGCCGATGCGAATTCCGGATCGAGTTCGAGGGTCTTGTAGAACATCGGCAGCGCCTGCTCGATGGCCTCCTGGGTGCCGCTGTGCAGCTTTGCCATGGCGCGCAAGTAGTAATCGTAGGCGTCCAGGCTTTCCGTCGGTTTGCGTTTGGCGCGCTCGATCTCCGCGCGCTCCAGTTGTGGCGCGATGGCCCCGACGACACTTTCGGTGATTTGATCCTGCAGCTTGAAGATGTCGTCGAGGGTGCCTTCGAAACGCTCGGCCCAGATGTGTGCCCCGCTCGTGGCGTCGATCAGTTGCCCGGTGATGCGCACCCGGTTTCCGCATTTGCGCACACTGCCTTCCAGCACATAGCGCACGCCCAGTTCCTGCCCGACTCCTTGGGCATCTACCGTGCGCCCCTTGAACGTGAAGCTCGAATTGCGTGCGATGACGAACAACCAGCGCAGACGCGACAACGCCGCGATGATGTCCTCCACGACGCCGTCGGCAAAGTAATCCTGTTCGGGATCGCCGCTCAGATTGTAGAAAGGCAGGACGGTGATCGAGGGTTTGTCCGGCAGCGCCAATACGCGGGGAGATGCAGTTGAGCCCTCGTCGGTGTCAGGCACCGGCTCGGTCATATCGGAACTGACTTGGCCAATGAAACGATAGCCCTTGCGAGCGACCGTGCGCAGCAGACGCTGCTCCTCGCCGGTATCACCGATAGCCTTGCGCACGGCGTTGATGTGGCTGGTGATCGTCGACTCGGAAACGATGCGCCCGCTCCATACCGTGCCGAGCAATTCGTCCTTGCTCAGCACGCGTTCGGGGTTGTTGACGAACAGCAGCAACAGATCGAAGACCTGCGGGCCGACGGCCACGACCTGCCCGCGCAAGGTCAGCTCGCGACGTTCCTGATCCAGTACATAGTCTTCAAACGTGAATGGCACAGCGAACGTCCTTTTGCGACGCGCCTTCAACTCCGTGTCCCGGGCGACAGATGGTGAGAGGTCGAGAACGATAATACGCCTGACTTGAACACGCCACTGCGTCCACTCCGGGGCGCTGGCTGGACAAAAATGCAAGGGTTCGACAAGGCAAACCCAAGGTCGCCACAAGGACTTCTCTCCCCTGCACCGGCACTCTCCATTCCAACGACGCCAATGGTTGGCGTCATCGAGGAGAGACCCCATGAAGATCGTCGTTATCGGAGGCTCCGGCCTCATCGGCTCGAAACTGGTGAACCTTCTTCGCGAGCGCGGCCATGACGTGCTCGCCGCCAGCCCCAGCACGGGCGTCAACAGCATCACCCGCGAAGGTCTGGCGGCCGCCATGGACGGCACCGATGTTGTGGTCGACGTGGCCAATGCTCCGTCGTGGGAGGATCAGGCCGTCCTCGACTTCTTCGAAACCTCGAGCCGTAACCTGCTGGCGGCCGAGGCAGCTGCCGGGGTGCGTCATCACGTTGCACTGTCGATTGTCGGTTGTGAACGCTTGCCCGAGGCCGGCTATATGCGCGCCAAGGTGGCCCAGGAAAACCTGATCAAGGCATCCGGCATGCCTTACTCGATCCTGCGGGCCACGCAGTTTTTCGAATTTGTCGGTGGCATCGCTGAATCCTTTGCCGTCGCCGATGAACTTCGCGTGCCACCAGCGCTGATTCAACCGATTGCTTCTGACGACGTGGTGGCGGCGCTGGCAGACGTCGTTCTGGCCGCCCCGCTCAACGGCTCAGTGGATGTCGGCGGGCCTGAAGCACTGCCGCTGGACGAATTGGTCCGACGCTTCCTGCAGGCGAGCCAGGACAACCGCAAGGTCGTACCGGACGTGCATGCACGCTACTACGGGACGTTGCTCGACGATCAATCGCTGGTCACCGGCAAGCACTCGCGCCTGGGTGCCATCCGTTTTGAAGACTGGATCGCTCGGTCGACCGCGCGATAGTCATTCGCGCCATTCCCTTCCCTTTTTGCCAAGGAGAAAAATCATGGTTATTCGATTTTTGTTGAGCGCCGTTTTCGCAGCGTTGTCGATCAGCGCCGCATCGGCCGCCGAGCCACCCGCCGGCAAGGTCTCGGTGGTCTTTGATCGGCCGATTCCCAACATCCCCGGCAAAAGCATGAGGGGTGTGGTCGTCGAATATGGGCCGGGAGCGGCATCGCCGTCCCATACTCATCCGAAAACTGCCTTTATCTACGCCACGGTTCTGGAAGGCTCGTTCCGCATCAAAGTCAAAGGCGAGCCGGAAAAGATCTACCACGTCGGCGAAAACTTCGTCGAGGAACCGGGTTCCGTGCACCTGGTGAGTGCCAACGCCAGCGACACCCAGCCTGCGCGCCTGCTGGCGGTGTTCGTCCTCGACACCGACGAAACGGCGCTCGTCACGCCCCTCAAAAAGTAAGCCTGCAACCGACCTTCAACGTCGATGAGCCAGCGATCGCACCAGCCGATCGCCCAGGCTCTGCACGCCCTGGACGAGGATGACCAGCACCACGACGGTGGCGACCATCACTTCGTTGTTGAACCGTTGATAGCCGTAGCGGATCGCCAGATCGCCCAGTCCGCCGCCACCGATCACGCCGGCCATGGAGGAAAAACCGATCAGCATCACCAGCGTCAGGGTGACGCCCGCCAGCAACGCCGGTAGCGCTTCGGGCAACAACACTTTGAAAATCACATGACGGATGTCGCCACCCATGGCGAGGATCGCTTCGATCCGGCCCTTTTCAACTTCGTCCAAGGCGTTTTCGACGATCCGCGCAAAAAACGGAAAGGCTCCAATAGTGATCGGTACCACGGCGGCCGTGCTGCCCAACGTGGTGCCTACTACCAGCCGGGTCAGCGGGATCAGGGCAATCAGCATCACCACGAACGGCAGCGACCGACCGAGGTTGATCACCGCGCCCAATGCCTGATTGATCCGGGGTAACGGGTACAAACCCTGACGGCGACTGATGAACAGCAAAACGCCCAGCGGCAGGCCGATCAACAGCGTGAACAGCCCGGCAAGCAGCACCATGTACAGGGTTTCGCCGGTGGCGTTGAGCACCAGTTGCAGGATTTCATTCCAGTCGACGGTACGGTTCATGAGTGGGCCGCCCGTACGCCGTATTGTCGGAGAAAACTGAGCCCCGGCGCGTCGTGCCCCAGCGGTAAACCGCAACTGGGCCGCAGCGAGGCACCGAGCGCGGAATCCGGAGTCGCCAGCAATCGGGCGACCGGCCCCGCCTCCACCAATCTTCCGTTGGCCATGGACGCAGCGTGATCGCAGATCGACTTGACCACATCCAGCTCGTGAGTGATCAGCACAATGGTCAAACCTAACTGCCGGTTGATATCGCGCAACAGCTCCAGAATCGACGCGGTGGTTTCCGGGTCGAGAGCGCTGGTGGCTTCGTCCGACAGCAGATACGCCGGACGCGCCGCCAAGGCCCGGGCGATGCCCACCCGCTGCTTCTGCCCGCCGGACAGTTGCGAAGGAAAGGCTTCGGCCTTGTCGCTCAACCCCACTAGATCCAGCAACTCCCGAACCCGCTCGTGACGCTGTGGTTTAGCGACTTTGGCGATTTCCAGCGGCACTGCGATGTTGTCGAACACGTTGCGTGAATGCAGCAGGTTGAAGCCCTGAAAAATCATGCCGATGCGCTGACGTTGCCGGCGCAGTTCACGGTCGGACAGCGCCGTGAGGTCTTCGCCGTCCAGCAGAATCCGCCCGGAGTCCGGGCGTTCGAGCAGATTGAGACAGCGCAACAGCGTCGACTTGCCCGCGCCGCTGCGCCCGAGAATCCCGTAGATCGCACCATCGGGAATGCTCAGCGATACCTGATCCAGCGCCGGTGTCGGCGCTGACGGGTAAGTCTTGCTCAACTGCTCGACGAGGATCATGGCTTGGCGTCCGCCACCGGGATCACCGAGCCCTTGAAGTTCTCGGCGATGTATTTGGCGACTTGCGGCGAAGTCAGGTCCTTGGCCAGTTGCTGAATGCGCGGATCGTTTTCCAGTTTCGGCGTGGTCACCAGAATGTTGGCGTAAGGGTTGTGCTCGGCTTTCTCCAGGCCCAGCGCATCCTTGGCCGGCACCAGACCGGCCTCCAGCGCGTAGTTACCGTTGATCACCGCCAGGTCCACGTCGTCCAGCGCACGAGGCAGTTGCGGCGATTCGATTTCGAGGATCTTCAGGTGTTTCGGGTTTTCGGCGATGTCCTTGGGCGTTGCCTGATCGGCCGCCGGATCATTGAAACCGGGCTTGAGCTTGATCAGGCCGTTGTCCTGCAACAGGTACAGCGCACGGCTCAGGTTGGTGACGTTGTTCGGTACGGCGACGGTGCCTTTGTCCGGCACTTGGGCGAAGGTTTTGTGGCGATGGGAGTAAATCCCCAGCGGCTCGATATGCACCGTCGCGGCCACCGCAAGTTTCTCGCCGAGGGCCTTTTCCTGGGATTGCAGATACGGCAGATGCTGGAAGTAATTGGCGTCCACATCGCCGTGCACCAACAGCTCGTTGGAGTTCACACCCTGAGGGATTTCGATCACCTTGAGGTTCAGTTGCGGATCGATTTTCTGGATGTAGGCCAGGATCTGTGCGTGTGGCACCGGGTCGGCGGCAACGCGCAATGGCTCTAGCGCTTGAGCACTGAATGAAGTCACCAGCGCGCCGAGGACGGCCAGGGTCAAACCTGTTTTTTTCAACATGCGAAGAGTCCTTTTGCGAGTGATGAATCAGGCGTTGGCGGTCTTGCGAAGCGGTGTCTGAGTATTCGACGCATCGGCATAGAAGCGCTGCGCGACATCGGGATGGGAGCGCAGTCGGCCCTTCAAATAATTCCAGCCGACGTCACGGAACAAAGGATTGAGCGGATCGCTCGCCGGTCCCCGCGCTTCGCGCAGCAACACCGCCGGCAGCGGGTACAGCGGCACGACCGCGTCGAGTTGCGCGCCGAGGAAAAACGCAATGGACAAACGCTCACTGCCCGCTGGCGGCGAAACCACGCGATGCACCGTGGCGCGAAGATAACCGTTGGTGGCCAGTTCCAGCAGCTCGCCGATGTTGACCACCAGGGTGTTTTCGCGAGGCAGCGCATCGATCCAGCGACCGTCTTCGATTTCCACTTGCAGACCGGCCTGCTGGTCTTGCAGCAGGAAGCTGAGGAAGCCCGAATCCTTGTGCGCGCCGACGCCCTGATTGCTCGCCTTCGAGGGCTGCCCGGGATAGCGAATCAACTTGATATGTTCGTTGGGTTTATCGCCGTACAACTGGTCGAAGGCGTCTTCCGGAAGCGCGAGCGCCTGGGCAAAAGCGCGCAACAGGCGCAAAGACATTTGGGTCATTGCTTGCTGCCAATCGAGCAGCAACGGCTTGAGTTGTGGCAGCGTTTCCGGCCATTGATTGGGGCCTTGCAGGCGCGCCCACAGCGGACTGTCGGCCGTCAACGGCAAGACGTCACGCTCGGCGCCCAGATCGAACTGTTCACGCTGATCAGGCTGGCCGCGAGTGATCTCCGAAGCGGCGCGGTTGTAACCGCGAAAGTGCGGGGAATTGACCATGCCGACGGCGGTTTTCTCGTTGTCAGGCAAGGCAAAGAATTGGCGTGCGTGGTCTTGTACTTGCTGGAGCAGACCAGCGTCGATGCCATGACCGGTCAGGTAGAAAAAACCGACGTCGCGTGCGGCGTGGCGCAAGTCATCGAGAAAGGTCTGGCGCTGCTGCGGCGTACCGTCGAGCAGGGACAAGTCCAGGATGGGTAATGCGGTGATGTCTGAGGTGTGCGGCATGATTCACTCCCGTGTGAATCAAACCTGAAGAGCCTGTGATCGATTCAGCGTGTGCCGTCATGGCAATCGGGGGTCTGTCGGTTTGATGCTTTGATTCGTCTGTGAATCAAAACTAAACGATATATAAAAATCCGAACAAATATCTTTTTTGCATTAGCTTAGGTCTGTCTATCGAGGGGGCTCCACTGACCTCAGGACCGACCGCGGCAATCGGCTTGCCGTTACCGTCGGTCCTGAATCGGCGGACTGCTACAGACCGACGCGTTTCAACCCTTCGCGCATGCCTTGATCGGCCTGTTCGCACCATTGTTTGAGGGTGAGGTTCGGCGGCAGGTTGCTTTCCAGGCTCTTGTATTCCCCATCCGTGAACACTTCGCCTTTACGGCCAAACTGTTCGTTTTTATCGCCGTCACGCTTGTCGAAATCGCCAGGCATGTTGCCAACGAATGCAACCATCTTGTTGGCGTTCTCGGTGCTATCTGCTTTCAGGAACCCCTTGTCGACGCAGCTTTTGATCAGGCCTGACATGTTGCGGCCGTTGTCGTATATCCCTTTCAGGGTGACGGCGTCTTGCCCTTCGGCGTGGGCGAGCATGCTGGTGCCAAAAGCGGCTGCCATGGCGAGAATCAAAGAAGCGGTCTTCATATTTATTCCTTTAAATGTTGGAGGGTTTTGAACTCTGCTTTGGTTGAAGCATTTCTTATCAAAAAACGCGCCGAAAAGGCCGCGTCATGAAGATGGCAATCAATGTACAAGTATGGTTTTAGCTGACAACGGCACCTTTGGGCCCGCTGGCAATCAGCGCCGCCCCACAGGCAGTTTTCATGCCGTCGAGCGCGATGGGCACACCATCGACGGTGTAGGTGCTGCTGCCCTCGGCAATCGGAAAAATCCCTTTGCACAACGGGCAACTGACCTTGTGGCCGACCCCGGCAATCGGCTTGCCGTTGAGGTCGGTCCGGGAGAAGGCTTCGAGCACCTTGCCACCGTGGGTGGTGGAGTCGCCGAGGCGGATTGCGTCTTTCATGTTGCCACTCCTTTGACTATTGGTCGCTAGCTCACACTCATTCGGGCTCAAGTCCGCGTTTTTCGAGCACGACGCCTTCATTCAATGACGAGAGGGCGACAAAAACCACCCCTCATAGGCAGGCATCATAGTAAAGAATGCCGGATCAGTTGATGAAGGTCAGATTCGTTTGACACCAGACCAAAGCACGTCTTCCAACGGCATGAACTCAATACCTTTGAAGTTAGCCGCCAAGTCTTTGAATGATTGAGAACAGATCAGGCTGTCACTACCGGAAATAAGCCGTTTATATTTGAACACATCAAGTTTCCAACCATCTGGAAGAATCAATTTCTTGAACCTTATGGGCCTGCCGTTTTCTTCTACAAATGTAGATGCAGGATCGCAATCTTGCCGGACATCCAACTCTTCAAAAAACACAGCATTGTAATTTTTTGCGGAAATTCGCTCACCCGCCTCGGAAAGCACTTGAATTCTTACACTATCCACAATATTGACGTTAACACTGCGACAAGCCTCCAGAAACTCGTCACTGACCACATAGAAAAAACGCCCGACACTGTGAATATCGAAATCGTAAAATTTATCCTTTGATATCAAAACCATTCCTTCAGGAAATGGCGTGCGCGGACCGGGCCTTCCTTGCTCTGCATACCAAGGAAAAAAGCCAAACTCCACACCCTTTGTGCTTGGGTAAAACTTGTCAAATAGGTCGGCGTGCAAAATCCCTACCGGACAACCGATCTCCTCCCGTTGCGAAAGCACATAGTTGCTCATAAACCCAGACCGCCTGCACGCGAAACTAAATTTCGTGCCCCAGCGATACTAAGTGCTCGCACTTTTCTTGGCTTGCCGCACCGACTGTACATAGCGCCCTCCTCAAATCGGCTTGACAGCCGACCAAATCACATTCTTCAAAGGAGTAAACTCTATTCCTTTAAGCCCTGTCGCATGCGCTTTAAAAACGCCTGAGCAAATCAATGTATTACTTCCAGCAACCAACCCTTTAAACTTAAATAGATCGCATTCAAAGGACTCAGACAGAATCAACTTCTTGAATCTGAAAATCAATCCATCTTCCTCGACAAATGTAGAGTCCGGGTCAGTATCAGACCTGGCATTGAGCTCTTTAAAAAGAACCGCATTATATTGTCTTGAGGATATTACCTCCCCACTTGCCGAAACCACCTGAATAGGCACACTATCTGCAATCTCAACATTAAGAACTTTGCAAAGAGACAAAAAATCATCACTAACTATATAAAAACGCGAAACACTGCGGATATCGAAATCATAAAACGTGTCTTTAGATATCAGCACCATACCCTCTGGATAGGGAGTATGAGTCTTGTAATTAATTTTTTCGGCATACCAAGAAAACAAACCAAACTCAACCCCCTTGGTATCTGGATAAAACTTATCGTATAGATCCGCATGCAAGAAGCCAACTGGACAGCCAGGCTCTTCCTTTTGAGAAAGTACGTAATACTCCATGACGATTCCTGTTTACCTAACTCTGATCTGTCCCGCCCCAGGCACCGTTAAAGGTGGCAGATTTATATAATGCAAAAGTGATGCAAAAATAAATCTGTCCCCCTTTATTTATCCCCCCCTTTGCTCAATCATCTAAAACAGTACCAACTCAACACAACCGCAAAACCTAGCTTTGAAATTAGTGCGTCGCAAATGGAATGGATGCTAACGACAAACATTCAGTCATACGATAGGGTTCGATTTCACAGTGCTGAAGACAAGCATCCTCATAGGCAATATTTTCTCCATCCGCAATAGACGAAAGATACTCGTCGAGCGCTGAAAAATTACATTCCTCAGGAATATCCACCGTAAACAATGACATTTCCTCATTAGATGAACACGAAGCGCCAAGCTGCTCAAGCGTCTTGATAATACTTGCTTTTTTTTCGACATCGCTTGCAAACACTCTGACTGTCGAGTGCCCACCCTGTTTTACAACCTTCGTCGCTATCAGTTCATTCTCATTCGATTTTGCCTGTACACAATCACCCTTACTAACACCATAGACGTAGTACGGCGTGTTATCAATTTGGTAAAGATCGTTCCCCTTATAGATCCCCCAAATCGACTCAGCAGAGACTGGCGGATAATCATTTTCATCAGGTGTCAGCTCAAAAATAATTTTGTGAAAAACATCGCTCATAATAGATCCGCTCACACCGTTAAATGTGACCACGAGATGACAGATTTATATAATGTAAAAGTGATTCAAAAACAAACCCACCCCCAACAAATCTCGCCAACTCCTGACACAGTAACGGCTGTACCCATCATTATTTCTTAAAAAACCGTTCGACTAACCTAGCTGGAGAAAAAACCTACCACACCCGGCTCCTTTTTTCCCTGCAAACTCATCATCCAGGAAAAGATAGCCCATACCATCAGATAGTATGCCTTTGTTATTGGGGAGAGAAACATCTACATCCCCACCATAAATAGACAGCCGTCTGCGCCCTACACTTGATGATATAGGTGCCTGTAACCAAGCATCTACACCATCAAGTTTAGACGCCAAATTTTCATCATCATCAGAATCGGGATTCGACGAAAGCAGGATTTTTCCGCAATCCATTATTTTATTAGACGCTTCATTCCGCTCTTCGCTTGATCGAAAATACCCTATAACAACGGCTTCGGACACCCCATTGATGGCTCTCAGCTTTCTGTAATGTCCAACCTCTCCCGGTAGGTACGGTATAAATACCGAGACCCAATAAGTTTCATCCACTAGCGCATCTGAAAACCATGCACCAGGAAAAGAGATAAAATGTGTAAGTGGCTGTCCCTCTGTCGATTGAGGCCAAACCACATCACTCGGCAGATAGACGCCTCCGCCTGCATAGGCATCAGCGTTCGTAGGCGACTCTTGGGTAAAAACCAACTCATTAAACATCTGTATCTCTCCGCTATTTTATTGATCACAGCAGCAATTAAGCGAGTTTACATATTGACCAGAGCGCTTGCGCAGACGTCTGGCCTGCGAAGCTGATATTCCGGACTGACGGATGGCTCCTTGCCAAACGTCCATTTGCCGTTTAGAGGGTTTACCCGTGGCAGGGTCAAAATCAAATTCATTAACGCCCAAGCCTAGATGAGTTCGCGCCAAAGCGGTTTCGTTCGAGTGAATCGCATCATGTCTTGTGGGGTCAACGGCAATCGACGGATTCGCTTTATTGCGCCGCCTTTTATTCGCACATCCCATCTGAACCAGAGACTCATGCCTGACTAGCTCATGAACTTCCAACTGATCACCTACGTTACTGCCACCATTCATACTACCGTAAGTACCTAACTGCCCGTCCGCAGCGAGGCCTAGTGGATCCGTCCACATGACTGGGTTGGACGCATATTGGTAGAAATTCGTCCCCCCGCCGAAACTGATCGGATCTCTGCTTACAAACCGACCGACCTGCGAATCATAGTACCGATACCTGTTGTAATGCAGCCCCGTCTCATGATCGTGATACTGCCCCTGGAACCGTATCGGGTTCATCACGCCATGCTGGCGCGCCCATTCTGAACGCTGCTCCGTCACCTGCCCCCACGCCTTGTACTGCGCGGTCCAAGCCATGTTGCCTTGTGAATCCGTCAGTTCCTGCGGCGTCCCCAAATGATCACACTGATACCAGGCCAACGCATCGAACGGTAATGCCGTGGCCTGGTGGTTCCATACTGGATCGTCATCAAGGCTGTACTCACCGCCGTAATCAGGCTGCCCCATGAGCTTGATCGGCGCGTGGCGCACAGCTTGAGCCACTGGAACAAAGGTTCCTGGTTCGAAGATGTAGTGAACCGTTCGACCCGGCTCGCCATCGCCCTGTGCCTGAGTGCTTTCCCACGCGAGGTTGTCGCCGTCCCAACCGTAGAGGGTAAAGCCGCAGCCTAGCTCCCGCTGCTTGCGAGCGTGCTCGTTACTGTTCCAGAGTGAACCGGCTTCGGGGCGCTGTTGGTAATGCGCACGAGAGTTTTTGTGCAGGCGGCGTCCCAACGCGTCGTAAGCGAAATCCACGCTCAGACGCGAGTCTTCGAAATGCACCAGTCGATCAAACAGGTCCCACTGCAGATCGCTGCGTTGACCGTTGTGCCAGCGCTGAATCTGGTTGCCACGCTCGTCGTAATCGTAGTGAGTACCTGCGTATTCGCGCAGCAGGTTGTCGACCAGTTTGCTGCGCGGTGGCGTCAGATCCAGAGGACGACGGATTTCGGCAGTCTTGTCATCCAGCAGGTTACCGGCCGGGTCAAAGGAGAACGTTTCCACGCCTTGCCGTGTTGCAGCGCTGAGCAGGCGGCCGACGGGATCATAGCGATAGGCGAGCGGGCCACGACGGCTGTCGTTGATATCGATCAGTTGGCCGGCAGCATCGTATTTGTACTCGCGCTTTAGCAATGTTGATTTATCATCGCTGCGCCCTAGTAACTGCTCCTGTACGCGTCCTACCGGATCCCAGCTTTGAGTTTGTACAAGATTGTTGCCTTGGTGGCGGGCGACTTCGCGATGCATGTCATCGCGTTCACAGCCGATCAGTTCATGCTCGTCAAGACGCATACCCAGCAGGTGACCACTGCCGTAGGTGAGCCAACTGACGCGATGGCCGTCCGGGCGTACCGTGGCGACACGCTGGTTAAGCACGTCGTATTCGTGCTGCCAGATTGCGACTGTAGGTTTCTCGGGGCCGAGATAATACTGATGCTCACGCAACAGATTACCGGCCGGGTCGTGGAACCATTGCAATCTACTATCGGCATTGTTGGCCATAACCAGATTGCCGTTGCCGTCATAAGCGAAGGTCTCGCTTTGTGACTGATCGCCCAAGATGGCATGGCGCTCAATCAGCCGCCCCATTGAATCGTAGTTCAACGAGATCGTGCGGCCACCGGTGACAGAATGCGCCAGACGTCCAGTCTCGGGATCATACAGATAGCTCGTAGAGCGGCCGTCGAAGCCGCGTTCCTCCAACAGGCGTCCGACGGGGTCGTAGTGGAAGTGTGCGCGTTGCTCGTTTTCGTTTTCCAGGGCCGTTAGCCGTCCGAGACGGTCCCAGCGATAGCGCAGGGTTTGCTCGGCGGCATCGACACGTTCGGCGATCAAACCGGCCGCGCTGTAGCTCCAGGTGGTGCAGCGATCAAGACCGTCGACATGCGTCAACAGCCGGCCTTCGGCGTCACGTTCAAAGCGTTCTTCAGTCTTGTCCGGGTGCTTGATCAGCACCAGTTGGCCGGCCTTGTATTCGTATTCGGTGGCGTTTCCAGCAGCGTCGGTGAAGCAGATCATCTGCCCCAGTTCGTTGTATTCCCAGGCGCTGGTCTTGCCTGAGCAGTCGACGTACTCGACCAGTTGCCCGGCGTCGTTGTAATCCAACGTCTTTTCGTTGCCGTTGGCGTCCTTGATCGCGGTGGGGTGACCGGATTTGTTGTAGGCGTATTCAGTTTTGTTGCCCAGCGGATCGAGCGCTTCGACCAGGTTGCCTTGGTCGTCATAGGCGCGTTGCCACTGACCACCCTCGGCGTCGCTGATCTTTACGAGCAGGTCCTGATCATCGTAAGCAAAATGCGTAACGCTCCCATCAGGTCGAATATGCTCAAGCATGTTTCCGCGCTCGTCATAACTAAAGCGCGCGACACTCCCATCAGTTCTGACGTGACGAATAACGTTCTTCGCGTCATCGCGAAACAGCCATTCCGAACGCAAATCGGGATGTCGGATACGATAGGTGTAGCCAAGGATGTCGTAGTAGTGCCAGGTTTCGTTGCCGAATGCATCGGTGACATAGGTCAACCGAATGTTTTCGTCCCACTCCAGACGCGTATCAAAGCTGCCGTCATCGGCCCATTCGCGGATAGCTTTGGCCTTGGCACCGGGGCCGTCCCACTCCAGGTTCATACCGCGTCCGGTACGGTCGGTATAGCGGGTGATCAGGTGATGCTGGAACTGATATGACCAAACCGAACCGTTCTCGTCCTGAGCCTGACTCAGGTCGCCATAGGTGTCGTACTGGTAGGCGCAGAGCTGCCGTAGTGGAGCACCGTCAACGATCTGCCAGAGGCCGATAAACCGGCCGTGATCGTCGATCATCGTGCCGAGGTGCAAGTGCACCTTGCTGGTGTCGTTTTCCTGATAGGTGATCAGGTCGGAGAGCACCGAGTGTTCGCCATAGCGATGCTCGTAATGCAGCATGATCCCGGCGCCGTTGCGCAGCGCGATGTGGGTCAGTACATAACGCTGGCCACGGCGGACGTAGGTTTCCTTGCGTTCGAAACCACGGCACAACAGCAACTGCTCCTCGCCACTGCGAACCAGGGTGATGTTTTCAATGGCGTCGTAGTGAAACAGACCGACTTTGGGCAACGGATAGCTATGGTCGCGGCCATCGGCGTCGTAGAACGTCAGGCCATCGTCCACGCAGTCGAGACGTGTGGTGAACTCGCTGATCCAGCGGGCACCGAGATCGCTCTGATCGTAGGCGTCGAGGCGGGAGTTGTAAGTTCGGGTCCACTCGATCGGGAAGGGGCCGGGCAGGCTGAAATCGGTATGGCTAAGGCTTTCTGAACCCAGTGCAAAATTGATGCTGTGACAGGTACTGATGCAAGTGCCGTTTTTCTGCGGATCCGCCGCGTGAGTCGCCGGAGCCTGTCGGCCCGTCGCTCCCAAGGCACCTTCCGAGGCCGTGCGCTTGGCCTGGCTGGTCTGATCCGGCTTGACACCGGCCCCTTGACCATGGGCATTGCGCTTGCGCCACAGAGCCACGGCACTGGACAGTATCAACAGCAACCAGCCGATGGAGTTCTGAACGGACTCATCGTCCAGCTTGCTCAACTGGGTGCGCAGCTCCGGGCCCATAGCCCGCAGTTTTGCGGTTTCCGTGGCAACCCGCTTCTTCACGTCATCGGGCAGCAGGTGATCGGCCGCACTGTTGGCCAAGCCTTTGCCTGCGGCCTTATAAGCGCTGCACGCGGCGCCGAAGATGTTGCCGAACGATGCAAGGGGATCATTCTTGAATTGATCGACCGCTGCACTCGCTTGTGCGCTGGCCGCGTTTAGATCGCCCTTGGCATCAAGCTTGCCATTGGCCACCGTCTCGAGGCCTTTGGCGATCTCGTTGATAACGTCTTCACCCAGCTTGCCGGCGTCCGCCAGAATGCCCGGCAGCTTGCCTTTGGCCTGTTCAACGAAATCGTCGAGCGTGCCGATGATGGACTCGTTCAAATGCCCGATCAGGATTTCGATAACCGACGAACTGATCAGCATCTTGCTGCTGGCCTTCATCTCCTGGCGCACCAGGAACAGTGTCGGACGCAGGGTCATTCGGGCTGCCGCCATCGCCGGTGGCAGCGGCAAAACACCAATCAGGTTGATGCCCAGACTCGCCCAGGCCAGCAGGTCGCGTTTCTGCGCGTTCGACAGCGTGACGATGTCACCCAGCGCATCGACCAGCGCCATGATGTTGCCCACCACGGGTAAAGCACCGGCAACGTTCTTGATCCGGTCGAGGGTGACCACCCCGCCGCTGGCGGATTGAAGCCAAGCGTCGAAAGTCGCCGCACCGCTGGCGACATCCTGAATATCGATGGCATTCAGGGGAACAATGGCAACCTGAGGCTCCCGTTTTACAACAGCATTTTCAGTGGTCATGACAGCATCTCACCCGCCAGCAGGCCCGGGGTTTTAATAGAAGTTTTTGGCAGGGCTGGAGCCGGAAGCGTTGGCAACTTGCCCGCTTTGCTCGCCGCCCCGAGAAGTCCGGAAGCACTCGGCATCGCCGCACTCGCCAGTTTCGGCAGCCCCGCCACCCCGCCCTGCACGGCGCCCTTCACCTGCTGCGCTGTTTGCATCGCACCCATCCCTGTCTGTGCCAATTCCTTGCCCTTCTCCAACAGATCCCAGTTCTTGCTCGGCAGCGCCTGCGCGACCATCGCCTGCACCTGACTCGGCACGTCCTCAGCGCCCGGTGGATTCAACGGCCATTCCGGTTTGCCGATGTAGCTGCCTTCACTCCAGGTGTCCGCCGGATCCTTGCCGAACAGCACGCGCGCCGGCCCCGGTGCGGCGCCGGCGACGCTGGCGAAGCCCTTGCCGTCGAGCTTGCCCTTGATGCTTTTGCCCAGCGCATCGATGACTTCGTAATCGCCTTCCTTGATGCCCTGACGCCCGGCGTACTGGTTGAACAGCTCCAGATTGCCCTTGCCCGGTTTCGGCGGTTCCGGGAACACGCCCGCCAAGGATTTCGCCCCGGTGTAGGCGAAGTTCGCCGCATGCGCGGTGTACGGGCCGCTGGTGGCGTGGGTGATGCCGCCGGCGTTGTAGGTGGTGGCGCTGCCGCCGCCCTGGATCACCAGTTCGGTCTTGGCGGTGATGGTGATGCGGTCGGCGTTGGCGGTGATGTTGAGTTTGGCCAGCAGGTTGATGCTGTCCTTCAGTGCCTTGACGTCGATGTCGCCGGACGCCGCCACCAGCCGCCAGCCCATGCTCTGCACGAACAGGCGCATGCCGCGACTGGCACTGGCCAGCAGGCGTTTGCCGATGGAAAAACTGGTGTGCCCGGTGCTGCTCAGCGCCAGGTGTTCGCCGGTGGCGATGTGGCTGGAACGCGGCGTGGTCAGGGCAATGCCGGCCGGACTGGCGAGCACCAGATGCGGCTCGGTGAACTCGGGGAATTCGTTGGCGGTGAGGTTTGCCGGACCCGAGCCGAGTACGCCTTGATGCTGGGCGTGCAAGGCCTTGGCCACGTCGTCCTGGTCGCCCGCTTCCTGGGCTTGCAGCTCTTTGGCCTGCGTGGCGAAACCGTCCTGTTGATCGCTGGCCGTGGCCAGGCGTTCGGCGGTTTCCGGCAGGTCCTTGTGGTGCTTCGATTCGTTCGGGCGCGGCTCGGTGGTGATCAGCAGGCCGGCACCGGCGCGCACGGCGCCGTGGCGGTCGGTGCGCAACTCGAAACCTTCGCCGCGCGGCTGGCCGCCGCTTGGGCGCGGGTGGGTCAGGTAACCAAGGTTGATCGCACTCGCGCCGTGATCACTGCGCAGCGCGATGCTGATTTCGCTGGTGGTGTCGTCGATGCGCAGTTCGTTGGCGCGGCTGCCCTTGTATTCCTTGCTTTTGACCGTGGCCAGAGTCTTGAAGTCGGGCAGTTTGTACGGCGGCAGGTTGGCGCCGTGGTACAGGCAACCGGTGATCAGCGGCTGGTCGGGATCGCCTTCGAGGAAGGTGATCAGCACTTCCATGCCGACCCGCGGAATGTTGATCGAGCCAAAGGTTTCAGCCGCCCAGCTGGAGGCCACGCGCATCCAGCAGGTGGTCTTGTCGTCGTGCTGGCCTTCGCGGTCCCAGAAGAACTGCACCTTCACCCGGCCGTACTGGTCGCAGAAGATCTCTTCGCCTTCCGGGCCGGTGACCACGGCGCTTTGCGAACCCAGAACCTTGGGTTTCGGGTGGTCCAGCGGCGGACGGTACGGCACGTCCCACGGGATGGCGTTGAAGCGGTTGCGATAGCCCTGATGGAAATCGTCTTTGTTGTCGGTGGTGTCGCTGGTCACCGACTCTTCCAGCACTTGCGGCTGTTTGCCTTCGTGGAAGATTTCAGTGAGCAGCCAGAGGTCGTTCCACGTCGGGTTGGCGTGGTCGGTCAGGGCCAGAAAATGCCCGGAGACCAGGATCGGCTGGTCGCTGTTGCCCTCGGCCAGGCGATAGTCGCTGCGGTGGCGTTCGAGGTTGCGGTTGGCCAGGTGCTTGCCGCGCTCGCGGTCCACGAAACGGCCCGGGTAATCGTAATCTTCCAGGTCCGGCTGGGCGCTGCTCTTGGCGTCGCTTTCCAGCTCGATCTTCGGTTTGACGAAGTCGTAATCGCGCCGCGTAGTGCGGCTGGTGCGGGTCGCCAGGCGCAAGCCGAAACGCTTGACCACCGGTTTGTCCGCCACCAGCCCGGAGTCCTGCTGATAGGCCACGGGCGCCAGTTTCGGGAACACCGTCTGGTCATCACCGAAGGTCAGTTTGTGGCCGCTGGACGTGTGCTGGAAGTGGTAGTGAATCCCCTCCTCTTCGCACAGGCGCTGGACGAAATGCAGGTCCGACTCGTCGTACTGCGTGCAGTAGATCCGCTCCGGGTAGATCGCGCTGAGCTGGAAGTGGTAGTCGCT
>NZ_JBYTBO010000037.1:0-26202 GCF_058789255.1 Pseudomonas sp. FW215-R2
TGGTGGTGGTGGCGATCTCTGGATTTTCATCTTTCCCGGCCCGCGCCATCTACGCTTCTAAAGATCCGCCCCCACCAGCGGATACACGGTGTACGGCCCTGACGCCATTGGGGTGGGTCTTTCGGGAGTGTCTTTGCCATGAAGTTGAATATCGCGATATCGGCTGGGCTTGTTTTGCTTCCGCTTTGTGTCTTTGCCGCGCCGCAGACGAGTTCCGGTGAGATCCGGTTCAGCGGGCGGATTGTCGATTCCGGTTGTGAGGTGGGGCGTGTCGGGGCGTTGGGTTCGAAGGCGTCGCGGCAGGTTGAGGTCAAGCCTGGCCTGACGCTTGATGTCGATTCCTATCGCAATGCGTGCAGTCATGAGGCGTTGCCGTTGTCCGTCACGTATGAGGCGCTGAAGACTTCGAGCGACAAGGGCATTGTCACCATCAGTTATCTGTAGGCCGTTCGGCGTGCCGTGTAAATCTTCAGGTGCCGATATTGGGCGCGCGGGTATACTGCGCGCCTTCGCGGCTCACTGTTCGGGCCCGACTTTTTGCTTTGCGGAGCTTTTATGACTTCCCCGACCCAACCGCCAGTTGATGACGCTATCAGCGACGTCACGGCCGAGCATGCTGAAACCAACGAAACCAAAGCCAAGATCCCGGCCTTCAAGTTCCCGTTCAAACCAGGTGACCTTGCGGCTGCCAAAGCGGCCAAGCAGCCGCAGTTCAAGGGCAAGGACGGTGACCGTCATGCCAAGATCCCGGGCGTCGCTCCGTCGGGCACTCGCCGTTCGATGGGCAAGCGCTGATTCACTCCCGCCTCGGCCGTCGCTGTGATTTTCGATCACAGTGATGGCTAAGTGCTCAGTTCCTGAGCCAGATCAACGTTTAACCAGTTAGTGCGCTTAGAGTCAGCAGCCCTGCCGACTCTTTCCAATAAAACGAGCGCGCTTTCCATGAAGATCAATCTCCCGGTGACCGGGCGCAATGTCGATGTTGCGCCGGATGCGAACATTCTCTCGACCACCGATCTGACCAGCGCGATCACCTACGCCAACGACGACTTCATCAAGATCAGCGGTTACAGCCGTGACGAGCTGCTGGGCACGCCGCATAACCTGTTGCGTCATCCGGACATGCCGGCGCAGGCGTTTGCCCATATGTGGCAGACGCTCAAGCGCGGGCGGTCGTGGATGGGGCTGGTGAAGAATCGTTGCAAGAACGGTGATCACTATTGGGTCAGTGCCTATGTCACGCCGGTCACGCAGAACGGTGCGGCGGTGGAGTTTCAGTCGGTGCGTACCCGGCCGGATGCGCGGCAGGTCGCTGCGGCAGAGCGGGCTTACGCGCAGTTGCGCGGGGAGCGGGTGTCGCGTTGGCAGCGGCTGCCGGTGTTGGGGTTGCGGGCGCGGATCATGGCGTTGACCAGTTCGGTGCTGGTGGTGGTACTGGGGATTGAAGCCTGGCTGCGGCCGGAGTCCATGGGCATCGAAGCCGCTGCGTTGGTGGCCGGCAGTGGCGCGTGTGCGCTGGGCGTGGGCTGGTTGCTGCGGCCACTGGAACGTCTGACCGAGCGTGCCCGGCTGATTGCCGACAATCCGTTGAGTCAGGGCATTTATACCGGGCGGCGGGATCAGTTCGGGCAGATCGAGTTCGCCTTGCAGATGCTCGAAGCCCAGGTTGGCGCGGTGGTCGGGCGGATCGGTGATGCGTCGCAACGACTGGCCGGGCATGCCGCGCAACTGGTGGATCATCTGCACAGCAGTCATACCAGTACGCTGGCGCAGCAGGCGGAAACCGATCAGGTGGCGGCGGCGATTCATCAGATGGCGGCGAGTGTTGCCGAGGTGGCCAGCCATGCGCAGCAGGCGTCGGTGGCGGCTGATATGGCGGGGACGGAAACCCGTGAGGGGCATCTGCTGGTCGGCGAGAGTCGTAGCGCCGTGCTGCGGCTGGCGGAGGAGTTGGGGCGGGCCACCGAGGTGATTCATCAACTGGAAGGTCACAGCAGCGAGATTTCCGGGGTGCTGGAGGTGATCCGCAGCATCGCCGAGCAGACCAATCTGCTGGCGCTCAACGCTGCGATCGAAGCGGCGCGGGCCGGGGATGCCGGGCGTGGGTTTGCGGTGGTGGCCGATGAGGTGCGGGGTCTGGCCCAGCGCACTCAGCAGTCGACCAACGAGATTCAGCGGATGATCAGCACCCTGCAAAACGGTGCGCGGGATGCGGTGCTGGTGATGCAGCAGAGCAGCGAGCATGTGGATAACAGTGTTGAACAGGCCCAGCGTGCGGCGCGGGCATTGGATGGCATCAGCGGCCGGGTCGAGCAGATTACCGAGATGAGCCTGCAGATTGCTGCCGCAGTCGAGGAGCAGAGCGCGGTGAGCGAGGACATCAACCGCAACATCGTCAGTATTCGTACCGCGTGTGAATTGACGGTGGATGAAGGGCGCCAGAGCCAGCTCAACTCACAGGACGTGGCGGGGCTGGCGGGGGATTTGCGTTCGCTGGCGCGGGAGTTCTGGGGGCGGCGGCAGGGATCCTAGGCCGCGCGCAGGGAAATGAACGCGTAAGTCTGCGGCGGCTTGGTGACCACGTGTGCACCCGCCGCCAGCACTTGCCCGGCGACATCATCACCGGAGAGGTGAAACAGCCATTCACTGGACACTTCGCTCAATGGCTGCGCGGTGACCTGATCGATGACCGAGGCAAACACGCCCATGTCCGGCAGGTACGCAGTAAACCCGTCGCCCTTGAGTGCCGTGGTGCGGATACCAAGCAACCCGCAAATCGCATCCTTGGTCCGGATGTCATCGCGATCCGCCTGACGGGAGCGCTGGATCAGCGTCACCAGTTCCTGATCCACCAGTTCACCACCGACGATCAGTTCCGGTCCCTGTTCCCACGATTCCGGCGGGCAGTCCTTGGCGGCAGGGTTCAGCGGAATGTGCGGATTGATTTCGGCGGGATAGATGCGACACACCAGCGGCCGGCGCTCGTAGATGCGGCACAGCTTGTCTTCGTCAAGATTCCGGCAGGGCCCGACGTTGTAGGCGGCGAAGGTGATTGCCACATGGGCGTCGGAGTTTCCGCTGCGCACTACCGCCGAACGACGCTGCGCATGCTCACGCTGCTGTTCCGGCAGGCCCAGGCCGTTGGCGAGAAATGCCTCCACCAACACGATCACCTGACCGCCGTCAGCCGCCCACATACGGGCTTCGGCCAGCGTGAGAGGCACGTGGTGATCGGTGCAGCATTTGCCGCAACCTACGCAGGAAAACGTCGTATTCATTGAGCGGGCAATCTTCAATCAGGGTGTGAAACGGCGACGTAAAGCCGCCATGCAGGCCTGGATTGAAGCAAGTTGTGCGCCATTCACTCAGGGCTTGGCGGTCGGGCGGATCGAGTCCCATTCGGTGACGAACGCGGTTTTCGATTTTTTGTTGTACAGGCACAGCTCGGTGCCTTGCTGGCCCTTCATGTGTTTTTGCGGGTACTGGCCTTGCAGCAATAGTGCGGTGTAACCGACGCGGTCATCGAATTGCGCAGCGTTGCCGACCGGTTTGGCGTCTTTCAGGCCGCTGGCCTTGGTGCAGCTGGCGAGTACGGCTTTGTCATGGGCGGCCCAGGCATCGGGGCTGGAAGCGTGGGCAAACGGGGCAATGAGACAAAGCACGGAGAGGGCGAGACGTTTCATGGTTCGGGCATCCTTGGAGGTTTGATCGCCAGGGTTTGAGTATGCCGCAGGATTTTAGTTTGTCAGTCCGGCACCAATTCCCGGCGGACCACATACATTCCGGACGTTTCGTACAAGCTCTGCGCCCGACGGTTGTCTTCCAGCACCTTCAGATCGACAAAGCCTTCGCGCCGATCCTGAAACACCTTGAATGCATGAAGCAGCAGCGCCCGACCCAATCCACGACCCTGAGCGCGGGGATGCACCACCAGATTCTTGATGTAGGAACTGGTCCAGCATTGCGCCACGCCGAGGACGCCGTCTGCATCGCTGGCGATGAAGCACAATGCGGGATCGTATTCCGGATCGTTTTCAAACTGCTGTTGCCAGACATCCAGCGCCGATACCCGGCCGCCACCTTCGCGGTAACCGATTTGCATCAGTTCATGCACGGCGGGCGCCCGTTCGGCGCTATAGGTCGTGAGTTCGATGCCATTCGGCCACTCGATGGCCGGCACGTCCTGGCTCAGGTCGCGCCGCATCAGAAAACAGAACGTTTCGCTCAAGGCTCAGTGTCCGTGGGCGGCGACGTGTTTGGCCGCTTCGATCAGGCAGTGGGTCAGTTCTGGCGAAGAGAACTTGGTCAGCACGCCGTTGGCGCCGGCGAGACGGGCCTTTTCGCTGTTCATCGCGCTGTCCAGCGAGGTGTGCAGCAGCACGTAGAGGTGGGCGAAGTCCGGGGTCTCGCGCAGAGTCCGGGTGAAGGCGTAGCCGTCCATCTCGGACATTTCGATGTCGGAGACGATCAGGTTGATCTGCTGCGCCGTGCCTTGCAGGTCCAGCAGGCAGTCGATGGCTTCCTTGGCGCTGCGGGCGGTGTGGCATTGCAGGCCGAGGTTGCGCAGGGTGTGCACCGATTGCTGGAGCGCCACCTGGCTGTCGTCGACCACCAGAATCCGCGCGTTGCCCAGCACTTCGGCGTCTTCCATGCTCAGGTCGGTCGGGGCCATCTCGATTTGCGCCGGGGCGATACTGTGGATGACCTTTTCGATGTCCAGCACCTGCACCAGAGTGCCGTCGACCGAGGTCACCCCGGTGATGTAGGCGCGGGAACCGCCGGAGCCGAACGGCGGCGGTTTGATGTCGGTGGTCAGGCAATGCACGATCTTGCTCACCGCCTGCACGTGCAGACCCTGTTTCGAACGGCTGACGTCGGTGACGATCAGGCAGCCGCCGTTCGGGTCTTCCAGCGGACGCTCGCCGATGGCACGGCTCAGGTCGATCACCGACAGCGAAGCGCCGCGCAGGGTGGCGATGCCTTTGACGTGCGGGTGCGACTCCGGCAGCTTGGTCAGCGGCGGGCAGGGGATGATTTCACTGACTTTCAGCAGGTTGATCGCCATCAGCTTGCCGCTGCGCAAGGTAAACAGCAGAAGCGAAAGTGAATCTGCGCGGGCTTTGTTGGAAGACATAAAAACCTTCTGTGGAAAAAAGGTGATGGGCGAGGGTGGAAATCGCCGAAAACTATTGATGCCGGGTTATCGACTTGTAACCGGCAGGCTTTAGGGATTCTGGCGCCAATCCGACGGCGGGACTGTCATTTCATCCCCAACCGCTTGGCCATGCGCCCCAGATTCGCCCGGTCCAGCCCCAGTTCACGCGCGGCGCTGGCCCAGTTGTCCCGATGACGCTCAAGTGCTGCGCTGATCAACTGCCGCTGATATTGCTCGGTGGCTGCGCGCAGATCCCCGGAAATCAACGGCATCGCGACGACGGCACTGGCCGGCTCCGGCGAGTTATCCACAACCTCGCGCGGCAGGTCGAGATCCATCGCGCTCAGGCTGAGAATCTTCGGCCGCACCTTGCAGTTGCCCAGCGCTTTCAGCGCGCTGCGGCCGATCAGGTGTTCCAGTTCCCGCACATTGCCCGGCCAAGTGTAGGCAAGCAGCGCTTCTTGCGCGTCGCTGTTCAGGCGCAGGCTGTTGAGGCCCATGCGCGAGCGGTTCTGTTCCAGAAAATAGCCGCTGAGCAGCAGCACATCGCGGCCCCGGTCTCGCAGCGCCGGCACCCGCAACGGGTACACGCTCAGACGATGATAGAAGTCGGCGCGGTAGCGACCGCTGCGCACTTCTTCGGCCAGGTCGCGGTTGGTCGCGGCGATCAGGCGCACATCGACCTGGTGTTCCTTGTCCGAACCCAGACGCTGCAACTGGCCGCTCTGCAAAACCCGCAACAGTTTGGCCTGGACGGTCAGCGACAACTCACCGACTTCATCGAGAAACAGCGTGCCGCCATTGGCCAGTTCGAACTTGCCCCGCCGGTCGCTGGTGGCGCCGGTGAAGGCGCCGCGCACGTGGCCGAACAGTTCGCTTTCCACCAGGGTGTCCGGCAGGGCCGCGCAGTTAAGGCTGATGATCGGCTTGTCGGCACGCTTGGAAGCGGCGTGGATCGCCTGGGCCACCAGCTCCTTGCCGACCCCGGTTTCGCCGGTGATCAGCACGGTCAAGTCGCTGCCGCCGACCAGATTGATCTCTTCCACCAGCCGTTTGTGGGCCTTGCTCTGGCCGATCATTTCGCGATTCTGCTGGCCGCTGGCCTGGCGATACACCTCGGCGCGCTGGTGTTCGTCCTCGGCGCGGATCGCCAGTCGTTCGATGCGCTCAGCGGCGTTCACTGTGGCCGAAGCGAGGCTGGCGAAGGCCTGCAGGGCATCGAGTTCGATCGGTTCGAAGCGCTCCGGATCGAGTGCGTCGAGGGTGATCAGGCCCCAGAGTTTTTCATCGACGAACAACGGACAGCCGAGGCAATCGTGGACTTCGAGGTGATCGTCGAGGCCGTCGACCAGTCCGTCATACGGATCGGGCAGATCGCTGTCGGCTGCGAAACGGGTCGGTCCTTCGCCGGCCAAGAGCACTCCAAAGCGCGGGTGTTCGCTGACCTTGAAGCGGCGGCCGAGGGTGTCGGTGCTCAACCCGTCGACAGCCAGCGGCACCAGCCACTCGCCATCGAGGCGCAGCAGCGCAGCGGCATCGCACGGCAGCAGGGCGCGCATGGCTTCGAGCAGGCGCCGGTAGCGCTCGCCTTCGGGCAGTTCGCGGGACAGGTCGGAAACCAGTGGGAGCAGGGCGGTCAGCAGGGATTTGGCAGACATGATCTTGTAGTCAAAGAGACGCGTTGTAGTCGAAGCGACTATAGAGGTGCTTGTGTCGATCTGACTACATAAATTTCAAGTTATTGATTTATATGGATAATTTAGTTGGCACGATAACTGAAACGGTTAAGGCACTTTTAGAGAAAGCTCAGGAGTCACCCTTATGCTTAGCGTCCAGGATCGTGCCATCGTCAAATCCACTGTGCCTCTGCTGGAAAGCGGCGGTGAAGCGCTGATCACCCATTTCTACCGCATGATGCTCTCCGAGTACCCGGAAGTCCGCCCGTTGTTCAACCAGGCTCACCAGGCCAGCGGTGACCAGCCTCGTGCATTGGCGAACGGCGTGTTGATGTACGCCCGCCATATCGATCAACTCGACCAGTTGGGCGATCTGGTGGCCAAGATCATCAACAAGCACGTGGCGTTGCAGATTCTGCCGGAACACTACCCGATCGTCGGCACCTGCCTGCTGCGCGCCATCTCCGAAGTGCTCGGCGAAGAAATCGCCACGCCGGAAGTGATGAGTGCCTGGGGTGCTGCTTATGGCCAGTTGGCCGACATTCTGATCGGTGCCGAAACCGCCATCTATGACCAGAAAGAACAAGCCGTTGGTGGCTGGCGCGGGGCGCGGGAGTTCATCGTCGCGGCCAAGGTCGAGGAGAGCGCGGAAATCATTTCCTTCTACTTCGAACCAGCGGACAAAGGCCCGATCCTCGCGGCCGAGCCGGGGCAGTACATCGGCATGAAGCTGGTGCTCGACGGCGAAGAAATCCGCCGCAATTACTCGCTGTCCGCCCTGACCAACAAAGGCCAGTACCGCATCAGCGTCAAGCGTGAACCGGGCGGTCGTGCGTCCAATCACCTGCACGATCAACTGCATGTCGGCGCCAGCATCCAGCTGTTCCCGCCATCGGGCGAGTTCACTCTGACAGCCAGCGACAAACCTCTGGTGTTGATCAGCGGCGGCGTCGGTATCACCCCGACGCTGGCCATGCTGGAAGCGGCGCTGGAAACCGAGCGTCCGGTGCATTTCATTCACTGTGCGCGCAACGGCAGCGTGCATGCGTTCCGTGACTGGATCGATGGTCTGGCCGAGCGTCATCCGCAGCTCAAGCGTTTCTATTGCTACGCCGAAGATGACGGCGTGAGCCCGGCGGCGGACAAGGTCGGGTTGCTGAGCCAGGAACAACTGGGTGAGTGGCTGCCGGCGCAGCGTGACGTGGACGCCTATTTCCTTGGGCCGAAAGGCTTCATGGGGGCGATCAAGCGTCACCTGAAGGCGCTGGGTGTGCCGGAGAAACAGAGCCGTTACGAGTTCTTCGGGCCGGCGGCGGCTCTGGAATAAGCCTGATGAGCGACCCGAGATCCTCGGGTCGCTTTTTTTCGAACCGTTCTGATTCTTAAAAAGTGTTTAAAGGTTAATCGTTTCTTAACCGGTTTATCGTTTATTCCCCGATGCTGATGATAGGCGCTCGTTCGTTTACATGATCAGGATCGCCCCCATGTCGCACTTCGCTTCCTCCCGCCGTTTCAGCCTGGCCACTTTGGGCCTGTCGGTTGCCTTGCTGTCCAGTCCGTTTGCCTTTGCCGAATCCGCGTTGATCCAGCCGCAGACCCTGATCGTCGATCAGAGCCTGCCCAAGGCCCAGCGTGATGCAATGGAGCTGGCGGCGCGGCGTTATGGCAGTTTCTGGAACACTGGCGAAGAGGCGTTGGCCACTGCAGCCCTGTCGCCGCAGTTTGTCGACAAGACCCCGCCGGAAGGCCGGGTGCAAGGGCTGACGGGACCGCTGCTGGCGTCGAAGTTCTTTCGCACGGCGGTACCGGACTTGAGCTGCGAGATCGAACAAATGATCGTCGCCGGTGACCGCGTGGTGGTGCATCTGCACTTTCGCGGGCATTTCACCGGTACGTTCAAGGCTCTCAAAGGGCAGGGCCAGCGTGTAGACTTCCGGGCAACCGATATCTATCAGATCGACAACGGTCGCATCGCGGCCAATTGGCATATCGAAGACAACATCAGCCTGATGGCGCAACTGCAAGCGCAGCCGCCGGCCAGCTGAACCATGGACATGAAAGGGAAACGCGATGAGCGAGGAAACGATTCGATTGGGACGTGAGCGGCGCTTTCTGGTGCTGCTGGGCATCATCTGCCTGGCGCTGATCGGCGGCGCGCTGTACATGCAGATCGTGCTGGGCGAGGCGCCATGCCCGCTGTGCATCCTGCAGCGCTATGCCTTGCTGTTGATCGCGCTGTTCGCGTTCATCGGCGCGGCCATGCGCACCCGCCGCAGCATCACCGTGTTCGAAGTGCTGGTGGTGATCTGCGCGATTGCCGGGGCCGGTGTCGCAGGGCATCACGTGTACACCCAGTTCTACCCGGCAGTGAGCTGCGGCATCGATGTACTGCAGCCGATCGTCGATGATTTGCCGCTGGCGAAGATCTTCCCGCTGGGCTTTCAGGTAGACGGTTTCTGCTCGACGCCGTACCCGCCGATCCTCGGTCTGTCGCTGGCGCAATGGGCGCTGGTGGCCTTCGTGCTGGTGGTGATCCTGGTGCCGCTGCTGACTTCGCGTAACCGAAAAGCACTGCGCTGAATCAACTTTTCGGCCCCGGCGCCGATAAAACAAACGCCCCGATTTGCGGTTCTGCAAATCGGGGCGTTTTGCATTTCAGGGTCTTTGTGAAAACACCGTGACGAACGGCAAGGGAGGGTGCGACAGGTGTGCGACATGTTGTCACACGCGCTGTGTCGCAGTGCGTTTCACAGGCACGGATTGGTGCGCTGTTACAAAAAAGGATTGGTCTGTTTCAGCGTTTGTCTGTTTTTGCACGCGTGTGCCGGATCAGGCAGTTTTAACAGACGCTGGCACATGGCCAAAAGCCTTGGGGTATCGGGCTTTGCGCGGATCGCGACGTCAGAAAAAGCTTTCGGAGCTGTCTGAACTGAGGCCGATAGACCTACATTTTTTGGTGTTTTTGTTGAGAATCGATTTCGATAACATGCGGAACTTTTGCAAAAATGGTGATGGATTGTTGCTCGAACGGATAAAAATTATTTCGGGATAAGACATGGTGTATAGGGCGCTACCTATCTACAATCGCCCGCACTGAATTCCCGGCACTGTTCAGCCTTTATAAGGAACTGAGCAGGAAGTCGGGTGTCGAGCGGCCGAAAGGCTTGCGAGACACCCAGGTGTCGGTGCCTTCCAACTTTCCGCACCAAATGGAATTGGTCTGTAACAAGGCCTTTGACCACGAATTCGAATAAGAACTGACCGCTGTCCCAGGATTTGTCGAGCGTCTGACGCGCGACGGGCGGCCCTTATTCAATCCAAAGAAAATGCCAACCCTTGGCAGGGTGAAGTGTTGGCGATCAAAACCCAACTGCATTGCGCAAGCTGCTTTAGAGGTCGTGAGATGAGTAAAAACAGGTACCCCAGATTACTAGGCCTAGTGCCGCTGCTCGGCACGTTGTTGCTGGGAGGCTGCAACATGACCTTGCTCAATCCAACGGGCCAGGTCGGCCTGGAACAGCGCAACCTGATCATCACCGCCACGCTGCTGATGCTGTTGGTCGTTGTGCCGGTCATCATCATGACCTTCCTGTTCGCCTGGAAGTACCGCGCCTCCAACCAGAACGCCGTCTACACCCCGAAATGGTCGCACTCGACCAAGATCGAAGTGGCGGTCTGGACCATTCCGGTCCTGATCATCATCGCTCTGGGTTACATCACCTATAAGTCGACCCACGAGCTGGACCCGTATCGTCCGATCGAATCCGACGTCAAGCCTGTGACCATCGAAGTGGTCGCGCTGGACTGGAAGTGGCTGTTCATCTACCCGGAACAAGGCATCGCCACGGTCAACAAGATCGTGTTCCCGGCGCACACCCCGGTCAACTTCCGGATCACTTCCGACGCCGTGATGAACTCGTTCTTCATCCCGGGCCTGGGCGGCCAGATCTACGCGATGGCGGGCATGACCACCAAGCTGCACCTGATCGCTGACCGCAACGCTGAAATGGACGGTATCTCCGCCAACTACAGCGGCGCTGGTTTCACCGGTATGAAATTCAAAGCGATCGCAACTTCTCAGGAAGATTTCGACGCCTGGGTAAGTGAAGTCAAAAAGGCACCTAAACAGCTTGAACCAGCTGAATACGCAGCCCTTGCCAAGCCAAGCCAGAACAATCCAGTCGAGCTCTACTCCTCGGTCACGCCGAACCTGTTCCAGACCATCGTCGACAAGTACGAAGGCATGAAACCGGGCAAGCCGCTGAAGCACGAGAAGAAAGAGAAAGAAGTGGCGGCAACGGATATGGACTCGAATTCGCATTCAGCTGCCGGGGCAGAGGAGTAAACGATGTTTGGTAAATTAAGTTGGGAAGCGATCCCTTTCCACGAGCCGATCGTGATGGTCACCATCTCGATGATCGCGCTCGGTGGTCTGGCGTTGTTCGCTGCAATCACCTACTTCAAGAAGTGGACTTACCTGTGGACCGAGTGGCTGACGTCGGTCGACCACAAGAAAATCGGTGTGATGTACATCATCGTTGCCATGGTCATGCTGCTGCGTGGCTTTGCCGACGCCATCATGATGCGTACCCAGCTGGCCATGGCCACCGAGGGTTCGCCTGGCTACCTGCCACCTGAACACTATGACCAGATCTTCACCGCTCACGGTGTGATCATGATCATCTTCATGGCGATGCCATTCTTCACCGGCCTGATGAACCTTGCAGTGCCGCTGCAGATCGGCGCGCGTGACGTTGCCTTCCCGTTCCTGAACTCCCTGAGCTTCTGGCTGCTGGTGTCCGGCGTTGTGCTGATCAACCTGTCCCTGGGCGTCGGCGAATTCGCCAAGACCGGCTGGGTTGCCTATCCACCGCTGTCGGGTCTGCAATACAGCCCTGGCGTGGGCATGGACTACTACATCTGGGCGCTACAGCTATCCGGTCTGGGTACAACGCTAACGGGGGTTAACTTCCTCGCGACCGTGCTGAAAATGCGTACCCCTGGCATGAAACTGATGGACATGCCGATCTTCACCTGGACCTGCACCTGGGCCAACGTTCTGATCGTGGCTTCGTTCCCGATCCTGACCGCTACCCTGGCACTGCTGACCCTTGACCGTTACATGGATTTCCACATTTTCACCAATGAACTTGGTGGCAATCCAATGATGTACGTCAACCTGTTCTGGGCATGGGGCCACCCTGAGGTTTACATCCTGATCCTGCCGGCCTTCGGCATTTTCTCGGAAGTCATCTCGGCCTTCACCGGCAAGAAACTGTTCGGCCACCACTCGATGATCTACGCTTCGGGCGCGATCTCGGTACTGGGCTTCATGGTTTGGCTGCACCACTTCTTCACCATGGGTTCGGGTGCCAGCGTCAACGCCTTCTTCGGTCTGGCAACGATGCTGATTTCCATCCCGACGGGTGTGAAACTGTTCAACTGGCTGTTCACCATCTACCAGGGCCGTCTGCGCTTCACCAGCCAGGTTCTGTGGACTCTGGGCTTCATGGTGACCTTCGCCATCGGCGGCATGACCGGCGTACTGCTGGCCATCCCGGGTGCTGACTTCGTTCTGCACAACAGCCTGTTCGTGATCGCTCACTTCCACAACGTGATCATCGGCGGCGCGGTATTCGGCTACATCGCAGGCTTCGGCTTCTACTTCCCGAAAGCGTTCGGCTTCAAGCTGCACGAAGGCTGGGGTAAAGCAGCGTTCTGGTTCTGGATCTCGGGCTTCTTCGTCGCGTTCATGCCGCTCTACGCTCTGGGCTTCATGGGCATGACCCGTCGTCTGAACGCCACCACCAACCCTGAGTGGGTACCGTACCTGTACGTTGCCATGTTCGGTGCGGTGATGATCGCTGTCGGTATCGCCTGCCAGCTGATCCAGCTGTACGTATCGGTGCGTGACCGCAACAAGCCAGAAAACATGTGCGAACACGGTGACCCGTGGAATGCCCATACCCTGGAATGGTCGACCTCGTCGCCACCTCCGTTCTACAACTTCGCTGTACTGCCAAAAGCAGACTGCATCGATCCGTTCACCGAGGCCAAGGAAAACGGTACCGCGTACCAGGCTCCAGCCAAGTACGAACCGATCCACATGCCGAACAACACCGCCACTGGCGTGGTGATGGGCGCACTGCTGACCGTGTTCGGTTTCGCGATGATCTGGCACATCTGGTGGTTGGCGATCGCCAGCCTGGCCGGCACTGTCATCTACTTCGTGATCCACGCTGCACGTGACGACCAGGGCTACATGGTTCCGGTTGAAACGATCGAGCGCATCGAAGCCGAGCAGCACAAGCGTCTGGTAGCGGCCGGGAAGATCCCTGCTTCCGCAACCCGTGTTGAAACCAAGTTGGAACAGGCTTAAACAATGTCGAACTTAGTGACCAATGCTGGACACGCTCATGGTCATGACCATGGGCACGATGACCATCACCACGACTCGGGCGAGATGACCGTATACGGTTTCTGGCTCTACCTGATGACCGACTGCATTCTGTTTGCGTCGATCTTCGCGGTGTACGCGGTACTGGTAAACAACGTCGCCGGTGGCCCGTCGGGCCACGACATCTTCGAACTGCCATACGTGCTGGGCGAAACCGCTCTGCTGTTGTTCAGTTCGATCACCTACGGCTTCGCCATGCTGGCGTTGTACAAGGGTAAAAAGCAGCAGGTTCTGGGTTGGTTGTTCATGACCTTCCTGCTCGGCGCAGGCTTCATCGCCATGGAGATCAACGAGTTCCACCTGCTGATCTCCGAGGGCTTCGGTCCTAGCCGTTCGGGCTTCCTGTCGGCGTTCTTCACCTTGGTCGGTACCCACGGTCTGCACGTATCCGCAGGTCTGATCTGGATGGGCATCATGATGTACCAGGTCAACAAGCACGGCCTGACGGCGACCAACAAGACCCGTCTGAGCTGCCTGAGCCTGTTCTGGCACTTCCTGGACGTGGTGTGGATCTGCGTATTCACCGTTGTTTACCTGATGGGGACCCTGTAATGGCTAATGCACACTCCCATGACAGCCATGATGCTGGCCACGGCAGCGTAAAGTCGTACGCCATCGGCTTCATCCTGTCGGTGATCCTGACCGTCATCCCGTTCGGCCTGGTGATGTTCCCGACCTTGCCGAAGTCCACCACGCTGGCAATCGTCCTGCTGTTCGCAGTGATCCAGGTGATCGTTCACCTGTATTACTTCCTGCACCTGGACCGCTCCGTGGCTCAGCGTAACAACGTGATCGCGTTCGTCTTTACGGCCATCGTGATCCTGCTGCTGGTCGGCCTGTCGCTGTGGATCATGTTCAGCATCCACACGTTCATGATGGCGAAGTGAGGTAGACCCGATGTCGCTCAAGCACTTTATCCAAATCACCAAACCGGGGATCATTTTCGGTAACGTGCTTTCTGTGGCAGGCGGGTTCTTCCTGGCCTCGAAAGGGCATGTAGATCTGGCGGTGTTCCTGGCCGCCATGATCGGCACTTCCCTGGTCGTGGCCTCCGGTTGCGTGTTCAACAACTGCATCGACCGTGACATCGACCTGAAGATGGAACGCACCAAGAACCGGGTGCTGGTCCAGGGCTTGATCTCCCTGAAACTGGCCCTGGTCTATGCGACCGTCCTGGGTGTCGCCGGCGTTGCGTTGCTGTACAAGGTGGCCAACCCGTTGGCTGCATTGTTCGCCGTGATCGGCTTCATCATCTACGTCGGCTTCTACAGCCTGTACCTCAAGCGCAAGTCGGTTCACGGCACGCTGGTGGGCAGTCTGTCGGGCGCCATGCCGCCGGTGATCGGTTACGTGGCCGTGACCAACAGCTTCGACATGGCCGCGCTGACCCTGCTGGTGATGTTCAGCCTGTGGCAGATGCCGCATTCCTATGCCATCGCGATCTTCCGCTTCAACGATTACCTGGCCGCATCGATTCCGGTGCTGCCAGTGAAGCGCGGAATCCAGGTGGCCAAGAAGCACATCCTGCTCTACATCCTGGCCTTCCTCGTGGCGACCTTGATGCTGACCTTCAGCGGCTACGCCGGCATGAGCTACCTCGCCGTCGCCGCGGCCATGGGCATGTACTGGTTGTACATGGCCTGGACCGGCTACAAGGCGGTGGATGACACGGTCTGGGCACGCAAGCTGTTTGTGTTCTCGATCTTCACCATCACCGCGTTGAGCGTCATGATGTCCCTGGACTTCAAGGTGCCGACCGAGCTGTTGCTGACGTACGCGCCGTAAGGTTCGAACGCTGTACGAGAAACCCCGTTCATCGAGAGATGAGCGGGGTTTTTTGTTGAGGATTGTTTATCCGCAACGAAAGGTGTTTATTGTCCAGCTATAAGCAATTTGCTTATAGTTTTTGAATGAGAACAATATTCTTTGAAACCACACTGTTCACCGCAAACCTGGGTCATTACCTCACGGACGACGAATATCGTGAGCTACAGACCTACATGCAGAGCAATCCGCATGCAGGCGATGTCATGCCACGAACCGGTGGCTTCCGAAAACTGCGTTGGGCGGATGCTCGTCGTGGTAAAGGCAGGCGAGGCGGCTTGCGAGTTATCTATTATTGGCTTATGAATGATGGCCAGTTTTGGATGTTTGCGATTTATGACAAAGATGAGCTTGAGAATTTGACCGCCGATCAAGAGAGGGCGCTCAAAGGAGCCATAGAGAAAGAGTTGAAAACACGAGGTACCCCATGAAAAAACGCGACCTGTTTGCAGAATTGATGCAGGGCGTTGATGAGATGGCGGCTCAACGCGAAGGAAAAATCACGCTACGTAATACGACACTTGAGGACAAACCAGCCCCCGAAGTCGCTGCTCAGGAAATCGTAGCGTTACGGGAAAAACTGCACATGTCACAGGCAGTTTTTGCCAGGCGAATCAGGACAAGTCCAAGCACCCTCAGAAACTGGGAGCAGGAGAAATCAAAGCCCAACGCTCAGGCTGCCTTGCTGATCCGTTTGGTGGAAAAATTCCCTGACATGGTCGAGCGATTGAGCGCTGTTTAAAGTCGTTTCCAAGTCTAAATAGAGCCCCGCACGTTCAATGTCGTGCGGGGCTTTTTCGTACAAGCAACCATAGGTTGCGGTGTGTCGGTAAAAGCCCTAGATTTGGATCCAACCCTGTCAGTTATGGCGCCATGCACTGTTCGGCGTTCAACTGTCGTAATCTGCAATTCTTCATGCATCGATCAAGAGGCTGGGCGAAATGACTGAGAGGATGACCTGCGACGAGCGCTTCATTGCCCTGGCAAAAGAGCTGAATTACGACATCAATGGCGAGAACACGGTGGGTGGCAATTACGCGCCGCTGGTCCGTCATCACGATGAGCTGTACATCAGTGGCATGGTGCCGCGCACCGAGGGCAAGATTCAGTATCCGGGGCGGGTCGGGCTGGAGCTGACGCTCAAGGATGCGCAGGCCGCAGCGAGCATCAGTGCCATGCGTTGCCTGGCGTTCATCGTCGATGCAGTCGGTTCGCTGGACAAGGTCAGGGCATTATTGCGGGTCACGGTCTATGTGAAGTCGACCCCGGACTTCGTCGACTTGAGCGAAGTGGCCAACGGTGCATCCGACGTTTTCAGTTATGTGTTGGGTGATGCTGGCCGCCATACGCGTACAACTGTCGGCGTCTATCAGTTGCCGAAAAACGCCGCCATCGAAGTCGACATGATCGCAGCGGTGCATCCTTCGGCGTAATCGCTGAAAGCCGCACAACAAAAAGCCCCGCCTGAAATTCAGAGCGGGGCTTTTTTCGTCAGCGCTGCGCTTATTGGGCGGCGATGCTGTAACCGTCGAACGCGGTCTGCTGTTGCAGCGCGGTGATGATGTTCTTGCGGTTGATCGCGTGCTCGGTGCCGGCGTTGTCGACGAAGGTCTCGCCTTCGAGCTCGGCTTCTTCGCCTTCACCGACGAAGGTGAAACCGAGGAATTCCAGTGCTTCACGATCCACGCTCAGGCGCGAACGCGGCGTGCGCATTGGCAGGGTCACGCTGATGCCGTCCTTGCTGATGCTGAACACTTCGACGTCTTTCTTGGCGCGCGCGGCTTTGCTCTTGCCGCCGCTCGGATTGCTGATCGCCTGATGCGTCTGGTTCAGTACCTTCAGGGCCAGGCCGTAGACGATTTCCTGGAACGCCGGGTCGTCCTTGAAGCTGGACAGGATGCGGCTGATCGGGAATTTGCTGCTCAGGTCTTCAAGCGCTGTAATGTCGGCGGCTTCGGCATCTTTCAGACGCTTGAGTTCACCCATCAGCTCGTAGGCCTGGTCGTCATCGAAGCGGTCGTGGGCCTGGCGGATCGCAGCGCGCAGCTCGCGGATCTGGTCGCTTTCGCGGCTCGACTGGAACGCGTCCAGCACCATCTCGCTGATGATCTTCGCCTGTGGGATGTGTTGTGAAAGATTGATGGAGTTTTCGTATTCCGCTTTGGACGACAGGGTGACTACGGATTCAGCGGTGTTGAAATCGGACATTGAAATTTCACTACTTTTTTAACTTGAGATGAGACGAGAAAGCTCGGGGGGCTTTTTCAGGCCGACTAATTTAGGGGAGCGGGACGTTGTTGTCACGGAGCAACGGCCCGGTGGAGTTGATTATTTGCCCGGCGTATTCAGGTTCATCGAACGTACGATCCACTGTTCGGCGTTCTGTTGATCCACCGGCAGCGAAAAGCGAAAGGTCGCGCCCCGTCCTGCGATATCGAGCAACTGGATTTCGCGCCCGTGCAGTTGCAGGATCCGGTGCACGATTCGCAAGCCCAGGCCGCCATCGCGTCGCGCACCACCGATATTGAACGGTCGCAGGAACAAACCCTCGCGCAACTCGGCGGCGATGCCGGGGCCGGTGTCGCTGACGGTGATTTCAACCAGGGCCCCCTGGGGTTTCAGACCGAGTTCGATTTCGCCACCCGACGGCGTATGGCGCAAGGCGTTATCGAACAGGTTGGTCAGCACCCGCTCGATCAGCCCGAGGTCCGCGCAGACGGTCGGCAGGTTGGTGTTGAAGCTGGCCTTGAGTGCAACATTTCGGGCTTCGGCGCCCAGTTCGAATTTCTGGAAGATGTCCTGTACCAGATCGGTCAGGGAAAACTTCTCCAGCACAGGCTGCACGAATCCATGTTCCAGGCGCACCAGCTCCAGCAACGATTGCGCGAGTCCGCCAACCTTGCGGCTCTGATCCAGGGCAATGCCCAGATAGCGACGGCGCTCTTCCGGGGACAGGGTGGCGTCCTTGAGTGACAGTGTTTCAAGGTAACCATGCAGCGAGGCCAACGGTGTGCGCAGGTCATGGGAAATGTTCGCCACCAGTTCCCGGCGCTCCTGATCCTGACGGGTCAGTGAACGCCACTGTTCACCGAGGCGGTTTTGCATTTGCCGGAACGCCGCGTCGAGCACGGCGATTTCATCCGGGTCCGCGGACTTGTCCACAGGTGTCGGCGCGACGGGCAGTGATTGCGGTGCGCCGTCGATGTCGAATTGGCCCACTGTTTCGGTCAGTCGTCGCAGTGGCCGGGTGATCAGATTGAATGCAGTCAGGCCGGCAATCAGGCACAGGAATGCAACCAATCCGATGGACAGCAGCGCGGTGTTGAGCGCCGCGCTGGTGGCGCCGCGCTCGGCGAATCGGTCGTGCGCTTCGCTGAGCAGGACCACGTAAAGGTAACCGGCCGCTTTGCCGTTGACCTGCAATGGCGCCGCGCTGAAGACCTTGCGACCATCGACGCTGCGCGGGTCGTCGCCGAGGATCGGCAACGGTTGATCATTGAGCAATCGTCGAATCGGCGCGAGATCGACGGTCTGCCGACGCAGGCGTCCTTCCGGTGCCGCGTTGCCGACGATCCGGCCTTCGGTGTCGAGCAGGTACACCTCGACACTCGGGTTGACCAGCATCAACTGGCTGAACAATTCGCGCACCGCACCGGGCATCAGTCCGTTGCTGTCCATCAGCACCGTGTCGTGGGCGATGTGTTGCGCCAGATCCCGGGACAGCCCCTGCACCACCTCCAGCTCATGCATCTGACTGGAGCGCACCTGCAACCACGCCGACGTGCCACAGCACGCCAGCAGCAGTACGGCAAATACCAGAGACAGGCGCTGCGTCAGGGTCAGTTTCATGGTTGCTCTGCGCTCGTGCCGAATTTATAGCCGCGGCCCCACACCGTGAGGATGCGCACCGGTTGCGCAGGATCGGCCTCGATTTTCGCCCGCAGGCGATTGATGTGGGTGTTGACCGTGTGTTCGTAGCCTTCGTGGCTGTAGCCCCACACCGCGTTGAGCAGATCCATGCGCGAGAACACCTTGCCCGGCTGACGTGCGAAGAAATACAGCAGGTCGAATTCCCGGGGAGTGAGGTCCAGACGCTGGCCGTTGAGGGCCACGTCACGGGTGATCGGGTCGATGGTCAAGCCATTGAGGCTCAGGCTGCCGGCGTCCATCTTCAGATTGCGGGCCATGGCGTCCACGCGACGCAGCAGCGCTTTGACCCGAGCCACCAGTTCAAGCATCGAAAACGGTTTGGCGAGGTAATCATCGGCGCCCAGTTCAAGGCCGAGAATGCGGTGCAATTCGCTGGAGCGGGCGCTGGTGATGATGATCGGCGTGTAGCGGGCCATGGCCCGGGCGCGACGGCAAATCTCCAAACCATCTACCCCCGGCAGCATAAGGTCGAGGATCAGCGCATCCCAGTGACCTTGTTGCAGCAGGCGCATGCCTTCGTCGCCGTCGGCGCTGTGTACCACCTCGAATTGCTCGTCCCGCAGGTGCAGGCAGATGAGGTCGGCAATGTGCAGGTCGTCCTCGACCACCAGGACGCGTTTGGTCTGTTCCATGAAGCTCAATCCTTCGGCGCGATGAACGCATTGTGCGGGTTTTCCTCCGGGCGAGTTATCACGAATTGTTTAACTTCCCGTGAGGATTTGGCGATCAACCCAAGCCTAGGCTGTGTTCCACGACAGGCATCTGGAATTTTGGGAGACGGCCATGTTTTCACGGCGACAGATTCTGGCAACCGGCGGCGGGCTGGGGCTTACAGCCTTTCTGGCCGGTGTATTGCCAAAGTTATCCACCGGCTCTGCGTTGGTCGGCGAGGCGTTGGCCGACGAAGCGTTTGAAGTGACACACAGCGACAGTGAATGGCATGGGTTGCTCACTGATGAGCAATTCGACGTGCTGCGCAAAGAGGGCACGGAGCGCGCTTACAGCAGCCCGCTGAACAACGAACACCGGACCGGCACGTTTGCCTGTCTCGGGTGCGATCTGGCGCTGTTCTCGTCCGAGACCAAATTCGACAGCCGCACTGGTTGGCCGAGTTTCTGGGCGCCTCTGGAACACGCCGTGGCCATACGTCAGGACCGTTCTTTCGGCATGACGCGGGAGGAAGTCCACTGCCGGCGTTGCGGTGGTCACCTCGGTCATGTGTTCGACGACGGGCCCAAACCCACCGGTCTGCGTTACTGCATGAACGGTCTGGCCATGACCTTCAAACCCGTGGCGGCCTGAGTCGTGGCTCGCCGGCGATCTTCACTTACAACAGGACGACACTATGTGGCTCTTGGTTCTCGCTTATCTCGGTGGTGTGCTGACGATCGTCAGTCCGTGCATCCTGCCGGTTCTGCCTTTTGTCTTCGCTCGCACCGGGCAGCCGTTTATCAAAAGTGGCTTGCCGCTGTTGGCGGGGATGGCGCTGACCTTCGCGCTCGTCGCCTCGTTGGCGGCGGTGGGCGGCGGTTGGGTGGTGCAAGTCAATCAGTACGGTCGCTGGCTCGCGTTGCTGTTCGTTGCACTGTTCGGGCTGACGCTGCTGCTGCCGCGTCTGGCCGAGCGTCTGACCCGGCCGCTGGTGTCCGCCGGCAGTCGCTTGTCGCAGGCCGCCGGCCAGGACAATCGTCCGCGTCCCGGCGCTTCGTTTCTGATCGGCGTCGCCACGGGGCTGCTGTGGGCGCCTTGCGCCGGGCCAATCCTCGGGCTGATTCTGACCGGCGCCGCACTGCAAGGTGCAAGCATCGCCACCACGTTGTTGCTGCTGGCCTACGCCGCCGGTGCCGCGACCTCGCTCGCTGCGGCGTTGCTGCTGGGCGGTAAGGTCTTCGCGGTGATGAAACGTTCGATCGGGACTGGCGAGTGGATCCGGCGCGGACTTGGAGCCGCGATGCTGGCCGGTGTGGCCGCCATCGCACTGGGTCTTGATACCGGGATTCTGGCGCGGTTCTCGACCGCCTCCACCGGTGGGCTGGAGCAGGCATTGGTCGGCAAACTCTCGGGCAGATCCCCTCAGGGCAACGGCACGATGATGGCGCAGATTCCCGCAGCGGATGACGCGGCGAACGGCAGCATGATGGCAGCCGGCGGCGCGATGAAAATGGCCGCCAAGGCACCAGGCTCGCTGCCGGTCGAAGGTCAGTTGCCGGCGCTTGATGGCGCAGTGCAGTGGCTCAACTCCGCGCCGCTGGATGCCCAGGCACTCAAGGGCAAAGTGGTGCTGGTGGATTTCTGGACTTACTCCTGCATCAACTGCCTGCGCACGCTGCCTTATGTCAAAGCCTGGGCCGAGAAGTATCGCGATCAGGGGCTGGTGGTGATTGGTGTCCACGCGCCGGAATTCGCCTTTGAGCGTGATGTAGGCAACGTCACCAAAGCCATGAAGGAACTGGGCATCAACTACCCGGTAGCCATCGATAACGACTACAAGATCTGGCGCGCTTTCAACAATGAATACTGGCCGGCGCATTACTTTGCCGACGCTCAGGGGCGCATTCGTTACCACCATTTTGGCGAAGGGGACTACGCCGAGTCGGAACGAGTCATCCAGCAACTGTTGCGTGAGGCCGGTGCAAAAACCGTGGCTGATGGCCTGATCAACGCAGACGCTCAAGGCGTGCAGCTTGCACCGGACATGAATCAGGTGCTGTCACCGGAAACCTACGTCGGCTACCAGCGCGCAGAACATTTCGTACCGGAAACCAGCCTGGTGCCTGACAAGGTCGCGGCCTACAAGACACCTGCAAATCTTGCCCTGAACAACTGGAGCCTCGGCGGCCAATGGGCGGTCGGTGCTGAGCGTGCCACCGCCAGTGCGCCGGCCAGTCGTATCGTTTATCGCTTCCATGCCCGCGACCTGCACCTAGTGCTGGGCCCTGGGGCGGACGGTAAACCGGTGCGCTTCAAAGTGATGATCGATGGTCAGGCGCCGGGCGATTCCCACGGTGTCGACGTGGCGCCTGACGGCAGCGGTCGCGTGACCGAACAACGCTTGTATCAATTGGTACGGCAAACCGCTGACGTGAAGGACCGCACCTTCAGCATCGAGTTTCTCGATCCGGGCGTGTCGGCCTACGCCTTTACCTTCGGCTGATCAGGAGTACAGAACATGAAAGCTCAAACTATCTGGCGTCGTCTGCTGCTGGGCGTCGCGACGGCCGGGGTTGTCGCGCAGTGCTCGGCGTTTTCCTTCGGGGCCGAGGAGGGCGTGGTCATTCCGCCGCCGGCACTCGACGAAAACACCCAGGCACACAGTGAAACCGCTGTGTTCGCCGGTGGCTGCTTCTGGGGCGTACAGGGTGTTTTCCAGCACGTCAAAGGTGTGCAGAAAGCCGTTTCCGGTTACGCCGGCGGCGCGGCGAATACGGCGGAGTACGAACGAGTCAGCGAAGGGGATACCGGCCATGCCGAGTCGGTGCAAGTCACCTTCGACCCCACTCAGGTCAGCTACGGCAGCCTGTTGCAGATCTACTTCTCGGTGGCCCACAACCCCACCGAGCTCAACCGCCAGGGGCCGGACAGCGGTACTCAATATCGCTCGGCGCTGTTCCCGGTCAATGCCAATCAGCAAAGCGTTGCACAGGCCTATATCGCCCAGCTTGATGCGGCGCATGCCTACAGCAAACCCATCGTGACCAAACTGGAAACCTACAACGGCTTCTACCCGGCAGAGGACTATCACCAGGACTTCCTCACCGAACACCCGAGCTATCCGTACATCGTGATCAATGACATGCCGAAAGTGGCGCAGTTGAAGCAGTTGTTTGCCCAGCGTTATCAGGAGAAACCGGTGCTGGTGAAAAGCGGATCGTGATCACCGGTTATCCAATGGTTAATGTGCGGTGACGGGCGACTGTCGGGCAACAAGGGCTCGCAGTGCCCAGTAGAGCTTCAGCGAGCGGGTACTGATCAGGCCGCACATGAAACCCGACACCGTGGACTTGAGCAGCAGCATGTCGGGGGACGCGGCAAGCTCCGGATTTACGGCATCCTGATACCCGAAGTAATAGTTTGCGAAAAAAAACATCAGGAACATGATCAGGATTTTCACGGTGCCCGGCATGATCAGCCCCGTCGCGGAGTCGTCGAGTACCACGCCCCTGCGGGAAAAAACCAGCCAGGCCGAGAGGCCGCCCAGCAACAGCGCGCCGAACCAACTGCTAAAAAACAGGACCGGGTCGATCGTCAAGTTCAGGGAGTACAACGACCACGCCAAAAATGCGGGTGGTGTTATGAGCATCGAGAGACGGCTTTCACGGCGGGGAGAAAACGCCTTGATCCCGAAATAAACCACAATCAGTAAAAACACGTAGGCCCGTATCGGGGTGTTTTGCAGAATCGTGAGCATCGTGCAGCATCCATGCTGAAAAAGAAGAAGGTGGATAATAGCCGAGGTCGCATTCAGTACCCGTTATTTCAATCGCGGGCGTTCCATCGCAATCGCTGAGGTTTCAAACCCCAGGCTGGCAAAAAATGCTTCGGCTCCCTCGCGCCCCGCACGCAGTACCCAGGTGATGTCGGGGTTGTCGCCCATCACGTGTTCGACCAATGCCCGGCCCACGCCTTTGCGTTGGTGCTGCACATCAACGACCACCATCGACAGGTAGCCATTGGACAAACCGTCGGTGATGCCGCGGGCAAAGCCAATAATCTGTTCGCCCGATAGCGCGACGGCCGTCCGCTGCGAGTTTTGAATCAACTGCGCAAAATGCTCCGCGGATCCGACTCGATGCGCCCAGCCGTGCTGCCCGAGAAACAACCGCACCGATTCCGTTTCGGCGGGTAGTAGATCGCGTACCGTCAGATCGTTTTTCATTGGGTGATCGTGTCCTTGATGACCAAGTGATTGTTATTGAACCGATGCCAAGCGTAGTCAGCTTTTCCCCCACGTCTGCATCGCAAACTCAACGAAGCGCCGAAGCTTTGGCAGTCGATAGCGATCCTGAGCATAAAGCAGGTGCAATGGGCGGCTCGGCGGTTGGTAGTCGGGAATCACCGTGACCAGTTTGCCGTCGCGCAGATCCTGTTCCACCAGTGCATCCGGCAGCATCACGATGCCCATGCCGGTGCGGGCCGCCTGATGCAAACCGGCGGACGTGTTCATCAGCATCGGCCCACTGACGTCGATCATGATTTCGCCTTCCGGGCCGCTCAGTCGCCAGCGTTTTTCCACCGATTGCCAGTCATCGCCGGCGGGGTAGGCGAATGACAGGCAATCGTGCTGTTGCAGGTCTTCGGGCGTCAGTGGCATGCCGCGCCGGGCTACGTATTCCGGAGAGGCGCAGACGGTCAGCGTGTAGTCGATCAATGGCCGGGCGATCAGATTCGACTGCTCGAAATGCCCCAGCCGGAACGCAACATCAAGACCACTCTCCATCAAGTCAGGGCGGCGGTTGGTCAGGACCACATCCATTTTTACCTGCGGGTATTGCAGGGAAAATTCGCTTAGCGCGGGAGCCAGTCGTTCGACGCCAAAAGTCAGCGGTGCGGTGATGCGCAGGAGGCCGCGCGGCTCATCCATGGTTTGTTCGGCGAGACGTTCGGAGTCTGTCACGAGCCCCAATACTTCCAGGCAACGCTGGTAGTAGACCGTGCCGAATTCGGTCAGCCGCTGACGCCGGGTGGTGCGTTGCAACAGTTGCACACCGAGTCGCTGTTCCAGTGCGCGAAGGTGATTGCCGACCATGGTCGTGGACATTTCGCACTGCAGGGCGGCCTTGGTCATGCTGCCGGCTTCCACGACTTTGACGTAGACGCTCATCGACTGGAACAGATCCATTATCAAGTCCTGCTTCTAAATGATTGAAGTTTTCCCGAGTTTATCCAGCTCTGGTGGCTAACCATACTGCAAACACACCGACCTTCACTGGAGTTTGAAGTCATGACCGCCGCCCTGATGAACACGTACCAACCGCTGGCCCTGAGTTTCACCAAAGGTCTGGGCACCCGTCTGTGGGATCAGGCCGGTCGCGAGTACCTCGATGCCGTCGCGGGAGTGGCGGTGACCAATGTCGGCCATTCGCACCCGCGGATCGTTTCGGCGATCAGCGAACAGGCTGGATTACTGCTGCACACATCCAACCTCTACAGCATCGACTGGCAGCAGCAGTTGGCGCTGAAATTGACGCAGCTGTCGGGAATGGAGCGGGCGTTCTTCAACAACTCTGGCGCCGAGGCCAATGAAACCGCGCTGAAACTGGCGCGTCTGCACGGCTGGCGCAAGGGGATCGAGCAGCCGCTGGTGGTGGTCATGGCCAATGCGTTTCATGGTCGTACTCTTGGCACTTTGTCAGCCAGCGATGGCCCGGCGGTACGTCTGGGTTTCAACGATCTACCAGGTGATTTCGTCAAAGTGCCGTTTGGTGATCTTGAAGCACTGGAGCAGGTGCAGCAGCAACATGGCGAGCGGATCGTGGCGATTCTGGTCGAGCCGATCCAGGGCGAAAGCGGCGTGCAAATGGCACCACCGGGTTACCTGAAAGCCCTGCGCGAACTCTGCAACCGCCACGCCTGGCTGCTGATGCTCGACGAAATCCAGACCGGCATAGGCCGGACCGGGCGCTGGTTTGCGTTCCAGCATGAGGGTATCGTTCCCGACGTCATGACCCTCGCCAAGGGCTTGGGTAACGGTGTGCCGATTGGTGCTTGCCTGGCCCGGGGCAGGGCAGCGGAGCTGTTTACCCCTGGCAGCCACGGCAGCACGTTTGGCGGAAATCCGCTGGCCTGCCGGGTCGGCTGCACCGTGCTCGAGATCATCGAGGAACAAGGCCTGCTGGAAAATGCGCGGATTCAAGGTGAGCGCCTGCTCAGTCGCTTGCACGCGGAACTGGTGGGCAATCCGAATGTGCTGGCAATTCGTGGGCAAGGGTTGATGGTCGGCATCGAACTGAAACAGCCGATTCGCGACCTGACACTGATTGCTGCGCGGGATCATGGACTGCTGATCAACATCACCCGGGGCAAAACCATACGGTTGCTGCCACCGTTGACGATTGATGAGCGGGAGGTGGGGATGATTGTCAGGGGGATGGGACGGATACTTGAGGCAAAGTGACCCTCTTGATTGCGTCTGAAGTGGCTGCCGATCATTTTAGGCAGCC
>NZ_JBYTBO010000038.1:0-23810 GCF_058789255.1 Pseudomonas sp. FW215-R2
ACGGTAACGCTGCCGGCGTCATCCCAGACGTAACGCGTATCCATCTGCGAGAACGACGCCCAGTGCCGCACGCAACGTGCCGCCTTGCCGGCACGCTCCCACTCCCAGAAGAAACTCGCGCCGCCGCTCAGTTGCCGCTGCAGGATGACGTGCTGGTCGTCGTAGTCGTAACGCTCGCACTCACCGACGGCGTTCGACGCTTCGATCAACCGGTGGCGGGCATCAAAGCGGTAGCTGACCAGCGTCTGCTCGGTGCGCCAGGCCGCATCGCGCCAGACTTGATAATCGACCGCCACCAGATGCGCCCGCTCGTAGCGCAGCAGCAGCGAACGACCGGCTCCGTTATCCAGGCGCTGCACACGGTCGGAAAGATCCCGATGCAGCGTCAGACGGTTGCCGTACGCATCGCTGATCGCTGTCAGACGCCCAGCCCGAAAGTGATAAAACCGCGCCGCCTCACCCGCCAGCGCAACAATCAACTCCTCCGGCTCATCCCCGAGAAAAATCGCCGCCCGCGACAAACTGTTGTGAATCGCTGGCCGCTCGACACTCGGCAACGGAAATCGCGTGCGCCGGTTCTCGTGGTCAACCCAGACCACACCGTCGCCCTCGACCTCCAGCCGATGCGCCAGCGAATGACTCCAGCCAAACCCCAGCCCGACATCGATCTCCGCCGCACTGGTTCGATACAACCGACTGAACTCGAACGGCAGCAACCCGTCGAGCACGCCATCGGTCAGCGTCAGCAATTCCTCGCCGGTGACCATCGACACCGGACAGCCATTGGTGCAGGTCCTGGGCACGCAGTCGGCGCTGTCGCCGTTAGGATTTGTCGCCTGATCAGGCTTGTCGTCGTGGTGCTCGTCTTTCTTCAGGGAGGTGTTCCGTCGGGCGTCCCAGCGCAACTGCATGCGACCCTTTTTCACCCCGGCGGCGATGCCTCGCGCGGCGACGGATTTGTAGTGCTTCACATAGCCGATGAAGGTGCTGACGATGCCGGACATCGCCTTCACCAGACGCGTTACCGCCGACAATAACTGAGCGCCGCGATCCGCCAGACGCAAGGTCAGATACGCAATCCCCGCCCCGGCGCCGACAAAGGTCAGTACAACGCCGATCAACACATCGATCAGCAGTTGCACCACCGCCATCGAGACGGCCTCGGCGGTTTTTCCGGCAATTTCAGTGGGCGGCAGCATCTCCAGCCAGAGGCTGGCGGTACGCAGCAACAGGCACAGCGCCGCCTCGTCACTGACCAGTAACTGAAGCTTCTCCATCATTTCAGGCGCTGTCTCTGCCAGCGCGATCAACTGTGCGGCGCCACTGCCCAACCGCTCGGCAAACTTTCCGGGATCCTTGAGAATCTCCGACAACAACCCAATGCTGTCCCACACGCCCTCAATCGCTGCCCAACTCCCGGCCAGCAAGCCGTTGCCCGCCGCCGTCGCCACCAACTGTGACCACTGCGGCTTGAAGCCCTGCCATTCGCTACGCAGCCAACTGTCGAGCTGCCGGGTCAGGCCATCGTAGGAATCGAAAAGCGCGTCGACCTGCTTCTCGCTGGCCTCGCTGTGCACTAACACCCGATAGAACTTGCCCGCCTCTCCGATGAACACCCCCTTGCCCTGAGCATCGAGCGTGACGGACTTGACCTCGCCGCCCTCCACCGCCACCACATCGACAACGATGTCGCCCAACGGAATGTCGTATACCGACTCAAACTTGCTCTCGATCTCCATTCGCCCGGTTTCCGGGCATTGCACGACAGCCGAAGAGAAACGGTTGTCATCAATGGCGACCGCCGTGCTGTGTTCGCCGAAACGGATGATCCGCTCCATCCCCATCAGCGACGGCAGATCGGCCGCATGACTGACGCTGTCTGCCGAGCGACTGAACCAGTGCCTGAGCTGTTCGCGATAGAGATCGAGGGTGTGGGGAAAGCTGTCGAGTGCTTGCTCGATGCGGGTGATGGCTTCCATCAGCGCATTCCCAGGCGCATGACGAAATGAAAAACCGGGTCGAACATGTGCGTTCCCTCGCGCAAAAATCAGGCGAAGGACTTTGCGGGGGATCAAACAGAAAAGAAGTCAGGCGAGTAGGCGATGGATGTAGGAGAAGTCTGTAACTGATCTTTATCGAACAGCAGATGCAAAAACGGGGCGGGAGGTTTCCCTCACGCCCCGTTCAGGGAACACAAAAATCGCTTACCGAGAATGATCCCGACCGGCCAGCTCTTTCAACTTGAGCTCAGCCAGCGGATGCCCGGCCTTGGCGGCCATGGTCCACCAGCGAACGGCTTCCGAAGGATCCGGCGCTTTACTGGGCGTACCTGCAAGACTGATGACACCCACCTGATACGCCGCCTTGCCATCTCCGGCCAGCGCAGCCAGCCGCAGCAATCGAACACCCTCCTCACGCGCGCCCAGGCCAACGCCGCGAAACGTCAGGATGTGCCCGTAAAAGCTTTGCGCGCCGACATCGCCCAGGTTGGCCATACGCGCAAACTGCCCTTCGAGCCAGCGCCAGCCTCGGGGCTGACGGACAAACCACGACCAGTGAAACAGCCTACGGGCCAGCCAGTAACTTGCCCGCGCCTTGAGTCGTAAAAACACTCAGGCCTCCGCCGATTCCGGGTATTCGTATTCAAAAACCCGCACCACTTCCGAGGCATGCCACGAAGCTGCGGCAACACCATCGGATGGCCCGGAAAAACGCCCCAGACGCTCGACACATTCAAAGAAACCGGTGCGTGGCAAGCGACTGGCGCCCTGGCTGATCACCAGCGAACTGCGCAACGGTTGTTCGGCTTTCGCGTCCAGCGCAGCGAGATGCTCCAGTGCAGCGGTCAATGTCTGCATCGCCGGCGTGGGCAGTTGCAGACGCTCGAGCAAGGCTCGATAGGTCAGAAGATGGCGCTGCCTGCGCGCCTGGTCCAGCTCCCCCAGCAATCCGTCCCAATGTTGACGACTGATGCGTACGCTCACGATTGTTCCCTCCACCCTGGCACCGTCAACTCCCAGGCCAGGCTGCGGCGAATCGCAGCGTCGGGCAGACGCTCACCGCTTTCGATCATGGCCAGGTAAGACGGGCTGATGCCTACCGTGCGGGCGAGCGCCTCGATGGCGATGCCCTTCCCTTCGCGCAAACTGCGTAACTGATCCAGACCTGGAAGAATCGGGTCCGGTGTGGCCGCAAGCGGCGCTGGAGCCGGTTGCGACGGTGCTTCGTTAATGCCTGCTGCTTTCAGTAGAGCCTGATACTGAGCCCATGGCAGAACCGCATATTCGGGTTCGCCATCGCGTGCAATTATCTGAATATCCATGACTACCCCGTAGGACAACAACGCTTAGCGAGTCGGCACTTTTCCCTAGAAGTGTAATCCTAACAGCGGCCAAGGTCGTGGGGGGTATCTATCTGTATAAGAGGCTGTCGCGATTCAGGACTTTTTCGGACCCTGAAGCTGAAGTTGTTCGGGCGTATCGGGCAGGCGCTCGACAACCCTGAGCTTTTCCGGCGCCTGACGCTGACGCCACAGACGGAACGCAGTGAGCTCGTCGTCGAGGGTTTTCATCAGCCAGGCGAGGACGGCGATGTCATCGAGCATGCCGAAAACGGGAATGAAATCCGGGATCGCATCCACCGGACTGAGGAAATACATCAAGCCCGCAACGACCGAAACGATCGCCTTGGGACTGATCGCGCGATATTCGCCGCGCCAGTACGCCAGGCACAGCGCCTGGAGCAATCGCAGGTCATCCTTCAGTTTGCCGAGACGATTGCCTTGGGCGGCACCTTTGCTGGCCACGGCGAACAACAGCGTCGGCAAACGGCCACGGGCCAGGAGTCGTCCGGCCAACGGCAGGAATCGGGCGAAATTCCATGGAGCTTTCATCTATTTCTCCCGTTGAAATGTTATCCACACAAATTGTGGATAACCTTGTGAACAGAGCTGCATTTCGACGCTGAGAGCCCCGGTTCATAAGGGCTGCGCTCAGATCGGGCGTTTTTTACTCACATAAAAAACCCCATTATTTCATTGACTTGGCAGCTCAGGGCGTCTAGCGCGGGCGGCCTCAAAGTCTAGGACTGTCGCGATGCGTATCGGTTCGGTCTGTTTACGCTCGCCGTGCCCCAGATGCAACAACGCCCCGCATAAGCGAGGCGTTGTTGTTGAAGCCGGTACCGACGCTTGTTACTTGGCGGCGGCAGCGTCTTCTTTGGCTGGATCCTTGATGGCCAGCAGTTCGAGGTCGAAGACCAGAACCGAGTTGGCCGGGATTGCCGGGCTTGGCGATTGTGCGCCGTAAGCCAGATCGCTAGGGATGTACAGCTTGTACTTCTCGCCAACGTGCATCAGTTGCAGGCCTTCGACCCAACCCGGGATCACACCGCTGACCGGCAGATCGATCGGGCTGCCGCGCTCGACGGAGCTGTCGAATACGGTGCCGTTGGTCAGCTTGCCGGTGTAGTGAACGGTCACTACGTCGGTAGGCTTAGGCTGTGGGCCGTCGGCTTTCTTGACCACTTCGTACTGCAGACCGGAAGCAGTGGTGGTCACGCCGGCTTTCTTGCCGTTTTCTTCGAGGAATTTCTTGCCGGCGGCTGCCGACTCTTCGCTCATCTTGGCCATACGCTCTTCGGCACGCTTTTGCAGTGCAGCGAAGGCTTCGACCAGATCTTCATCTTTCAGCTTCTGTTCTTTCTTGCCGACGGCATCTTCGATGCCCTGGGCTACCGCTTTGGAGTCCAGATCATCCATGCCTTCCTGAGCAAGGCTTTTGCCCATGTTCAGGCCGATACCGTAGGAAGCTTTTTGCGCCGGGGTTTTCAGCTCTACGCTGGTCTGCGAATCACAACCCGCGAGTACCAGGCTAACCAGGGCTACCGCCGCCGCCAACCGATGCTGTTTCATGCTATTTCCTTGTTCATGCGCCGAAAGGGCAATCGAGTAAAGCCGCGAGCTTATCAGGCCGCCACGACCAATGGCTACCGGCATGAGAGCAGGAATCTTCCGATAAGTTCAGGGATTAAAAAGCATTTGGGCAAAGGCATGATGAAGCTTCTGTCATCTTGATCTGACATTAACCGATGCCCCTTCCCACAACACTTGGCGTAATGGCCACTTGCCGCACACGGCTCGGCTCAGGCATAACAGCGCAACAACTCGACAAGGATGTTCATCTTGCGCCTCATATTCCGTGTGCTGACGCTGATCGTGGTACTGCTGGGACTGGTCCTGGCGGTGATTCTCTACTATGTCGCCAATCCGAAACTGCCCTTCCCGACGCCCGCCAAACAGGTCCACTACCTCAAACAATGGACTGACGAAGAGCGCCAGACCTACTACTTCACGCCGCAAGGCACCCAGGTCAAAGGCCTGCGTTATGAGTGGTTCCAGGCCCTGGAGCTGCCGTTCTCGCAGCAACGCTTTGCCTCTCCGGAATATCTTGCACGCTTCGGTTTTCTGATCGACCCGCAGCAGAAAGCCACATCGAACAACCCGGGGAATCTGCCAGTGGGTTTCGCCCGCCATCAGAATCCCGGCAGCTCTGAGCAATATCTCGACATCACTTGTGCGGCCTGCCACACCGGCGAGTTGCACCTGAATGGCCAGGCCGTGCGCATCGACGGCGGCTCGGCGCAGCATGTGCTGCCTTCCAGTGTTCCTACATTGCGTGGTGGCAGTTTCGGACAGGCACTGGTCGCCAGTCTGGCCTCCACTTACTACAACCCGTGGAAATTCGAGCGGTTCGCCCGCAACGTACTGGGCAACGACTATGACGCCCGCCATGAACAACTGCGCAAAGACTTCAAAGGCTCACTGAATACCTTCCTCAAAGTGGCGTGGAACGACACCCATCGCGGCCTCTACCCCACCGAGGAAGGCCCTGGCCGAACCGATGCTTTCGGACGAATCGCCAACGCGACCTTCGGCGATGCGATCTCCCCCACCAACTATCGCGTGGCCAACGCTCCCGTGGATTACCCGCAACTGTGGGACATGTGGACGTTCGACTGGGTGCAGTGGAACGGCTCGGCGCAGCAGCCGATGGCACGCAACATCGGCGAGGCGCTGGGGGTAGGCGCTACCCTGAATTTCTTCGATGCCAATGGCCAGCCGCTACAGGGTGATGAACGTTATGCATCAAGCGTGCGTGTGCGCGATCTGCACAAGATCGAAGAAACCCTGCAAAAACTTCAGCCACCCGCCTGGCCAGAGGAGCTGTTGGGCAAGGTCGACAAACCTTTGGCGGCCAAGGGTCGAGCGTTATTTGCCGAAAACTGCGCTGGCTGCCACGTCCCACGGGTGACGCAAGAGGGTGAACGCTGGGTCCAGCACCTGCACATGTTGCCCGTCGACGTCATCGGCACCGATCCGAACGCGGCCAACAACATCGCCAACCACCGTTTCGACCTGACAGCCCTGCAATGGAATCCGGCAGAGCTGGAGCAAATGGACGTGAAGTTACACCCCACTCCCAAAGAACCGCTCGATCTCAGCCAGTTATCCGTGGCCAAGGGCCTGGCTTACGTCACGGCGTTCGTTGAAAACCGCGCCTATCGCGAAGCTGGCGTCACTGCCGCTGAAAAACCTCAGCTCGACGGCTTTGGCCTGCCGATCGGTGTCCGGGAAAAAGTGGCCTACAAGGCCCGGCCGCTGGCAGGCGTGTGGGCTACACCGCCCTTCCTGCACAACGGCTCGGTGCCGAGTCTCTATCAGTTGCTTTCGCCTCAGGATGAACGCGCCACCACTTTCTATAAGGGCACCTTCGAATATGACCCTCGGCATCTGGGTTATCGCACCGAAGCCTTTACCAACGCTTTCCTGTTCGACACACGCATCACCGGCAACCACAACAGTGGCCATGAATTCCGCGCCGGCGAGCGCGGCAACGGGGTTATCGGACGGTTGCTGCAGCCCGAGGAACGCTGGGCGCTGCTGGAATACCTGAAAGTGCTGGGCGGCCCGCTGGAGGCGCAACTGCCATGATCTTCAATTCGTTCAAGAAACCATCGATGCTGGCGCGTTTCTGGTTGTGGCTGGGGCGGTTGCTGGGCAAAACCCTGCTGTTTTTGCTGGTGGTCGGCCTGATCGGCTGGGCTCTGGCAACCGCCTGGTTTGCCTGGCAACACCGAGGCCCAGTGTCGGCGACGGAGCAGATTCCGGACGGCGAAGCAGCCATGACGCAGGACGTGATCCAGACCGCTGTGCGAATTGTCGATCAGCATCGGGAAAGCACGCGTTTTCTGCGCGACGCCCATGCCAAGGCCCACGGTTGTGTGAAGGCCGACGTGCAAGTGCTGCCAGATCTGGCTCAGGACCTGCGCCGAGGTGTTTTCAGCGAGCCGGGCAAGGTCTGGCAGGCGACAATGCGCCTGTCCAACGGCAACGCCTATCCGCAGTTCGACAGCATCCGCGATGCCCGGGGCATGGCGATCAAATTGCTCGATGTGCCGGGCAAACAGTTGCTCAGTGACCGTCAGGGCCTGCTCGAACAGGATTTCGTGATGTTCAGCCATCCGAATTTCTTCGTCAGCGACGTCGCTGAATATCGTCAGAATGTGGCGGCGCAGGCTGACGGCAAAAAGGTCATGGCGTTTTTTCCGGGCTGGGACCCGCGAAACTGGCAGATCAGGCATTTGTTCATTGCGCTGGCGACGCTTTCTCCGCCACCAGAGAGCCCGACACGTACGACCTACTTTTCGGTATCGCCCTACAAATTTGGTGAGGCCAATGCGAAGTTTCGGGTGATGCCGGATCCGGACAACTGCCCGGCGTACACGCTGCCAAAGCAAAACCAGGATCTGCCGAATTTCCTGCGCAGTGCGCTGAATCAGCAACTGTCCACGGATCGGGTGCCCGCGTGTTTTGTGTTGCAGATCCAGCGTCAGGACGCCAATCGGTTCATGCCGATCGAAGACACCAGCATCGAATGGCGCGAACAGGACAGTCCATTCCAGACCGTAGCCAAAATCACCCTGCCCCCACAGGACTTCGACACCCCGGCTCTGAACCTGCTATGCGACAACCTGTCGTTCAATCCATGGTTTGGGATCGAGGCCCACCGCCCGATTGGCGGGATCAACCGTCTGCGTAAAGCGGTGTATGAAGCGGTGAGTGATTACCGGCACAGTCGCAACGCCAGCCAGTAACAAACCGCAGAAACGAAAAAAGCGACCCGCAGGTCGCTTTTTTCATGCCCGGACGAGCAAAAAGCCAATCGCCAGACAGCAAAAAGCCCGCACTGGGCGGGCTTTCTGTGGTGACCTGGCGTTCAGTGTTCCAAGTTACCGAATATGGCGCAGCGGACGGGACTCGAACCCGCGACCCCCGGCGTGACAGGCCGGTATTCTAACCGACTGAACTACCGCTGCGCGAAACGCTTGAAACGAATGGTGGGTGATGACGGGATCGAACCGCCGACATTCTGCTTGTAAGGCAGACGCTCTCCCAGCTGAGCTAATCACCCTTCGCTTCGGTGTGGCGCGCATTCTACGGAGCGACCCAACCTCTGGCAAGCACTTTTTTAATTAATTTTCTCAGGCCTTCCAAAGGCTTAGAGAAGGGTTGGCCTATGACCCGGCGAAGACAATAATGCCCCCCTTTGTATAAAGGAGAGACTCACCCCATGTGGTTCAAGAACCTGCTTATCTATCGCCTGACCCAAGACCTGCCTGTCGATGCCGAGGCGCTGGAAACTGCACTGGCCACCAAACTGGCGCGTCCATGTGCAAGCCAGGAGTTGACCACCTACGGTTTCGTCGCGCCGTTCGGCAAGGGCGAAGATGCACCACTGGTGCACGTCAGCGGTGACTTCCTGCTGATCTCCGCCCGCAAGGAAGAACGCATTCTGCCGGGCAGCGTCGTGCGCGACGCGGTCAAGGAAAAGGTCGAAGAGATCGAAGCCGAGCAGATGCGCAAGGTCTATAAGAAGGAACGCGATCAGATCAAGGATGAAATCATCCAGGCATTCCTGCCGCGCGCCTTCATCCGCCGTTCGTCGACCTTCGCCGCCATCGCGCCGAAACAGGGCCTGATCCTGGTCAACTCCGCCAGCCCGAAACGCGCCGAAGACCTGCTTTCCACCCTGCGTGAAGTGATCGGCACCCTGCCGGTTCGTCCGCTGACCGTGAAAACCGCACCGACCGCCGTGATGACCGAATGGGTCACCACCCAGCAAGCCGCTCCGGACTTCTTCGTCCTGGACGAGTGCGAACTGCGCGACACCCACGAAGATGGCGGCATCGTGCGTTGCAAGCGTCAGGACCTGACCAGCGAAGAAATCCAGCTGCACCTGAGCACCGGCAAAGTGGTGACTCAACTGTCGCTGGCCTGGCAGGACAAGCTGTCGTTCATGCTCGACGACAAAATGACCGTCAAACGCCTGAAGTTCGAAGATCTGCTGCAAGATCAGGCGGAACAGGACGGCGGCGACGAAGCCCTCGGCCAACTGGACGCCAGCTTCACCCTGATGATGCTGACGTTCGGCGACTTCCTGCCGGCGCTGGTTGAAGCACTGGGCGGTGAAGAGACGCCGCAGGGGATCTAAAGCCTCTGCGCAGTCTTTGGGTTATCTTCAAACGCCACCGCTTCGGTGGCGTTTTCACATAATAAGGAACAGGCCATGCGCGCACTGGCTGCACTGAGTCGTTTTGTCGGCAACACCTTCGCTTACTGGGTTCTGATTTTCGCCGTGGTCGCGTTCCTGCAACCGGCCTGGTTCCTCGGTCTGAAAGGCGCAATCGTGCCGCTGCTCGGGCTGGTAATGTTCGGCATGGGCCTGACCCTCAAACTCGACGACTTCGCCGCCGTCGCCCGCCATCCTTGGCGCGTGGCGCTGGGCGTGGTTGCGCATTTCGTGATCATGCCGGGGATGGCGTGGTTGCTTTGCCAGGTTTTTCACCTGCCGCCGGAAATCGCCGTCGGGGTGATTCTGGTCGGTTGCTGCCCGAGCGGCACGTCATCGAACGTCATGACCTGGCTGGCCCGGGGCGATCTGGCGCTGTCGGTGGCCATCGCCGCCGTCACCACCCTCCTCGCCCCGCTGCTGACGCCAGCGCTGATCTGGCTGCTGGCCTCGGCCTGGTTGCCGGTTTCGTTCATGGAATTGTTCTGGTCGATTCTGCAAGTGGTGCTGCTGCCGATCATCCTCGGCGTGCTGGCGCAGCGACTGCTTGGCGACAAGGTTCGGCATGCGGTGGAAGTATTGCCGCTGGTGTCAGTGGTCAGCATCGTGATCATCGTCGCCGCCGTGGTTGCCGCCAGTCAGGCAAAAATCGCCGAATCCGGCCTGCTGATCATGGCGGTGGTGATGCTGCACAACAGCTTCGGCTATTTGCTGGGTTACTTCACCGGGCGCCTGTTCGGTTTGCCGCTGGCTCAGCGCAAGTCCCTGGCGCTGGAGGTCGGCATGCAGAACTCCGGGCTCGGCGCTGCGTTGGCCAGTGCGCACTTTTCGCCACTGGCGGCGGTGCCGAGCGCGCTGTTCAGCGTGTGGCACAACATTTCCGGGGCGCTGCTGTCGACCTACTTCCGCCGAATGAGCGAAAAGGAAGACCGTGAAACGTTGGCCCAACAGGCAGCCGACTGAGCCCGGATCAATGCGCGGCGCACAATTTTAGGTAGTATGTGCGCCACGCGGGGACGACCCTGCGGCTCAATCGAGTTTTCAATCTGGGGACGGCCCCGTCAATCGATGGAGGTCTTTCATGTCCTGGATCATTCTGTTTTTCGCCGGCCTGTTCGAAGTCGGCTGGGCCGTCGGCCTCAAATACACCGATGGTTTCAGCCGTCCGCTGCCCACTGTTCTCACCGTCGCGGCCATGGCTGTCAGCCTTGGCCTGCTGGGTCTGGCGATGAAAGAACTGCCGCTGGGCACGGCTTATGCGATCTGGACTGGCGTTGGTGCCGTGGGCACAGTGATTGCCGGGATCATTCTGTTTGGCGAGTCGATGGCATTGATTCGGCTGGCCAGCGTTGCACTGATCATCACCGGATTGATCGGGCTCAAGGTCAGCGCCTGAGCCGTTGCCGCCATCACCGATGTATCGGTGATGGCGGCTTCACAAACAACTATCTGACTGTCCCGCGCAACTCTCCCACCAACGCCTGCAACTCGGCAGGCTGCGCCGCCTCGACCGCCACCGGCGAACCCGCGACCAGCGTTACCCGTGACCACAAGCGGTGAAAAAGCCCTTTCTTGGGATCGCGGCTGAAGAAACTCCCCCACAACCCCTGCAACGCCAGCGGAATCACCGGCACCGGTGTCTCTTCGAGAATCCGCGTCAGCCCGCCCTTGAACTCGTTGATCTCGCCATCGGCGGTCAACTTGCCTTCGGGGAAGATGCAGACAAGCTCACCGTCCTTCAGATACTGGGCTATCCGGGTGAAAGCCTTTTCGTAGATCTGGATGTCTTCCTGGCGTCCGGCGATAGGAATGGTGCCCGCCGTGCGGAAGATAAAGTTCAGCACCGGCAGGTTGTAGATCTTGTAGTACATGACAAAGCGAATCGGCCGACGCACCGCGCCGCCAATCAGCAACGCATCAACGAACGATACGTGGTTGCACACCAGCAACGCCGCGCCTTCATCGGGAATCGCTTCCAGGTTGCGATGCTCGACGCGGTACATGGAATGGCTGAGCAGCCAGATCATGAAACGCATGCTGAACTCGGGGACGATCTTGAAGATGTAGGCGTTGACGCCGATGTTGAGCAGCGACACCACCAGGAACAGCTGTGGAATCGACAGTTTGACCACGCTCAGCAACACGATGGAGACGATGGCCGAAATCACCATGAACAGCGCGTTGAGAATGTTGTTGGCGGCGATTACTCGCGCCCGCTCGTTCTCAGCGGTGCGCGACTGGATCAGCGCATACAGCGGCACGATGTAGAAACCGCCAAAGATGCCGAGGCCGAGGATGTCGACCAGTACCGCCCAGGCGTGACCGAAGCCCAGCACCTCAGTCCAGCTATGGCCAACGGCGCTCTCCGGAATACCACCGGAATGCCACCACAACAGCAGCCCGAAAACTGTCAGGCCAAAGGAACCGAACGGCACCAGACCGATCTCGACCTTGCGCCCGGAAAGCTTCTCGCAAAGCATGGAACCGAGGGCAATACCGACCGAGAACACCGTGAGAATCAGGGTGACCACGGTTTCATCGCCGTGCATCCATTCCTTGGCGTAGGCCGGGATCTGTGTCAGATAAATCGCCCCGACAAACCAGAACCACGAGTTGCCGACAATCGAGCGCGACACCGCCGGGGTCTGGCCCAACCCGAGTTTCAGCGTGGCCCAGGACTGGCTGAAAATGTTCCAGTTCAGGCGCATTTCCGGAGAAGCGGCCGCGGCGCGGGGAATGCTGCGGCTGGCGAGGTAACCGAGTACCGCGATGCCGACAATTGCGGTCGACACCAGTGGCGCATAGTGCGACGAGGACATGATGACCCCGGCACCAATGGTGCCGGCCAGGATCGCCAGGAACGTGCCCATTTCCACCAGACCGTTGCCGCCGACCAGTTCATCCTCGTGCAAGGCCTGCGGCAGGATCGAGTACTTCACTGGCCCGAACAGCGCCGAGTGTGTGCCCATGGCGAACAGCGCCACCAGCATCAGCGATAGGTGATCGAACAGGAAGCCGACAGATCCCACGGCCATGATGGCGATTTCCGCCAGTTTGATCAGACGGATCAGCGCATCCTTGGCGAACTTTTCGCCGAACTGTCCGGCCAGCGCCGAAAACAGGAAGAACGGCAGAATAAACAGCAACGCACACAGGTTGACCCAGATCGAGCGGTCACCTTCGATGGTCAGCCGATAGAGAATGGCGAGGATCAGCGACTGCTTGAAAACGTTGTCGTTGAACGCGCCCAGCGACTGGGTGATGAAAAACGGCAGGAAGCGCCGGGTACGCAGCAGGTTGAGCTGTGAGGGGTGACTCATCTTCCGTGTGTCCCTGATGTTGGGTAGCGAGTGGCCTGGATACGCTTATTGGAATGTCGATCCGCGATCCAGGCCACACCTTACCTAAACTTTTCAGGTTATTTCTTCAAACCTGCAATACACGGTGAAACAAAAAGCTCGCCGCGCCAGGCGCCTTGCAGCGTGCGCTTGCCGACGATCAGCCACATCACTGCCAGCAACGTCACCAGCACACAACCGGCCACGCTGAAGAACGTCAGGTTCAACGTGCTGCCCAATTTCAGGGTCGCCAGCGAATACACGCCCAACGGGAAGGTAAATCCCCACCAGCCAAGGTTGAACGGGATGCCGTCGCGCAGGTAACGCACGGTGATCAGCAGCGCCATCAACATCCACCACAAGCCAAAACCCCAGAGCGTGATCCCGGCCACCAGGCCCAGGCCCGAAGCGATTTCACCGATGCCCGGCATGCCATTGGCCGCGAAGATCGCCGGCGCATCACCGCCCAGCAGCAACATGCCCAGGGCACCGGTACCGATCGGCCCCAGAGCGAGCCAGCTCGACGCCGCCATGTTTTCGTGGGGCAGTTTGTGCAGGGCCATGCGTAACAGCAGGATGGTCAGAATGCTGAACGCCACGGGTAAGGAAAAGGCCCAGAGCACGTAGCTCGTCGCCAGCACCACCAGTTGCGAGTGCGCATCGGCCAGGTGCGGCGCCAGCAGTCCGCCGCTGGCTGCCGCCACTTCTGCCGCCACCACCGGCAACAGCCAGACAGCGGTCATCTGATCGATGCTGTGTTCCTGGCGGGTGAACATCATGTAGGGAATCAGCACACCGCAGGCCAGCGACATCGCCACGTCCAGCCACCACAGCACTTCGGCGAGGTGAATCACACCGTCGCCCCAGCGCGGCAGGCCGAACAACAGAAAACCGTTGATGATGGTCGCCAGGCCCATGGGAATGGTGCCGAAGAACATCGAAACCGTGGAGTGCCCGAAGATCCGCCGCGCTTCGTCGAAGAACAGAATCCAGCGCGCGGCGTACGCAGCGGTAAACAGCACGAACAACAGAATGTTGAACATCCACAACCCTTCGGCCACGGCGTGCAGCCCCGGGATGGCGAAAGGCAGTTGTGCCAGCGCCAACGCCAGCACGCCGGTACCCATGGTCGCGGCGAACCAGTTCGGTGTGAATTGACGGATCACTTCACGCGGATGCTGAAGCTGGCTGAAAGGCTTGATGCCGGGTTTGGCACTGTTGGGGCAAGTCATCATGAACTCCTGTCCTCAGGTGAGGTTGAGCCCATGGTAGAACCGAATCGAATATCTATATAACGGGTAATATCTCTAACTGTTATCTGTTTTGTAGATATGCAGTCAGACGCTGCCTTCGGTTTCAATCACCAGAATCCGCGCAGCGCCTTGCGGATGAGCAACATGCTCCGTGCCGATGGACGCGTAGAAGATGTCACCAACATCGAGCTGCACCTGCTTTTCCTCGCCTTCTTCGCGGTAGTGCATGAGCACCTGACCGTCGAGCACCACGAACACTTCCTCACCATCGTTGACGTGCCATTTGTACGGCTGATCAGTCCAGTGCAATCGCGTGGTGATGCCGTTCATGTTGGCGATGTCGAGCGCGCCCCAGGCACGCTCGGCGGTGAAGGTCTTGCTGCGGATAATCTTCATGAATCGATCCGTGAGAAGAATGGGCTGGCCAAGGCTAACCGAATCCGCCGGCTTATGGCGCGCTACAGGTCTTGGCCGCTTGTGGACGGAAACTCATCAGCAGCGCGCCGACCGCCAGCACGATCAGCACCGCACCATACACATCGGTGGTGGCCAGCAGGCCCAGGCTGTGGGTGAAGTGCCCGGCCAACAACGCCGGCAGGCAGAACGCCAGGTAACTCAGCACATAAAATGCCGACATCAACCCCGCCCGTTCATGGGGCAACGCCAGCGGCACCAGACTGCGCACCGCACCGAGAAAACCGGAGCCAAATCCGCAACCGGCGACCAGCGTGCCGAAAAAGAACAGCGACAGACTGGCGCTGTGTACGCCCAGCAGAATCAGCACGATGCCGGCCGGCAACAGGCTTGCGCCAAGTTGCAGCGCCCGGGAGGCTGGACGATTGCGCAAGGTGAAAATCATAAGTGCACCGGTCACGGTCAACGCCGCCACAGTCGCGCCGCCGATCAGATTGGAGGTGGAACCGGTCGCCGTGCGCACCAGTGACGGGGCCAGCGAGGCATAAAAACCGCCGAGCGCCCAGGTCGCGGTGTTCAGCGGTAACACTCGCCACAGCGTCGAACGCGCCTGAACCGGCACATGCAGGGTCGGCCGCAACGAGGCCCAGGCCCCTGCTTGCGGAGAGACGCTTTCCGGCAAGCGCCAGACATAAATCCCCTGCAACACAAACAGCACGAGCAGCAGCCAATAGGTCAGTTGCAGTGGCGCGGGCGCGAATTCCGCCAGCAAACCGCAACCCATCGCACCGAGCGCCATGCCGAGCAACGGCGCGACGCTGTTGATCAGCGGCCCTTGCTGGCGATCGGTGTCCAGCAGCGTCGCACTCAACACGGCAGTGGCCATGCCGGTGGCAAACCCTTGCAGCACCCGCGCGCCGATCAGCCAACCCACGCTGTCGGCGTAGACAAACAGCAGCATCGCCAGGGCATTCAGGACCACGGCGGTGAAAATCACCGGTTTGCGGCCCAGGTGATCCGACAGCGAACCGACCGTCAGCAGCGCGGCCAGCAGGCTCAGCGCGTAAACGCCGAAAATCAGGGTCAGCACCGCCGCCGAGAAATGCAGGTGATCCTGATACAGGTGATACAACGGCGTCGGCGCGGTGGAAGCGGCGAGAAAACTGAGTAAGGTGATCGCCAGAAACCACAGGCTGGAACGGTTGGAAGCAAGGCGGGTCATGGACATACTCCTTAAAAGCTATTTTTTTGCTTTTGCGGAGTGTGCTCCCGACTTGTGCTTAAAGCAAATTCTTTGTGTTAAGGTCTGGCACATGCCTATTAAAGAAAGTAGCCGTCCTGGCGGCCGAAGCGCCCGGGTACAGGAATCGATTCACGGCGCCGTGCGCGCACTCCTCGAAGAGCAGGAGCGCTCCACCGTGACCGTTCCGCAGATTGCCGCTCGGGCCGGGGTCACGCCCTCGACCATTTATCGGCGCTGGGGCGATCTGTCGGCGCTGCTCGCCGACGTCGCCCTCGCCCGCCTGCGCCCTGAAAGCGATCCGCTGGAAACCGGCAGCCTGCGCGGCGATATCCGCGCCTGGGCCGAGCAGTATCTGGACGAAATGAGTTCCGAGCCGGGGCGCAATGTCATGCGCGACGTGCAGGCCAGCGCCACACCGGGATTCTGCATCGCGATCATTGCCGATCAGTTGCAGACCATCGTCGATCGCTTCCCGGATCAGTCGCCACCGAGCGTGGATCACCTGATCAACCTGGTGGTTTCGCCAACGGTGTTCCGCATCCTGTTTGCCGTGGCGCCGCTGGAAGTCGAAGAACTGCACCGGCTGATCGACATCGCGCTGCGCCAGGACTGACAGCGCAGAACCGCCCGGTTCTGCGCCTGCGACACCCCGCCACGCCACGACCTTGGTCGACACTGACTAACCGCCGCGCACATGCGAGACTGTCTGGCCGGGCGCGAGTCCGGTCGTATTTTGTCGGGAGTGCTCCATGTCGTTGTCCAGCGGGCTGATCGCCGCCGTCGCCCTGGCCTATATGGCCATCATGTTCGCCATCGCCTTCTACGGCGACCGTCGCAGCGCGCCGTTGCCGCCGCGGATGCGTGCCTGGGTGTACAGCCTGTCGCTGGCGGTCTACTGCACCAGCTGGACGTTCTTCGGCGCGGTCGGTCAGGCGGCCGAACAGTTGTGGTCATTTCTGCCGATCTACCTCGGGCCGATCCTGCTGTTGCTGGGTGCGCCGTGGGTCCTGCAAAAAATGGTGATGATCAGCAAGCAGGAGAACATCACCTCCATTGCCGACTTCATCGCCGCCCGTTATGGCAAATCCCAATCGCTGGCGGTGGTGGTTGCGCTGATCTGTCTGGTCGGCGTTCTCCCTTATATAGCCTTGCAACTCAAAGGCATTGTCCTCGGCGTAAACCTGCTGATCGGTGCCGGTGCCGACGCCATGGGCACCCGCGCCCAGGACACGGCGCTGATCGTGTCACTGGTGCTGGCGCTGTTCACCATTGTTTTCGGCACGCGCAACCTCGACGCCACCGAGCACCACCGGGGCATGGTGCTGGCGATTGCGTTCGAGTCGCTGGTGAAGTTGTTCGCCTTCCTCGCCGTCGGCGCCTTCGTCACTTATGGCCTGTATGACGGCTTCGACGACCTGTTCAATCAGGCAATGCTCGCCCCGCGCCTTGAGGAATACTGGAAAGAAACCATCAACTGGCCGTCGATGGTGGTGCAGACCGGCGTGGCGATGATGGCGATCATCTGCCTGCCCCGGCAATTCCACGTCACCGTGGTGGAAAACATCGATCCGCAGGACCTGCGTCTGGCCAAATGGGTGTTCCCGGCCTATCTCGCGTTGGCAGCGCTGTTTGTAGTCCCTATCGCCCTGGCCGGTCAGATGATGTTGCCCAGCTCCGTCATCCCGGACTCCTTCGTCATCAGCCTGCCGCTGGCCCAGGCCCACCCGGCGCTGGCGATGCTGGCGTTCATTGGCGGCGCCTCGGCGGCCACCGGCATGGTGATCGTGGCGAGTGTGGCGCTGTCGACCATGGTCTCCAACGACATGCTGTTGCCGTGGCTGTTGCGGCGTAACAATGCCGAGCGGCCGTTCGAAGTGTTCCGTCAGTGGATGCTCTCGGTGCGCCGGGTCAGCATCGTGGTCATTCTGTTGCTGGCTTACGTCAGCTACCGCCTGCTTGGCTCCACCGCGAGCCTGGCGACCATCGGCCAGATTGCCTTCGCCGCCGTGACCCAACTGGCGCCGGCCATGCTCGGCGCGCTGTACTGGAAACAGGCCAACCGCCGAGGCGTGTTCGCCGGTCTCGCCGCCGGCACATTCCTGTGGTTCTACACCCTGATCTTGCCGATTGCCGCCCGCAGCCTCGGCTGGTCGCTGGACACGTTCCCCGGCCTGGCCTGGCTGCACAGCAACCCGCTGAACCTGCCGATCACCCCGCTGACCCAAGGCGTGGTGCTGTCGCTGGCGGGTAACTTCACGTTGTTCGCCTGGGTCTCGGTGTTGTCGCGCACCCGGGTGTCGGAACACTGGCAGGCCGGGCGTTTCATCGGTCAGGAAATCAGTGCCCGGCCGAGCGCACGCTCGATGCTGGCGGTGCAGATCGACGACTTGCTGCAACTGGCGGCACGGTTTGTCGGTGAAGAGCGTGCGCGCCAAAGCTTCATCCGCTTCGCTTATCGCCAAGGCAAGGGCTTCAACCCGAACCAGAACGCCGACGGTGAATGGATCGCCCACACCGAACGTTTGCTGGCCGGTGTCCTTGGCGCGTCTTCGACACGGGCTGTAGTAAAAGCCGCCATCGAAGGTCGGGAAATGCAGCTGGAGGACGTCGTCCGGATCGCCGACGAAGCCTCGGAAGTGTTGCAGTTCAACCGCGCGCTGCTGCAAGGCGCCATCGAGAACATCACGCAGGGCATCAGCGTGGTCGATCAGTCGCTGAAACTGGTGGCCTGGAACCGGCGCTATCTGGAGCTGTTCAACTACCCGGACGGTTTGATCAGCGTCGGCCGGCCGATCGCCGACATCATTCGCTACAACGCCGAACGCGGCTTGTGTGGCCCCGGCGAAGCGGAAGTCCACGTCGCCCGCCGCCTGCACTGGATGCGTCAGGGCCGCGCCCACACGTCTGAACGACTGTTCCCCAACGGCCGGGTGATCGAGCTGATCGGCAACCCGATGCCCGGTGGCGGTTTCGTCATGAGCTTCACCGACATCACCGCGTTCCGCGAAGCCGAGCAGGCGCTGACCGAGGCCAACGAAGGGCTGGAACAACGGGTCAGCGAACGGACTCAGGAACTGTCACAACTCAACGTCGCGCTGACCGAAGCCAAGGGCAATGCCGAAGCGGCCAACCAGTCAAAAACCCGCTTTCTGGCAGCGGTCAGCCACGACTTGATGCAGCCATTGAACGCCGCGCGGCTGTTCTCCGCCGCCCTCTCCCATCAGGACGACGGCTTGAGCGGCGAAGCGCAGAAACTGGTGCAGCACCTGGACAGTTCGCTGCGTTCGGCCGAAGACCTGATCAGCGACCTGCTGGACATTTCCCGCCTGGAAAACGGCAAGATCAACCCGGATCGCAAGCCGTTCGCGGTCAATGAGCTGTTCGATATTCTCGGCGCGGAGTTCAAGGCGCTGGCGCAGGAACAGGGCCTGAATTTCCGGGTGCGCGGCAGTCATTTGCGCATCGACAGCGACATCAAACTGCTACGGCGGATCCTGCAGAACTTCCTCACCAATGCCTTCCGCTATGCAAAAGGCCCGGTGTTGCTGGGCGTGCGCCGGCGACAGGGCGAGATTTGCCTGGAGGTCTGGGATCGCGGGCCGGGGATTCCGGAAGACAAGCAACAAGTGATTTTCGAGGAATTCAAACGCCTCGACAGCCACCAGACCCGCGCCGAGAAAGGCCTGGGCCTGGGCCTGGCGATTGCCGACGGCTTGTGCCGGGTACTCGGGCACACATTGCGCGTGCGTTCATGGCCGGGGCGCGGCAGCGTGTTCAGTGTGCGGGTGCCGCTGGCCCGCACGCAGACCGCCCAACCAAGTGCTGCAGTAGAACTCAACGGCAAGTTGCACAGCGGCGCGCAGGTGCTGTGCATCGACAACGAAGACAGCATTCTGATCGGCATGAACAGCCTGCTCACGCGCTGGGGTTGTCAGGTGTGGACGGCGCGCAACCGCGAGGAATGCGCGGCGCTGCTCAACGATGGGGTGCGGCCGCAACTGGCGCTGGTGGATTTCCACCTCGACCACGGCGAGACCGGCACCGATCTGATGGCCTGGTTGCGTACGAGCCTGGGCGAACCGGTGCCCGGCGTGGTGATCAGCGCCGACGGGCATCCGGAAACCGTGGCGCAGGTGCACGCGGCGGGGCTGGATTACCTGGCCAAACCGGTGAAACCGGCGGCGTTGCGGGCGTTGTTGAGTCGCTATTTGCCTCTCTAAAAGCGCCTCTCTGACAACGCCGCTTATTCAGGCAGCTCGACCAAGCCGTCGGCGTCGGTCATTGCGCGTTCCAGCAGATCTGCCGGCAGGCTCTTGCTGGCCCGTGCGCCGAGCAGTTTGAGCTGCTCGCTGCGGCTGACAAGGTTGCCGCGCCCTTCTGTCAGCTTGTTTCGCGCTGCGCTGTAGGCTTTGTCCAGCTGTTGCAGACGATTGCCGACTTCGTCCAGATCCTGAATGAACAACACGAACTTGTCGTACAGCCATCCGGCACGCTCGGCGATTTCCCGGGCGTTCTGGCTCTGGCGCTCCTGCTTCCACAGGCTGTCGATGACCCGCAGGGTGGCGAGCAGCGTGGTCGGGCTGACGATCACGATGTTGCGGTCGAAGGCTTCCTGGAACAGCGTCGGCTCGGCTTGCAACGCTGCGGAAAACGCCGCTTCGATGGGCACGAACAGCAAGACGAAATCGAGGCTGTGTAGCCCTTCCAGACGCTTGTAGTCCTTGCCGGCCAGGCCTTTGACGTGGCTGCGCAGCGACAGCACGTGCTGCTTCATGGCGATCTGGCCAATCGCATCGTCATCGGCCGCCACGTATTGCTGGTACGCCGTGAGGCTGACCTTGGAGTCGACCACCACTTGTTTATCGCCCGGCAGGTAAATGATCACATCCGGCTGAAAGCGCTCGCCGTCCGGGCCCTTGAGGTTGACCTGGGTCTGGTACTCGCGGCCCTTCTCCAGCCCGGCATGTTCCAGCACCCGTTCCAGAATCAGCTCGCCCCAGTTGCCCTGGGTTTTCTGGCCTTTCAGGGCACGGGTCAGGTTGGTCGCTTCATCGCTCAAGCGCAGGTTCAGTTGCTGCAGGCGCTCAAGCTCCTTGGCCAGCGAGAAGCGCTCGCGGGCTTCGGCCTGATAGCTTTCCTCGACACGCTTTTCGAAGGACTGGATGCGCTCTTTCAACGGGTCGAGCAACTGCCCGAGACGCTGCTGACTGGTTTCGGCGAAACGCTGTTCACGTTCGTCGAAGATCTTGCCGGCCAGTTCGGCGAACTGGGCGCGCAACTCGTCACGGGAACCTTGCAGGTCATCGAGACGCTGCTGATGGCTTTCCTGCTGCTCACGCAACTCGGCACTCAGTGAGGCGGCCTGGGCGTCCAGGCGCCGCAGCTCGGCTTCCTTGTTGGCGCGCTCGAGGCTCCAGGCATGAGCGGCGTCACGGGCGTCGTCGCGCTCGATCTGCAACAGTTCGACTTCCCGGCGCACGGCCGCAAGATCCGCTTGTTTGGAGGCATTGGCCTGGCCGAGGTCGGCGACTTCGTCGCGACTGGCTTCGAGCTGGGCGTTGAGGCCGTCCTGGGCCATTTGTGCCATGGCCAGTCGCTCTTCGAGCAACGCGACTTCGGACTCGCCATGACTGGCCCGGCGCTGCAGTTGCCAGGCCAGCGCCAGCAGCGGCACGGCCGCGCCCGCCAACCCGAGCAAGATGCTGGTCAAGTCCATCGCCATAGTCATTCCCGCCGATCCGATAAAGCCTGAAGGTTAACCAAGGCGTCAGGTCTTGGACAGCTCAGTCTTCGATCAGGCCGAGTTCCTGTTGCGCACGTCGATCACCCGCACGGGCAGCCTGACGCAGCAGGTCCTGGCCGATACGACGATCCCGGGCATTGCCGCACTCACGGCACATCAACTGGCCAAGGCGACTTTGTGCAGCGACCACGCCTTCCCGGGCCGGTTGCTTGAGCAGGCGGCCGGCGAGGTGCTTGGCGTTCTGGCTGTCGCCCAGGCGCGGGCTGTCCAGCAGCCATTCGGCCACGCGCACGGAAAATCGCTTGGGAGCGGTAACACGAGAGGGTTGGGAGGTAACAGAATCTGGAGCTGAGCGAAACTTCATAAAGCACTGTGGGACAGATCGGAAGGCGCGCCACTCTACTCTTTTTTTCGCACAGGTAAAGTCGAAAAAAACCCGGCACGCCCGTGCTAGAGCAAGCGCTCGGGACAATCCACAGAAGCTGTGGATAACTCAGTGGACAACCGTCCCTGACTCGCCGCAAAGCCTTGTGGAATGGGGCCCGCAGTCAAACTGACGATTTTTTCACCAGTAAAAAAAAGCGATGTTTTTCATTGACTTAAACTTTCGTTACAGGCAGCCACCGGGGTCAGGATCGATGTGACAGCGTCGTTACCGTCCGCGCAACTAATGTGCACAAGTACCTGTTACGCGGTTATATCGGTGCGCTTTTTCGGGTCGTTTTGGCAGCCGGGTTGGGGATAAGCCCTTGCGCTTCGCGGGTTCGGCTTGCCCCCTGCGACGACCGACGGTCGGAATGTGAGCCAAATCGGGGCGGGGCCGGGGTTCGAGGCACCGTCTGTTGGTTCTTTTTAAAAATCAGGTTTGCCTTCCTCGAAGTGTTCCGTTAGTATCCGCGGCGTTAGTACCAAGCTGAAAGTCAATTCCGGTCGAACAAACCCCACGGTCAGCCTTCTCCCCGAGAAGCCTCCTCCGACAAAGCGGGACCGACCCCTCGATGGTTTCCAGGTAAATCTTGCGACGACACAGCCTTTGAATCGAATGCAAAGGGTGTTGCGAAGACCACTTACTCTGACCGAACCAACCTGCAAATTGATCAGGATCTTCACCCCGGGCCCAGAACCTTTGCCCTCGATGTGTTGCCTGCCCTCCTAAGTACCTACCTGCCAGCCCAAGCGCGCCAACTTATCAGCGCTTCAAACTGGCTGCTTTGTTCCAGTCGGGTTCTTCGTTCGACCAATGGTGGTCGGCGTTACTGGAACGTTTTAACGTTGCACGGTTCTTATCCGTGTCATTTGTAGGAACACCTAATAACTATGTCTACTCAAATCCAGACTCAGGATGCCATTCGCACCCTAACCAACGCTTTTGCTCCAATGAACTGCCTGATCATGGCCGCTCGCAAAGGCTGCTTCAGCTTCACCGTGGTCAATGAACACGGGATCGCCCGCCACAGCGAGCGTCTGTACCCTGATCAATACTCCAGCGCCGAACCGCTGCAGGCCGTGATTGATCGCACCCGTCAGGCATTGATCGCCTGAGAGGCCGAAATGGCTGCAAAAGCAAAAGCCCCGCCTGAAACGCGGGGCTTTTTATTGCCCGATGTTTCTCTTTTTGCCACTCACGGTTAAGCACCAACCGATATAACGGTTATAACTGCTCGCCGGAAATATTTTAAAAACAGGCCTTTACGTCGCGAATATGACACTACACTTCAACTCAAGCGGCGTGATCCGCTTCCGGCGAGCCTGAGTCGATTCACAGCTGCCAAGCTCCCCTTCAGGTCTCGCCGCCCAATAACAAGATCCGAGGGTTTTATGGGTATCGCTGCCAGCGAACTGTGCCGCTATGTGATCCGTCCAACGCTGATTTATCTGGGACGTCACTGCGCCACCGCCGAATCCCTGCTGCTGGGCATCGCCGCCAGCCAGTCCGCCCTGGGTTCCGCCCTGCATGACCGCCGTGGCCACGGCCTGTACCGGATTGCCGAGCATCGCCACCAGGCGCTCTGGGATCATTATCTGGCGCTCGATCCGGAGCGCGCCAGCCTGGTTCGCGGCCTCGCCAGCCAGCATGCCTTTCTCAGCGGCCCGCACCTCGAACTCACCGTCAACCTGCGTTACGCCACCGCCATCGCCTGGCTGCTGGTCGAAGAACAGAATCCCACCCTCCCCGACCCGGCCGGCCTG
>NZ_JBYTBO010000039.1:0-17586 GCF_058789255.1 Pseudomonas sp. FW215-R2
GTTCGGGATGGAGACCCGGGGCAAGACGCTGGAAGAGTTGACTGAAGCGGTTGTGCGCTGAGACCTGAAAAGCCGTTCGAACACGGGCGTGTTCGAACGGCTTTGTGCTGTTACGGTTTTACCAACCGCGCATCCAGGCTGTTTTGTGCCAGGCGTTTGGCCTGATCCTGGGTCATGCCCAGATGTTCGTGCAAGGCATGGAAGTTTTCGGTGACATAACCACCGAAGTACGCCGGGTCATCGGAGTTCACCGTGACCTTCACGCCGCGCTCAAGCATGTCGAGGATGTTGTGCTGAGACATGTGATCGAACACGCAGAGTTTGGTGTTCGACAGCGGGCACACGGTCAGCGGGATCTGCTCGTCGATGATCCGCTGCATCAGGCGCTCGTCTTCGATGGCGCGAACACCATGGTCGATACGCTGGATTTTCAGCAGGTCGATGGCTTCCCAGATGTACTCCGGCGGGCCTTCTTCGCCAGCATGGGCGACGGTCAGGAAGCCTTCGTGACGGGCACGGTCGAACACGCGCTGGAACTTGCTCGGCGGGTGACCCATCTCGGAGCTGTCCAGACCTACCGCGACAAACGCATCACGGAACGGCAGTGCCTGGTCGAGGGTTTTCTGCGCTTCGTCTTCGCTCAGGTGGCGCAGGAAGCTCAGGATCAAACCGCTGGTGATGCCCAGTTGCTGCTCGCCATCCTTCAGCGCGGCGGCGATGCCGTTGAGCACCACTTCGAACGGGATGCCACGGTCGGTGTGGGTCTGCGGATCGAAGAACGGTTCGGTGTGGATCACGTTCTGTTCTTTGCAGCGCAGCAGGTAGGCCCAGGTCAGGTCGTAGAAATCCTGGGAGGTGCGCAGCACGTCGGCGCCCTGGTAATACAGGTCGAGGAATTCCTGCAGGTTGTTGAAGGCGTAAGCCTTGCGCAGGGTTTCGACGTCGCTCCATGGCAGGGCGATCTTGTTGCGTTCGGCCAGGGCGAACAGCAGCTCGGGCTCCAGCGAGCCTTCGAGGTGCAGGTGCAGTTCGGCTTTGGGCAGGGCATTGAGCCAGTCGTACATATTCTTTTCTCATCAGGTGCAATGACGGCATTCTACAGATGCCCGCCGAAACAATTGGCAAAACCTGACCAACCGATCCATCACACCGCTTCCTGCTCCCTTCGATAGGCGTAGGTATCGGCGAAGCGTGACAGCAGGAATTCGGCGCAGGTGGTGGTCGGATATTTCGCCGGATGCTGTGCGTCCTGGCAACCGGGCAGGCATTCGATACGCGTGTCCGGATGCGGCTCGGCGAAGAACGGCATCGAATAGCGATCCACGCCGAGCGGGCTGATGACCCGGTGCGGAGTCGAGCGATAACGGTCGTTGCTCCAGCGCGCCATCATGTCGCCGAGGTTGACCACGAACGTGCCGTCGATGGGCGGCGCGTCGATCCACTGGCCTTTTACGTTTTTCACCTGCAAGCCGCCGGCCGCGTCCTGATACAGCAGAGTGATACAGCCGTAATCGGTATGCGCACCGGCCCCCTGCTGTTCGGCGGAACTGGCGGTGTGACGCGGCGGGTAATGGATCATCCGCAGTACGCTGACCGGCTCGTTGAAGCGCGTGTCGAAGAAGTCGCGCTCGATGCCCAGTGCCAGGGTCATGGCTCGCAGCAGGGTTTGCGCGAGGGCCTGCATGTCGAGGTAGTGCTGCTCCATCAGCGTTTCCCAACCGGGAATGGCCGGATGACGGTTGGGGCCGCGCAAGGGTTTTTCCGCCAGCACCTCGGGATGATCGGCCGGCAGGTGCAGGCCCATGTCGAAGGTTTCCTTGAGGTCGCTGGGTTTGTCCGGGTCGAGCTGCTCGGTGGCGATGGCGCCGTAGCCGCGGTGATGGACAGTCTGGGTGATGTCGATCTTGAGTTTTTCTTCTGCCGGTTGCGCAAAGAAGCGCTGTGCGTGATCGAGCAGGGATTCGATTCGCTGCGCAGAAATCGGGTGACCCTTGATGTAGAAGAAGCCCCATTCGCGGCAGGCGTGGTCGATCTGTTCGGCGACGGCGGACCAAGCGTTCTGGTCGTCGGAGTAGAGCGGGCTGATGTCGATGATTGGAAGCTGATCCATACAAAATCCTTGAAAGGTAAAAGGGGGATCGTTCCCACGTCGAGGCGTCGAACCGTCCGCGTGGGAATGCCTCAATGGACGCTCCGCGTCCGCTTTGGCAGGGACGCGGAGCGTCCCGGGCTGCATTCCCACGCAGAGCGTGGGAACGATCAGGGTCAGGTCGGCGTCAAGTGGATTACTTCGGCATCTCGGCCTTCATGCCTTCGACGTAGTAGTTCATCGACGCCAGTTCCACATTGGTCGCGCTGACCCCCGCCGGGATTTTCTCGACCCCGGCCTGATCCTTGATCGGCCCGGTGAACGGTTGCAAGGTGCCGCTCTTGATGTCCGCGATGATCTGCTCGGCTTCGGCCTTCACCGGCGCCGGCACCAGATCGCTGATCGGCAGTTCGACCGTGCCTTCCTTCAACCCGCCCCAGTAGTCCTGGGATTTCCAGTTGTGATCGATCACGCTCTGGGTCGCCTGAATGTAGTGCGGTGCCCAGTCGTTGACGATCGAGGTCAGCACCGCTTTCGGGCCGAAGTGCGCCATGTCGGAAGCGTAGCCCACGGCATAGACGCCACGCCGTTCGGCGGCCTGGATCGGCGCCGGGCTGTCGGTGTGCTGGAACACCACGTCCACGCCCTGGTCGATCAGCGCGTTGGCGGCGTCGGCCTCTTTACCCGGATCGAACCACGAATTGACCCACACCACTTTGATTTCGGTGCCGGGGTTGTACTTGTTCAGGGCCAGCTGGATGGCGTTGATGTCGCGGATCACTTCCGGGATCGGGAACGAGGCGACATAGCCAATCTTCTTGGTCTTGGTCATCTTCGCCGCGAGGAAACCACCGACGTAACGGCCCTCGTAGGTGCGCGCCAGATAGGTGCCGAGGTTCTTGTCCTGCTTGTAGCCGGTGGCGTGTTCGAAGGTCACCTTGGGAAACTGTTTGGCGACTTTCACCGTCGGGTTCATGTAGCCGAAAGACGTGGTGAAGATCAGGTCGTAGTTGTCCTTGGCCATGTTGCGGATCACCCGCTCGGCATCGGCACCTTCGGCGACGTTCTCCACGTAGTTGGTGGTGATCTGCGTGCCGAGTTTTTCCGCCAGCGCCTTGCGCCCCTGTTCATGCTGATACGTCCAGCCGTGGTCGCCGATGGGGCCGATGTAGACGAAGCCGACTTTCAGTGGATCGGCGGCACTGGCGCCCAGGCTGAGGCCAAGGCCCATGGCGATGCACAGCAGTGTTTGCAGCGGACGTTTTTGCATGAACGCGAACTCCCTTTTGTTGGTGTGGGGAGGGCAATGCAAAAGGCTGACCAAGCGGACAACAAATAGAGTTGAAATCGAGGCGAGGCCTTTGCGAGCAAGCTCGCTCCCACATGGGAGCACGATCACCCGTGGGAGCGTGCTTGCTCGCGATGAGGCCGCCAAGGCCAATAAAGTGCACCTGCCGAACCGGCTGCCATTCCGTGGTGCGCTAAGGTGTAACGAACCATTAGCGCCGCCCCGCAGTCAGTCACTCATTCGTCCCCAGCGCCCGCAGGTCCGCCATGCTCACGATCCTCAAGCAAGAAAGCTTTCTGCTGCTGGCCCTGATCGCCGCTCTCGTGGCGTATCCGCTGGAACACTGGTTGCTGCACAGTGGCCAGGTCGTCGCCTTGACCGGCGGGCTGGTGTTGATCGCGTTTATCGTCGCCGCCTCGATGCGCGTCGCCCATCAGGCCGAACTGCTCGCGGAAAAAGTCGGCGACCCGTACGGCACGATGATCCTGACCCTCGCCGCCGTGCTGGTGGAAGTGGTGATCCTGGCGATCATGATGAGCAACGAAGCCTCGCCGACGCTGGTGCGCGACACGATCTATTCGGCGGTCATGCTCGACATCAACGGCATCCTCGGTCTCGCCGCATTGATGGGCGGGATCAAGCATGGCGAGCAGTCCTACAACGATGATTCGGCCCGCAGTTACAGCGTGATGATTCTCACCGCCATGGGTGTGTCGATGGTGGTACCGGAGTTCATTCCCGAGGCCGACTGGAAAATCTATTCGGCGTTCACCATCGGCGCGATGGTGGTGCTTTATACGTTGTTCCTGCGGATGCAGGTCGGCCCGCACAGCTACTTTTTCAGCTACAGCTACCCGGATAAACGCCGCAAGAAAGAGCCGGTGGAGCAGGAGCCGAAACCGGTCAGCCTGGCGCTGTCGATCGGCATTCTGGTGTTCGGTGTGGTGGTGATCGGCGCACTGGCCGAGGTGATGTCCAAGACCCTCGATCTGGGCCTGGAAGGGACGGGCGCACCGCCGGTGATCACGGCGATTCTGGTGGCGGCGATTTCGGCGGCGCCGGAGATCCTGACCGCGTTGCGCGCGGCGCTGGCCAATCGCATGCAGTCGGTGGTCAACATTGCGATGGGCGCGTCGTTGTCGACAGTGATCCTGACGGTGCCGGTGATGGAAGCGATGGCGCTCTACACCGGTCAGCCGTTTCAGATGGCGATGACCCCGGTGCAGACCGTGATGATCTTCATCACGCTGATCGTCAGCGCGATCAACCTCAATGACGGGGAGACCAATGCCATTGAGGGCATGACCCATTTTGTGTTGTTTGCGACGTTCATCATGTTGTCGCTGCTGGGGTTGTGATTGATCGTTCCCACGCTCTGCGTGGGAATGCCGCAAAGGACGCTCCGCGTCCTACGCTGGGACGCAGAGCGTCCCGGTATGCATTCCCACGCGGAGCGTGGGAACGATCAGAGGGGGGAGATCAGGTGCCGGCGATCAACTGCCGAGCCGCCTGGCTGTGATCGGCAATCAGGCCTTTGAGGTCCAGCCCCTCAACCTGCCCGTCAACCACGCGCCACTTGCCGCCGACCATCACGCGATCCGCGCGGTCCGCGCCGCACAACAGCAATGCCGAAATCGGGTCATGACTGCCGGAGAAGCGCAGTTCATCCAGCTTGAACAACGCCAGGTCCGCCTGCTTGCCAACCGCCAGTTCGCCGATGTCGGTACGACCCAACAGACTCGCCGAGCCCTTGGTCGCCCAACCCAGCACGCGTTCCGGGGTGATCTTCTCGGCGCCGTAACGCAGGCGCTGGATGTACAGGGCCTGGCGGGCTTCGAGGATCATGTTCGACGCATCGTTGGACGCCGAGCCGTCCACACCGAGACCGAACAGTGCGCCGGCATCGGTCAGGTCAATGCTCGGGCAGATGCCGGACGCCAGACGCATGTTCGAGCTCGGGCAATGGCATATGCCGGTGCCGGCCGCGCCGAGGCGGGCGATTTCGTCGGGGTTGAAGTGGATGCCGTGGGCCAGCCACGTGCGCGGGCCGAGCCAGCCGACGCTGTCCAGATAATCCACGGTGCGCAGGCCGAAGCGTTGCAGGCAGAAATCCTCTTCGTCGAGGGTTTCGGCGAGGTGAGTGTGCAGGCGCACATCGAGTTTGTTTGCCAGCTCGGCGCTGGCGGACATGATTTCCGGGGTCACCGAGAACGGCGAGCACGGCGCCAGAGCGATCTGGATTTGCGCACCGTCGCCACGTTCGTGGTACTCGTGAATCAGGCGCTGGCTGTCGTCGAGAATCACCTGGCCTTCCTGCACGGTCTGCTGCGGAGGCAGGCCGCCATCCTTCTCGCCGAGGCTCATCGAACCACGGGTGAGCATGGCGCGCATACCCAGTTCACGCACGGTTTCGACTTGCACGTCGATGGCGTTTTCCAGGCCATCCGGGAACAGGTAGTGGTGATCGGCGGCGGTGGTGCAACCCGACAACAACAGTTCGGCCAGCGCGACTTTGGTGGCGAGGGCGAGCTTTTCCGGGGTCAGGCGTGCCCAGACCGGGTACAGGGTTTTCAGCCATGGGAACAACGGCTGATTGACCACCGGCGCCCAGGCGCGGGTCAGGGTCTGATAGAAGTGGTGATGGGTGTTGATCAGGCCCGGCAGGATCACGTGCTCACGGGCGTCGAACACTTCATTGCACGGGGCGGAAGGTCGCTGGCCGGCGCCGAGCACTTCGGTAATCACACCGTCTTGCAGCACCAGACCGCCACGGGCGTCGAGACCGTTGGCCGTGAAAATGGCGAGGGGATTTTTTAACCAGATACGGGTCGCAGGCATTGTGGCCGGCTCCTCTGAAAGTTGGGTTCAGGGTTGCCAGCTCAGTGTTGCCCTGTCTGCTGATCCAGGGTCGCCGCGAAGGACGAGGTGCGGAGTTTCGAACAAAATGTTGCGACGGGCAAGCCCAACCCGACCAGACACCGGGATAACCCTGTGGGAGTGAGCCCCCACAGGGTCCAGTGTTTACCAGGGAATGGTTTCACCCTTGTAGTTCACAAAGTGATGGCCGCCCTTGCCGGCAAACGCGTCCACCTGATCCACCAGGCCGCGGGTGCTGGTGTCGACGTCAATGTCGGCGCCTTCGCCGCCCATGTCGGTTTTCACCCAGCCCGGATGCAGCGACAGCACAGTCAGTTTCTGATCGCCCAACTGAGTGACGAAGCTGTTGGTCATCGAGTTCAGCGCCGCTTTGCTGGCCTTGTACAGCGCCAGTTCCGGCGCGTCGGGCATGGTCACGCTGCCGAGCACCGAACTCATGAACGCCAGCACGCCGCTGCCGTCGCGAATCTGCCCGACAAAACGCTGGGCCAGGTTGATCGGCGCCACGGCGTTGGTGAAGAACAACTGACCGACTTCTGCCAGCGTGGCGCCGCCCGGGGTCTGCACTTCAGGGCCTTTGACCCCGGCATTGACGAACAGCAGGTCGAAGGTCTCGCCCTTGAGTTGCTGGCTCAGGGCGATCACGGCTTGCTGGTCGTCCATGTCGAGTTTTTCGACTTGCACGTTGCCCAGTGCTTTCAGCGCCTCGGCGTTCGAAGGATTGCGAACCGTGGCGGTGACTCGCCAGCCGTCGGCCAGCAGGGTTTTCACCAGGCCCAGACCCAGGCCCCGGGAGGCGCCGATGATCAGTGCGTGCTTGGCAGGATTCAGTGCGGACATGATTGGCTTTCCTTGAAAGTTGAAAGATCACGGGTTCAATGGACAACGTTGACCGAGCCGATGCTGCAATTCCTGGCGCAGCTCACCGAGTTCAGCCATGCGGGTTTCGACCAGCTTGAGTTTGTCTTGCAGCAGTTGCGTGACGGTGGTGTCGGGGTTTGGCGATTGCCACAACGCGCCAACGCTGCTGCCGATCTCGCCAAGGGTAAAGCCCAGACGCTGCGCCGTTTTGATGTAGAGCACCAGTTGCACCATTTCCGGCGGATAGTCGCGATAACCGTTGGCGCTGCGTTGCGCCGCAATCAATCCGCGCTCCTCGTAGAAACGCAGCGTGTCACGGCTGACATCGCAGGTCTGGGCTAACTCACCGATGCGCATCTTGCAGGTCTCGAAAGTGTTTGACCCTGGAGCATACTCCAGGCTTTACCGTGATTGCTCCCTGAATTTTCGGAGCAAGGATGATGTGGACTTCAACGCAGTATCGACAGTTGGTGCGCGGCAGTGCCTGGTATGACTTGATCGTGACAGTGGCGTTTGTCACGCCATGGAGTTTTGCTGTGTTGCATGGGTTGTTGACGGCGTTGAGTCAGGCGCTGGAATTGCCCGGTGAGTTGCCGGCGTTCGAACCTGCGCATCTGTTGATGGCGAATCTGTTCGGTTCGGTGGTGTGCATGTGGTCGGTGCTGCGGATTCGTGATCCGCAGCCGGTTTATGGGCGCTATGACGCGGTGACGCGATTTCTGTTCGCGGCGTGGATGACGTATGCCCTGGCCCACGGCGCCAGTTCGTTGGTGGTGGGTTTCCTGGTTCTCGAAGTGGCGTGGGGCATTGCTCAGGCGTTGCCTGTTCGGTCGCTGTCGCGGGCCGTCACGGCTTAATGTCCGGCCTGCCACGGCTGTCCCAGTGATACCGGCGCGTACAACCGTGTACGCACCGCATCCCGCGACAACAACACCAGCACCAGAATGGTCGCGACGTACGGCAGCATCGCCAGCAGGCTTGAAGGAATCGCCAGCCCCAACCCCTGCGCCACCAGGTGCAGGATGCTGGCGAGTCCGAACAGATACGCGCCGAGCAAAAGCCGCCACACCCGCCAACTGGCGAACACCACCAGCGCGAGCGCAATCCAGCCACGCCCGGCGGTCATGTTCTCGGCCCACATCGGCGTGTACGCCAGCGACAGATAAGCCCCGGCCAGTCCGGCCATCGCTCCGCCGAACAACACCGCCAGTGTGCGCACGGTCAGCACCGGCAAGCCCATGGCACTGGCCGCATCAGGATTCTCGCCGACCGCTTGAATGATCAGCCCGATACGGCTTTTCACGATCACCCAGGCCACCAGTGCAAACAGCGCGAACGACAGGTACACCAGCAGATCCTGGGCAAACAGCATGCGGCCGATCAGCGGGATGTCACTCAAGAATGGAATCGCCAGCGGCTCGAAACCGGCCAGCGGTTTGCCGACCCACGCCGCACCGACAAAGGTCGACAGGCCCACACCAAAAATCGTCAGCGCCAGCCCGGTCGCCACCTGATTGGCGTTGAACACCAGCGCCACCAGGGCAAACAGCGACGACAACAGCATCCCGGCAAGCATCGCCAACACCACGCCCAGCCACAGGTTGCCGCTGTTGAACGCGACGATGAAACCGATCACCGCACCAAACAGCATCATCCCTTCCTGCCCGAGGTTGAGCACGCCGCTCTTTTCGCAGATCAGTTCACCCAGCGCCACCAGCAGCAGCGGTGTGCCGCAACGCACCATGGCGTAGAAAACATTGCTCAGCAGATCGATATCCATCACAGCGCTCCAGCGGTTACGGCGGTGGTTGAGGTGCGCCGCACCCAGCGCAGGTTCAGACGGGGTCGGTAGAGGATCAGCACGTCACAGGCCAGCAGGAAAAACAGCATCATTCCCTGAAACAACTGGGTGATCGCCTGCGGCAGGTTCAGCGTCATCTGCGCGCTCTCGCCGCCGATGTACAGCAGCGCCATCAACAGGCTGGAAAACAGAATGCCGATGGGATTGAGCCTGCCGAGAAACGCCACGGTGATCGCCGCATAGCCGTAGCCCGGCGAGACCTGCGGCACCAGTTGTCCGATCGGTCCGGTGACTTCGCAGACCCCGGCAAGTCCCGCCAATCCTCCGCTGATCAGCAGTGCGAGCCAGATCAGACGCTTCTCGCGAAACCCGGCAAATCCTGCCGCGCGTTTATCCAGCCCGAGCACTTTGATCTGGAAGCCGACAAAGCTTTTCTGCAACAACACCCACACCGCCACCAGCGCGAGCAGGGCGAAATACACCCCGGCGTGAACCCGACCATCCTCCATCAACAGCGGCAAGCGGCTGGCGTCGCCAAACATCGCCGACTCGGGAAAGTTGTACCCGGCCGGGTCCTTCAACGGCCCGTGGACGCAGAACAGCAGCAGGTTCAGCGCGATGTAATTGAGCATGATGCTGGTGAGGATTTCGTTGGCATTGAAGCGCGTGCGCAACCAGGCGGTTAGCCCGGCCCACGCGGCGCCGGCGAACGTGCCGGTGAGCAGGATCAGCACCAAGGCCCAACGGCTTTGCATATCGATGATGTTCACCGCCAGCGCACTGCCGGCCAACGCACCGAGCAACAATTGACCTTCGGCGCCGATGTTCCAGATTCGCGCCTGATAGGCCACCGCCAGACCTAGCGCGCAGAGCAGGATCGGCAACGCCTTGACCAATAATTCGGAGACGCCATACAAGTCGCTGACCGGCGCGATCAGCAAGGTGTGCAAGGTTTGCAGCGGATCATGACCGAGGGCGATGAACAGCAGCGAGCCACAACCGAGGGTCAGCACCGCCGCCAACAGCGGCGAGCACCACAGCATCAGGCGCGATTGCCGGCCACGGGGTTCGAGGGAAAGCAGCATGGGAAACTCCGTTAAACCGTGGCGGGTTGTGGTTGAGGGCTGTGGAACTGGCCGGCCATCCAGCCACCGACATCGCTGATTCGGGTTTGCACCGTGTCTTGCAGCGCCGACATCCGCCCGCCGCAGAGCGCGCCGAGGCGGTCGCTGATCTGGAACAGTTCGTCGAGGTCTTCGGAAATCACCAGGATCGCCGCGCCGGCGTCGCGCAGGGCGATCAGAGCGCGATGGATCACGGCCGCCGCGCCGACGTCCACGCCCCAGGTCGGGTGCGCCGCGATCAGCAGTTTCGGTTGCTGAAGAATTTCCCGACCGAGGATGAATTTCTGCAGGTTGCCGCCGGACAGGCTGCGGGCGCTGGTTTGGGTGTCCGGGGTTTTCACGCCGAAGCGCTGGATGATCAACTCGGCGAGGGATTCGACTTTGTTGCGCTCGATCAACCCGTGGCTGACCAGCCCTTGTTGAAAGGCTGTGAGCAGGGCGTTGTCCGCCAGGCTCAACTCCGGGACCGCGCCGTGCCCGAGGCGTTCGGCGGGGACGAAAGCCAGGCCGAGTTTGCGTCGCGCCTCCGGACGTAGATCAGCGACGGCGCGTTCTCGGAAACAGATGGTTTGCGCTGCATCGCGGGGCAGGATTTGCTCGCCGCTCAGCAGTGCCAGCAATTCATCCTGACCGTTGCCCGCCACACCGGCTATGCCGACGATTTCGCCGCTGCGCACTTGCAAGTCGATGTCGATCAACGAACAGCCGAACGGATCGGGGTTGTGCCAGTTCAATCCGCTGACCTGCAAAAATGTCGCGCCGCCACTGGTTTTCGGATACTCGCTGATCAATGCCGCCGACTCGCCGACCATCAGTTGCGCCAACTCTCGGTCGGAACATTCGGCCGGTACGCATTGCCCGGCCACCCGGCCGCTGCGCAGAACCGTGGCGCTGTGGCACAAGGCACGCACCTCGCCGAGTTTGTGGCTGATGAACAGAATGCTGCAGCCCTCGGCCGCGAGCCGGCGCAGGGTGTTGAACAGTTCCTCGGCCTCCTGCGGCGTGAGCACTGAAGTCGGTTCGTCGAGAATCAGCAGGCGAATGTCCTGCATCAGGCAACGGACGATCTCCACTCGCTGGCGTTCGCCGATCGACAGGCTGTGGACAAGTCGCTCCGGTTCCAGCGCCATGCCGTAACGGCGGGACACCTCACGGATTTTCGGTTCAAGCTGTTTCGGCGTCCCGGCCGCCGGGCCCATCGCCAGCGCAATGTTCTGCGCCACGTTCAGGGTTTCGAACAGCGAGAAATGCTGGAACACCATGCCGATGCCCAACTGCCGGGCCTGGGCCGGGTTACGCATGTTCACCGGTTGCCCTTGCCAGAGCATTTCCCCCGAGTCGGCCTGGGTGACGCCGTAGATGATCTTCATCAGCGTGCTTTTACCCGCGCCGTTTTCACCCAGCAGGGCGTGGATTTCACCGGGGGCGATGCTCAGATCGATGGCATCGTTGGCCAGACAACCGGGATAACGTTTGCTGATGCGGCGCAGTTGCAGGCGCGGGGTGGGCGTGGCGTTGGGCATGACAGGCTCGGCTTGCTTGGAGTTGTGCCTGTGGATAAAGCAATTTCCTGGCCATTGAGTCAGGAACCCGTCAGCCCCTTGCCCGGCGACCCTTTGCGTAGAGCATCGAATGCAAAATTACCCGGATGGGCAGCACCAATTGAGCGCAAAGCCGTTGATCAGGCTCCAGTTTTGTTCGTGAAAATCTGGTTAAAAAACGAGCAATCCCGCCGGAGTCAAGCAGCACCTGCGGCTAAGGGAGTCATGAACGGGTTATCCACAGGTTGCTCCACAGTATTTGTGCGCAATCGGAAAACCTTGGCATAAGCGCATCGGTGCTATCTCCCAATGGCGATAAACAGATCTAACTGATTGTTTTTGCTTGGAATTAAACTTTTTTCACGTGGTTTGGGCGAAAAGTGAACAAATCGCGCAAAGCCACGTGACAGAAGGGTTACAGCGGTGTGTGCTCAGGTTATCCACAGTCGGGTGCACAGCTGATGTGGGCAACTCGGTGGAATAAGCGAATCGTGTCGTGCCCCGAAATATTGCAGGTGTTCAGCGCTGGAGCAGGATGCGTCCACGGCTGAGATCCGCCAGTTGGTTTTGCAGCAACGGGATCTGCGCTTCGCCCACTGCCAGCTGTAATTCGACACCGTTGGCGGTGAAGTTTTCCTCCACCACCAGACCGCCGAGATCCGCCACCCGCAACTTCACCAGCGCCAGTTCGGCAAACCCGCAGGCACAACGCAGGGGCACACGGCTGATCAGTTCGACTTTCGCTGCAGCTTGCAGGCACTTGTTGGCCCCGCCGCCATAGGCCCGGGCCAATCCGCCGGTGCCCAGTTGAATGCCGCCGTACCAGCGGATCACCAGTACTGCGACCTGATCGCAGTCCTGCGCTTCGATGGCCGCGAGAATCGGCCGTCCGGCCGTACCGCCCGGTTCGCCGTCGTCGTTGCTACGGTACTGATCACCGAGTTTCCATGCCCAGCAATTGTGCGACGCGTTCAAGTCGCTGTGCTGCTCGATGAAGGTTTGCGCGTCGGCAGGGCTGCCGATCGGTGCGGCGAAGGTGATGAAACGGCTTTTGCGAATCTCTTCGCGAAATTCGCAGAAGCCGCTGAGGGTGAATGGCATAAAACGACTTATATAGAAGAAGTGAGGCCGCAGCCTTTGAGGATGATGCGGATCAGGTTGGTGCCGGCGTCGTCCATGTCCTGTTTGGTCAATTTGCTGCGACCGGTCACTCGGCAGATCTGTGTGGCGAAGTCGGCGTAATGCTGCGTACTGCCCCACAAGAGGAAGATCAGGTGCACCGGATCCACCGGGTCCATCTTGCCGGCATCGATCCACGCCTGGAACACCGCGGCCCGGCCCTGGAACCAGGCGCGGTAGTCCTGGTTGAAATACTCGGTCAGGCATTCACCGCCGCTGATCACTTCCATCGCAAAGATCCGCGACGCTTGCGGCTGACGGCGGGAAAACTCCATTTTCGCGCGAATGTAGCGGGTCAGGGCTTCGGCCGGATCGTCCTCGGCGGTCAGGGTGTTGAAGGTGCTGTCCCACAGCTCGAGGATGTTGCTCAGCACCGCCACGTACAACCCGAGCTTGTTGGTGAAGTAGTAATGCAGATTCGCCTTGGGTAACCCGGCCTTGGTGGCGATGGTGTTCATGCTGGTGCCTTTGAACCCGTGACGGGCGAACTCGTCTTCGGCGGCTTTGATGATGGTCTCTTCGTTCTTCTGACGAATGCGGCTGGCAGGTTTGCCGCCGTGAGCGGGGACTTCAAAGGTCATAGGCACTTCCGGGTTTGTCTGTGGGGTGCAACCAGTTGCGTTGATAGCGCAACCATCGGCCTGCGACAAGCCCCGGGCGAATAAAACCCCGGTCGTCAGCGCGTGGCGGCCAGGCTTTCGAGAAAGCTTTCCAGCACCAGATGCGGACGCCGGCCTTTGCGGGTGACCGAGGCGAGGCTCAAATCATAGAAACGCGTGTTGGCCTTGAGCGCGCGCAGCCGCCCCTGTTGCACCCAGAGGCTGGCGTAATGATCCGGCAGATAGCCGATGTAACGCCCGGTCAGAATCAGGAATGCCATGCCCTCCCGGTCGGAAGCGCTGGCCGTGCAATTGAGGGCCTGATAGTGCGCCTGTATCTCCGCCGGCAAACGGAAGGTCGGGGCGATGGCGTCCTGGCTGTTCAGGCGGTCGTCGTCCAGCTGTTTGTCATCGACATAAAACAACGGATGGCCGACCGCGCAATAAAGCAGCGAGCGTTCGCTGTACAGCGGCTGATATTCCAGCCCCGACAGCGCACTGGCCTGCGGCACCACGCCGACATGCAGGCGACCGTCGAGCACACCTTGTTCGACTTCATTGGGGGCGATCATGCGGATCTGGATCTGCACGTCCGGCCCGCGCTCTTTCAACTGTGCGAGCGCGTGGGTGATGCGCATGTGGGGCAGGGTGACGAGGTTGTCGGTCAGACCGATGATCAGCTCGCCGCGCAAGTGCTGGTGCAGGCCGTTGACCTCGGTGCGGAAACTTTCCAGCGCACTTAAAAGCTGCAGCGCCGATTGATAGACCTCGCGACCTTCTTCGGTCAGGGAGAAACCGGCGCGCCCGCGCTGGCACAGACGCAGGCCCAGGCGTTGTTCGAGATCGCTCATTTGCTGGCTGATCGCCGAGCGACCGATGCCGAGCACGGTTTCCGCTGCCGAGAAGCCGCCGCACTCGACCACGCTGCGAAAAATCCGTAGCAGGCGAATGTCAAAGTCACTGACCTGGGCCAGTGGATCGGGGCGGCGGCTGCTCATGCTGTTGTTCTCATTGTTTAGCAGGGTTCTAACTGAAGGTTAGAAAAGTTGGATTTCACCGACTTTATCCCCGTGGCAATTTAGCTGCAACAACGCTTTCTATCTCCCTGAAGCTTATTGCCCTGCGAGGTTTTGCCCGATGAACATGCCTGAAAACGCGTCGTCGCCACTGGCCAGCCAACTCAAGCTGGACGCGCACTGGATGCCGTACACCGCCAACCGCAACTTCCAGCGCGACCCGCGTCTGATCGTCGGTGCCGAAGGCAGCTGGCTGATCGACGACAAGGGCCGCAAGGTGTACGACTCGCTGTCCGGTCTGTGGACCTGCGGCGCCGGGCATACCCGCAAGGAAATCCAGGAAGCGGTGGCCAAACAGTTGGGCACCCTCGATTACTCGCCGGGCTTCCAGTACGGTCACCCGCTGTCGTTCCAGCTGGCCGAGAAAATCACCGAGCTGACTCCGGGCAACCTGAATCACGTGTTCTTCACTGACTCCGGTTCCGAGTGCGCCGATACCGCGGTGAAAATGGTCCGCGCCTACTGGCGCCTGAAAGGCCAGTCGACCAAGACCAAAATGATCGGACGCGCCCGTGGCTACCACGGTGTGAACATCGCCGGCACCAGCCTCGGCGGCGTCAACGGTAACCGCAAGCTGTTCGGTCAGGCGATGATGGATGTCGATCACTTGCCGCACACGTTGCTGGCGAGCAATGCCTTCTCCCGTGGCATGCCGGAGCAGGGTGGTATCGCCCTGGCCGATGAGCTGCTGAAGCTGATCGAACTGCACGATGCTTCGAACATTGCTGCGGTGTTCGTTGAGCCTCTGGCCGGTTCCGCTGGCGTGCTGGTTCCACCACAGGGCTACCTCAAGCGCCTGCGTGAAATCTGCGATCAGCACAGCATCCTGCTGGTGTTCGACGAAGTGATCACCGGTTTCGGCCGTACCGGCAACATGTTCGGTGCCGACACCTTTGGCGTGACCCCGGACCTGATGTGCATCGCCAAGCAAGTCACCAACGGCGCGATCCCGATGGGTGCGGTGATTGCCAGCTCCGAGATCTACCAGACCTTCATGAACCAGCCGACCCCGGAATACGCGGTGGAATTCCCGCACGGCTACACCTACTCGGCGCACCCGGTGGCTTGCGCCGCTGGCCTGGCGGCACTCGACCTGCTGCAAAAGGAAAACCTGGTGCAGAGCGTGGCTGAAGTTGCACCGCATTTCGAAAATGCCCTGCATGGTCTGAAGGGTGCGAAGAACGTCATCGACATCCGCAACTACGGCCTGGCCGGTGCGATCCAGATCGCGGGCCGTGACGGCGACGCTATCGTGCGTCCGTTCGAAGCCGGTATGGCGTTGTGGAAAGCCGGGTTCTACGTGCGCTTCGGCGGCGACACCCTGCAGTTCGGCCCTACCTTCAACAGCAAGCCGCAAGACCTCGATCGTCTGTTCGACGCGGTCGGCGAAGTGCTGAACAAGCTCGACTGATTTTTCCTTCTATATATACCTACAAAAACGGGCACTCCATGGCGGGTGCCCGTGGACAAGAATTCAGGAGTTTTCGATGAGCGTTATCCCGCATTTGATCAATGGCGAACTGGTGACCGAGAACGGTCGCGCAGTCGATGTGTTCAACCCTTCCACCGGTCAGGCTATCCACAAGCTGCCGCTGGCCAGCCGCGAAACCATCCAGCACGCCATCGATGCCGCCAAGGCTGCGTTCCCGGCCTGGCGCAACACGCCACCGGCCAAACGCGCCCAGGTGATGTTCCGCTTCAAGCAGCTGCTGGAGCAGAACGAAGCGCGCATCTCGCAATTGATCAGTGAAGAACATGGCAAGACGCTGGAAGATGCTGCCGGTGAACTGAAGCGTGGTATCGAGAACGTCGAGTTCGCCTGCGCAGCTCCTGAAATCCTCAAGGGCGAGTACAGCCGCAACGTCGGCCCAAACATTGATGCTTGGTCGGACTTCCAGCCGCTGGGCGTGGTGGCCGGCATCACGCCGTTCAACTTCCCGGCCATGGTGCCGCTGTGGATGTATCCGCTGGCGATCGTCTGCGGCAACTGCTTCATCCTCAAACCGTCCGAGCGTGATCCAAGCTCGACCCTGCTGATCGCTCAACTGCTGCTGGAAGCCGGTCTGCCGAAAGGCGTGCTGAGTGTCGTGCACGGTGACAAGACTGCGGTGGACGCGCTGATCGAAGCGCCGGAAGTCAAAGCGCTGAGCTTCGTGGGTTCGACGCCGATTGCCGAATACATCTATTCCGAAGGCACCAAGCGTGGCAAACGCGTGCAGGCTCTGGGCGGCGCGAAGAACCACGCAGTACTGATGCCGGATGCGGATCTGGACAACGCGGTCAGCGCATTGATGGGCGCTGCTTACGGTTCCTGCGGCGAGCGCTGCATGGCGATTTCGGTGGCCGTGTGTGTGGGCGACCAGGTAGCCGACGCACTGGTGGCCAAACTGGTTCCACAGATCAAGGCGCTGAAAATCGGTGCCGGTACTTCGTGTGGTCTGGACATGGGGCCGCTGGTCACCGGTCAGGCGCGCGACAAGGTCAGCGGTTATGTCGAAGATGGCGTGGCGGCGGGCGCGACCCTGGTGGTCGATGGTCGTGGCCTGAGCGTGCCAGGTCATGAGGAAGGCTTCTTCCTGGGTGGCTGCCTGTTCGACAACGTCACCCCTGAGATGCGCATCTATAAAGAAGAGATCTTCGGGCCGGTGCTGTGCGTCGTTCGGGTGAACAGCCTGGAAGAGGCAATGCAACTGATCAACGATCACGAATACGGCAACGGCACCTGCATCTTCACCCGTGACGGTGAGGCGGCACGTCTGTTCTGTGACGAGATTGAAGTCGGCATGGTCGGTGTCAACGTACCGCTGCCAGTGCCGGTGGCTTACCACAGCTTCGGCGGCTGGAAGCGTTCGCTGTTCGGCGACCTGCATGCCTATGGTCCGGATGGCGTGCGCTTCTACACGCGTCGCAAGGCGATCACCCAGCGCTGGCCGCAGCGTGCGAGCCATGAGGCTTCGCAATTCGCTTTCCCTAGCTTGTAAGTAGAAGGGCAATGCAAAGAAGGCCGACCTTTTAAGGTCGGCCTTTGCGTTTCAGGGCTTTTTTGACCGATATGACAGATTTATGAAAATAGAGGTTGACGGCAGATTCTGGAGGCCTATAATTCGCCCCACTTCCGGCGCAGTCGAAACGGAAAACTCCTTGAAACTCA
>NZ_JBYTBO010000040.1:0-15597 GCF_058789255.1 Pseudomonas sp. FW215-R2
GCTCCCCCCGGATGTCTTCGCGGTTCAGTCCGCGAAGACATCTTCACCTCCCGCAAAACCTCCCCCACCCCGCCGCATATCCCGACCGAACATCTATTCTGGAGAAAGGTCAACACGGGACATCAACACGCGGAGGGGCACTCACTGTGCATATCGCTGAAACCACGCTGGCGCGCCAACACGGACTTCACGCATGAGTCGCGGCATTCTGTTGCTGATCGGTCTGCTGGCGGCGGTGCTGATCCCTTCTTTACTGGGCGGCGGTGAAACCTGGACCCGGCTGCAAGCCTTTCCTCTGCACTGGCTGTCGATCCTGCTGGCCATGATTCTGCTCTGCTGGGGCATCAACACCTTGCGCCTGCGATTGCTGCTCGGCGATCAGCGTGAACGGGTCACACTGCTGAAAAGCCTCGGCGTGGTCATGGCCGCCGAGTTCGCCTGGTGCGCCACACCCGGCGGCACTGGCGGGCCGCTGACGATCATGGCGCTGCTGGCCCGCAGCGGCGTGCGCCCGGCCCGGGGCAGCGCGGTGTTTGCGATGGATCAGTTGAGCGACTTGCTGTTCTTCCTGTGTGCGCTGGGCGGGATTCTGATTTATGCGCTGTTCCAGCATCTGAGCGACCGGATGGAATGGCTGCTGACTGTCAGCGCCATATCGCTGTTCGGCGGGCTGTTCAGTTGTGTGCTGGTGGCGCGTTATCACCGCACGCTGATTCGCTTGAGTGGCCGGCTGCTGGCGCGCATGAACGTGCAACCCGCCACGCGGCGGCGCTGGGCGCGCAAGCTGCTGCATTTTCTCGCGGCGTTCACCGATGCCCTGAAACTGCCTCGGCAAACGCTGTTCAAGGTGTTTGCCCTGACCTGCGTGCATTGGTCGCTGCGTTACAGCGTGCTGTATCTGGCGCTGCGCGGGCTGGGGGCGGACGTGCAGTGGGCCTGGACGTTTCTGATTCAGATGCTTTCGCTGGGCGCAGGACAGTTCAGCCTGTTGCCGGGCGGTGCCGGGGCGGCGGAATTGACCTCGGCGGCGCTGCTGGCGCCCATGGTCGGGGCTTCGACCGCTGCGGCGGCGATTCTGATCTGGCGGGCGATGACGTTTTACTTCTACCTGCTGGTGGGCGGGCCGATTTTTATGCTGATGCTCGGGCGTCCGCTGCTCAGGAAGCTGATGAAGGTGCGCCAGGCTTAGCGTCGTCCGGTTTCTCTTCATTGAGCTGTTCCCACAACGCGGCGGCGTCGGGGAAGTCCGTGCCATCCTCCGGGCCCAGGTCATCCGGGTCATAGCGGCTCAGGCAGCCTTCGCCCAAGGTGGCGGGCGCTTTAGAGGTGGCTTTGTCCAGTGGATCGCTCATGGGCATGTCCTCAAGGGCTGAAACAGGGCGAAAAAAAGGGCCTGAAGCGATTGAACGCCCAGGCCCTTTGTTTTTCAACCGTAAAGGGTTCGATCAGAACACGACGGTCTTGTTGCCGTGCACCAGCACGCGGTCTTCAAGGTGATAACGCAGGCCACGGGCCAACACCATCTTCTCGACGTCACGGCCGAAACGCACCATGTCTTCGATGCTGTCGCTGTGGCTGACACGCACCACGTCCTGCTCGATGATCGGGCCGGCGTCCAGCTCTTCGGTCACGTAGTGGCAGGTCGCACCGATCAGCTTCACGCCACGCAGCGACGCCTGGTGATACGGCTTGGCGCCGACGAACGACGGCAGGAAGCTGTGATGAATGTTGATGACCTTGTGCGCGTATTCGCGGCACATGTCCGGCGGCAGGATCTGCATGTAGCGCGCCAGCACCACCACTTCGGCATCGTGCTGTTTGACCAGGCGCGACACTTCGTCGAAGGCCGGTTGCTTGTCCTGCGGATTGACCGGGACGTGGTAATAAGGAATGCCGTGCCACTCGACCATGCTGCGCAGGTCGTCGTGGTTGGAAATCACGCAGGAGATCTCGCAATCGAGTTCATCGCTGTGCCAGCGGTGCAGCAGGTCGGCCAGGCAGTGGGACTCACGGCTGGCCATCAGCACCACGCGTTTTTTCTGCTCGGTGTCGGTGATGCGCCAGTCCATCGAGAACTCTTCGGCGATCGGTGCAAACTTCTCGCGCAACACCTCGATACCGAAAGGCAGGGAATCGGCACGGATTTCGTGACGCATGAAGAACCAGCCGACCTGATTGTCCGAGTGGTGGCTCGCTTCGGTGATCCAGCCATTGTGGGCCGCCAGAAAGTTACTGACTTTGGCAACGATGCCAACGCGGTCCGGGCAAGAAATCACCAGCCGAAAAGTGCGCATGAGGGGGAAACTCCAGAACTTCGCAAAGGCGGCCATTCTAGCGACTACGCCGCAAAACTGCAGTATTGATGAGCCTTGAGCCCCGGCAGGCCTCGCCACAGTTTTTTTGACGCGGACAACCGTCAGGATGATGGCGCAGTAATAGCCATGCACCAACGGATCTCTGTGAATATCTGTGAAGACTGCATCACATTATTTAACTGAATATTCAATTCAGGGCTTTTCAACGCAACTAATTCAAATAAAAAGCCCGGTTAAATGTTTACTTGATGAAACAGCCTGACTATTATTGCCGCACTGTCCCCTGCCATCGTGCACTCCCAATAAGGTAGTAATCATGTCCTTGATCAACGAATATCGTGCCACCGAAGAAGCAATCAAAGAGCTGCAAGCCCGTTTGAAGAACCTGTCGCAAGACGACAAACTGCAAACCGAGCTGGAATTCGAAGGCAAACTGCGCACCCTGATGGGCGAATACTCCAAATCCCTGCGTGACATCATCGCGCTGTTGGATCCAGAGTCCAAAACCAAGGCCCCACGTGGCGGCGCAGTAAAAACTACCGGCACCAAGCGTGCTCGCAAAGTTAAACAATACAAAAACCCGCACAACGGTGAAGTCATCGAAACCAAAGGTGGCAACCACAAGACTCTGAAAGAGTGGAAAGCCAAGTGGGGCGGTGACGTGGTTGAAGGCTGGGCTACCCTGCTGGGCTAAGCCGCAACCCTTGTCGCAGACCCGTCTGCGACACCAAAAGAAACGCCAGCATCCGCTGGCGTTTTTTTATGCCCGTCGTTCAAGCGACGGGCATGTTCGATTTCAAAGATTCAAACGTTTGCGCAATGCCTGGACATAATTCTGCCATTCAACCAGCACCTCGCGCTGTAATGGCGTGGCACTAAGCAGCCATTGCTCTGCGGCCTCTGTAAAAGATTGCAAGGTATTAGGAGCCCCCCATTCAGGCTCGGACAAGCGCTGCCGACAAAAGATTTGCCAGCGTTCTTGCTCTTCGAAATTCAACGTATCCGGAAAGTTACGCGCTCGATATCGAAACAACAATTCAGGCAAACGTTCGTCATCGAACGGCCATTGCTCTCGCGCTAATTGAGCAGGATCTGCCGTCCTCACTTGCTCACATAGTCGCCGGTCACGATCACCGATAAATCCGTCGTACAACTGTTGTTCGGGATCTTCACTCGGGGTGAAATCTTCGCTGGCATAAATCGCCGCGACTTTATCTTTCCAAACTTGTTGTGCGTCACTTAGTCGCAATGCACGCGCCTGATACAGCGCCATGTCCAGACCCAGACGCTGCTGATCTTCAGCTCTCAGCACCGACAACGGCGCCACCACCGGGCACTTGTTGATGTGAATAAGCTTGAGTGGCACCGGCAACTCGCCTTCGGCCAGATCATCACGACGGGTATACAGACGCTGACGCAATGTCTGCGCATCCAGATCCAGCAGGCCCTGCGGGTCCAGGTGCAGATCACAGACAATCAACGCGTTCTTGTTGCGCGGATGCCAGGCCAGTGGCAGCACCACACCGACATAACTGCGCGCCGCCGAGAAGCGTCCGGAAATGTGCACCATCGGCTGCAACAGGCGAATCTGGTCCATGACTTTCTGCTTGCTGCGCAACTGGAACAGCCAGTCATACAGTTTCGGCTGTTTCTCGCGGATCAACCGGGCCAGGGCGATGGTGGCGCGCACGTCCGACAACGCCTCGTGGGCATTGCCGTGATCGATGTTGTTGGCGGCGGTCAGGCGCTCGAGCTTGAGCGTGACCTTGCCTTCATCATCGGTCGGCCAGACCAGACCATCCGGACGCAACGCATAAGCAGCGCGCACCACATCGATCAGATCCCAGCGACTGTTGCCGCCCTGCCATTCACGGGCATAAGGATCGAAAAAGTTGCGATACAGGCTGTAGCGGGTCATCTCGTCGTCGAAGCGCAACGTGTTGTACCCCGCACCGCAAGTGCCGGGAGCCGCGAGCTGGGCGTGAACCCGGGTCATGAAATCAGCTTCGCTCAAGCCGTGCTCGGCGAGACGGCTCGGGGTGATACCGGTGATTGCGCACGCCGCCGGGTGCGGCAGAATATCTTCGCTGGGCTGGCAGTAGAGATTGACCGGCGCGTCGATTTCGTTGAGTTGGTGGTCGGTGCGGATCCCGGCCACCTGCAACGGACGGTCACTTCGGGGATTGATGCCGGTGGTTTCGTAGTCGTACCAGAAGATGGAAGTCACGGGCGGTTCCTGAACTGAAGATCGGCAAAGTCTAGGCGTTCGACGGCGGTCGCGGCCAGCGCGGCATCATTCAGGCACATTTGGTTGAACGATGTGTATGACATAGTTATGTCGTTTTCCCCCGAGAGACTGCTAGCATCGGACTCACTTGCATCCCGATCCGGCAACATCAGGTAGCCCATGCTCGAGACCACAGCACCGCCAAGGAAAGCAACGCTGGCCCCGCCACTGGACACGCGGCACCAGGTCGAAACGCCGGAAGGCATCGACCTGCCGCTGCGTCCCGCCGGCCTGATGGTGCGTGCCGTGGCGTTCACCATCGATCTGGGTTTGCGCGGGTTGATCATGGGGCTGCTGTTCATGCTGCTGGCGTTGCTCGGCAAACTCGGTATCGGTCTCGGTTCACTGCTGCTGTTCGCGGTGAGCTGGTGGTACATGGTGCTGTTCGAAGTGCTGCGTCAGGGCCGTTCGCCGGGCAAGCAATGGATGGGCCTGCGGGTGGTGCACGACGATGGCACGCCAGTGGGCTGGTCGGCCTCCTTGTTGCGCAACCTGCTGCGTTTTGTCGACCTGATGCCGTTCGGCTATTTCCTCGGCACCATCAGTTGCCTGCAACACCCGACCTTCAAACGCCTCGGCGACATTGCCGCCGGCACGCTGGTGATCTACAGCGAACGCCCGCTCAAGCGTCCGCAGTTGCCTGATGCTGAGCCCCGTCGCTCACCGATCCCGCTGACCCTGACTGAACAACGCGCCCTGCTCGCTTTCGCCGAGCGTCAGGGCGAACTGTCGACGGCGCGGGTCAATGAACTCGCGGCGTTGCTCGCTCAGCCACTGCACATCAGCGCACCGAAAGCCGTCGGTGAACTCAACGGCATCGCCCGCGGCCTGTTGGGGCCGACATGAAGCAAAGCCTTTTCGAAACCCGCCACAAGGCCGAATGGGAGCGCTTTACGCTCGCCCTCGAACGTCTGGAACGAGGCAAGGACACTTCGCAGGTGGCCGAATTTCCCAAGGCCTATCGCCGACTCTGCCAACATCTGGCGCTAGCGCAGGAACGTGGCTACAGCAGTTTTCTCGTCGACTCGTTGCAACAGCTCGTACTGCGCGGTCATCAACAGCTTTACCGTCACCGCAGCCAGCTCGGCGCCAACCTGCTGGGCTTCATCCTGGCCGGATTTCCACGGTTGGTACGCGCCGAATGGCGATTCGTCCTCGCCGCCGGGTTGCTGTTCTTCGGCAGCCTGACCGGTTTCGGATTGCTGGTGTACCTGTTCCCGGAGCTGGTCTACAACCTGATCCCCGCCGATCAGGTGCGCGAGATGCAGAGCATGTACGACCCCGCCGCCGGCCACCTCGGGCGCTCGGCCGAACGTGCGGCCAGCGAAGACTGGGTGATGTTCGGCTACTACATCATGCACAACATCGGCATCGCCTTTCAGACCTTCGCCAGCGGTTTGCTGCTGGGCGTGGGCAGTGCATTTTTCCTGTTCTACAACGGTTTGATCATCGGCACCGTGGCCGGGCACCTGAGTGAAATCGGCTTCGGCCAGACCTTCTGGTCCTTCGTGATCGGGCACGGAGCCTTCGAACTCACCGCCATCGCCCTGGCCGGTGCGGCGGGTCTGAAACTGGGCTGGGCGTTGATCGCGCCGGGACGCCTGACGCGCGGAGAGGCCTTGAGACACGCGGCGCGTCAGAGCGTACTGCTGATCTGCGGCGTGATGCTGTTCCTGTTGATTGCCGCGTTTATCGAGGCTTATTGGTCGTCACGCACCGGGGTCACGCCGCAAACCAAATACCTGGTCGGTGCCGGACTCTGGCTCTGCGTGGCGACCTATCTGCTGTTCGCCGGAAGGACCCGCCATGCGCCTGAGTGACGCCACCGTGGTGATCCGCCCGCGTACCACCTGGGAAGCCATGGACTTGGGCGTGCTCATGAGCCAGCAACATCGGCGCTTGCTGATGACCAGTTGGGCCATCGTCACCCTGCCGCTGTTCGTGGTGCTCAGCCTGCTTCTGTGGGATTCGCCGTCGCTCGCGGTGTTCATCTTCTGGTGGCTGAAACCGGCGTACGAGCGCCTGCCGCTGTATATCTTGTCCAAAGCCCTGTTCGGCGAAACGCCCACGCTGAAACAGGCATTACGCCAGTGGCCAAAACTGCTTAAACCACAGTTGCTGGCGAGCCTGACCTGGCGACGCCTGAGCTTCAGTCGCAGCTTCCTGATGCCGGTGGTGCAACTTGAAGGCCTGGGCGGCATCGCACGCCAACAGCGTTTGCGGGTGCTGCTGCAACGCAATGCCGGCGCGGCCCAGTGGTTGACGATCATTGGCGTGCATCTGGAAACGGCGCTGTGGATCGGCCTGATGGTGTTGTTCTACCTGCTTCTGCCACAACAGGTCGAAACCGATTGGGACTGGCAAAGCCTGATCTTCGCGGCCGACCACCAATGGCGCTGGCTCGAGCACCTGACCAATGCCTTCTATGCACTGATACTGGTGATCTGGGAACCGATCTACGTCGCCTGCGGTTTCAGCCTCTACCTGAACCGGCGCACCGCGCTCGAAGCCTGGGACATCGAACTGGTGTTCCGCCGCCTGCGTCAGCGCCTGAACAGCAGCGCACTCGGTTTGCTACTGGTGGTGTGTCTTTTGCTGCCGGGAGTACCTTCGGTATGGGCAGCCGACCCCGCCACCGCTCCGGATGCGCCCCGACTCCTGAATCAGCCGCTGACCAGTCAGGCATCCCGCGACAGCATCAAGGCCTTGCTGGAACAACCACCCTTCAAGAACAAGGAAACCGTCACCCGTTATCGCTTTGGCGAAGACCCCGCCACCACCGATAAACCCAAGGACGGCAAGGCGCCGCAATGGCTGAAAACCTTGCTGGGCTGGCTCAACGGCCAGCACCTGAACGGGCTGGCCAAGGCGATTGAAGTGCTGCTGTGGGCCGTGGTGATTGGAGCGCTCGGCTGGTTGATCTGGCGCTATCGCGAGTTTCTGCAAACGTTCGTCAGCCGTCGCCCACGATTGCCCGAGCGGATAAAACGCCCCGTGCCACAGCAAGCCTTCGGCCTCGACCTGAGCCGGGAAACCCTGCCCGACGACATCGCTGCCAGCGCCGAACAACTCTGGCAAACCCAACCCCGCGCGGCGCTCGGCCTGCTGTATCGGGCGTTGCTCAGTCATCTGCTGCACGATTTCAACCTGACCCTGAAACCTGCTGACACCGAAAGCGAAGTGCTGGCTCGGATCGAACACCTGCAGCGTCCGGACCTGCTCGCTTACAGCCACAGTCTGACCGGCCACTGGCAGAACATGGCCTACGGGCACCGCGTACCGGCGGCGCATCTGCAACAGGAATTGTGTGACGGCTGGCGCACGCTGTTCGGCCACGGAGCCGCCCGTTGAACCGGCGCGCACTCTGGCTGGTCGGCGCGCTGATCGTCGCCCTGTTGGGCGCATTGGGCGTTTATCTGTACCTCAAGGCCACGCCTTACCAGGCCGTGGTCGATCACGGCCCTTCCCCCGCCGCACAAGCCAATCCTTATCTGGCGGCGGAGATGTTTCTACGCGGTCGCGGGATAGCCGTCAGTCATGCCGAGAGTCTCGCCGTGTTACCCGAGATCGACCCTCGCCGCCACACGCTGCTGCTGTTCAACGACCGCTCGAACATGACACCGCGCCAGGTCGATCAAGTCTTGAACTGGGCCCGGGCCGGCGGACGACTGGTGTTCGTCGCCGAATCGATCTGGGATGAAAAGACCGGCCAGAGCAATGACCTGCTGCTCGACCGCGTGCAACTGCATCAGTCCCTGAGCAAGGATCTGAAAGACCCGCCGCCGGATGCTGACGACGATCCCTACCCCAACCTGACCAAGCTCTATCTGGAAGACGAAGACGCTCCCGCCTACGCCGGGTTCGACACCGCGTTCCACCTCGACGATCCGAAAAACCTTGCGCAAGCCTGGGCCAACAGCGCCCGCGCCACGCACATGATGCAACTGCCCTACGGCGTCGGCACGATCACCGTGGTCACCGATGCCGATCTGTGGAAAACCCCGGCGATTGCGCAGCACGACAATGCCTGGCTGCTCTGGTACCTGAGCGCCGACACCGCCGTGACCTTGCTGTACAACACCGAACATGACGGTCTGCTGACCCTGCTCTGGCGCTATTTCCCACAAGCCATCGTTGCCCTGCTGGCGTTGATCGGTCTGTGGTTGTGGCATGTCGGCGTGCGTCACGGGCCGGTGCAGGCTCCTGCCCCGAGCGGTCGTCGTCAGTTGATGGAACACCTGCGCGCCAGTGCCGATTTCATCCTGCGTCACAACGGTCAACAGACCTTGCTGCAAGCGTTGCAGCAGGATGTCCTGCGCCGCGCCCGTCACCGTCATCCCGGTTTCGACCAACTGAACGTCGCCGAACAATGGCTGGTGCTGTCGCGCCTGACCCGCCAACCGACCCGTGCCATCAGCCAGGCCCTGAGCCCGGCACCGAAGCGGCGCATGTCCAGCGCCGAATTCTGCCGTCAGGTCGCCCACCTGCAAGCCTTGAGGAACTCGCTATGACCGAACACATCGAACCCGGCTCGCCCAGCCACGCGGCCCAGCAACGTCACCGAGCCAGTCAGTTGGCCCAAGCGGTACGCGGTGAATTGCAGAAGGCGTTGATCGGCCAGAACCCGGTGATCGACGACGTGCTGACCGCGCTGATCGCCGGCGGCCACGTGTTGCTCGAAGGCGTTCCCGGCCTTGGCAAAACCCTGCTGGTACGCGCCCTGGCCAAATGCTTCGGCGGCGAGTTCGCACGCATCCAGTTCACCCCGGACCTGATGCCCAGCGACGTCACTGGCCACGCGGTCTACGACCTGCAGACCGAACAGTTCAAACTGCGCAAAGGCCCGTTGTTCACCAATCTTCTATTGGCGGACGAGATCAACCGCGCCCCGGCCAAGACTCAAGCCGCCCTGCTCGAAGCGATGCAGGAACGTCAGGTCACCCTCGAAGGCCGGGCCCTGCCGATTGCCCAGCCATTCATGGTGCTCGCCACGCAAAACCCGATCGAACAGGAAGGCACTTACCCGTTGCCCGAAGCCGAGCTTGATCGCTTCATGCTCAAGGTACGCATGGATTACCCCGACGCCGATCAGGAGCTGGACATGGTGCGTCAGGTCACCCGCTCGACCCGCGCCGACATGCTCGATGTGCAGCCGCTACGCACCGTGTTGCAGGCCAAGGACGTGCAAGCCCTGCAACGCATCGCCAGCGATTTGCCGCTGGACGATCAGGTGCTCGATTACGCCGTACGATTGGCGCGCAGCACCCGCACCTGGCCGGGGCTGAGCCTCGGTGCCGGCCCCCGCGCTTCCATCGCACTGGTACGCTGCGCCCGCGCCCGGGCCCTGCTGCGCGGCGGTGAATTCGTGATCCCGGACGACATCAAGGGCTGCGCACTGGCGGTGTTGCGCCACCGGGTACGCCTTGCACCGGAGCTGGACATCGAAGGGCTGCAAGTCGATCAGGTTCTTCAGCAACTGCTCGATCAAGTACCGGCGCCGCGCCTGTGAAACCCTCGCGCCTGCTGTTGATCTGGCTGGCGATCCTGCTGGCCATCGGCATTGTGCTGGGCGCGTTGCAGGCGCTGAACGTCGAGGTGCCTTCGAGCCTGCTGTCGATCAACTGGGGATTGTTGCTGGCGTTGTTTGCACTAAGTCTGCTGGATGCCCTGCGCCTGAAGCGCATGCCCTCGCCTCGCGTGCAACGACAGATGCCCGGCAGCCTGGCACTCGGTCGCTGGAGCGAAGTGCGGCTGGAGATCGAACACGATTTCGACCAGCCACTGGCCATTCAAATTTTCGACCACGTACCCGACGGCTTGAGCTTTGAACACCTGCCGCTCAACACCGAGCTACAACCCGGCCAACGCAACCTGATCGGCTATCGCCTGCGCCCGCTCAAGCGTGGCCATTTCACTTTCGAAACCTGCGAACTCAACCTGCCGAGCCCCTTCGGTCTGTGGTCCGGCAAACGCCTGCTGAACCTCACCGACCACACCCGCGTCTACCCCGACTTCGCCCGCCTCTACGGCGGTCAACTGCTGGCGGTCGACAACTGGCTCAGCCAGCTCGGCGTACGCCAGCGCCAACGTCGTGGCCAGGGGATGGAGTTTCATCAACTGCGGGAGTTTCGCGAAGGCGACAGCCTGCGCCAGATCGACTGGAAAGCCACCGCCCGCCATCGCACACCGATTGCCCGGGAGTACGAAGACGAACGAGATCAACAGATTGTTTTCATGCTCGATTGCGGGCGACAGATGCGCAGTCAGGACGGCGAGCTGTCGCATTTCGATCATGCGTTGAATGCGTGTTTGCTGTTGAGTTATGTGGCGTTGCGCCAGGGGGATGCGGTGGGGTTGTCTACCTTCGCCAGTGATCAGCCTCGGTTCATTACACCGATCAAAGGTACGGGGCAGCTCAAGGTGTTGCTCAACAGTGTTTACGATCTGGATAGCACGCGACGTTCTGCGGATTATCCGGCAGCGGTGAATCAGTTGCTGACCAGACAGAAGCGCCGGGCTTTGGTGGTATTAGTGACCAATGTGCGGGATGAGGCTGATGAGGAGTTGCTGAATGCCGTCAGACGCCTGAGCCAGCAGCATCGGGTACTTGTGGCCAACCTCCGCGAGAGCACGCTTGAAAATGCACGGCATTCGCGGGTGCAAACAATAGAGCAGGCCCATGAGTACTGCGCAACAGTGGACTATCTGAATGCCCGAGCGATACTCCATGAACGGTTGAGTGCTCAAGGAGTGCAAGTGATGGATATCCCCCCCAGCGAATTGAGCACGGACGTAATATCACGATATCTAAGCTGGAAGAAATCTGGAGCGCTCTGACCCCTCTCAATCTCACACTCGAGGGGATCAAATAAAATCACAATAATCAAGAGAACCTCAACGAAGTAAAAAACCTTAAGGCGCAGGCATTGATAAAACGGTGCTGCTCATCCAAGGAGTATCAAAACCTCCTCACGATCCAACTAATTTGAGTAGACATCTCTAGTCAACTCACATTTGCAAACACCGCTGCTATCCTTGGAGCTTCTCTAACGGAGTCTCAGAATGCCTGCTAAATACTCTCTATCGGACGTGCTGGAAAGGATGTATCAGAACCAACTCGGCCTGGAAGCCGCCCTGATGGAGTTGGTACTCCAGGTCGAAGCTCAGGGAATGGTGGAAACCGGAAAAAACGTCCGTGAAGCACTTTTTACAATTGGAGAAAACGCCGGTTTCATCAAACAAGGCTTGGCCAAGCTGAAAGGAGAACACCACGGCTAAATTCCGGCTTTTCAGACATATGTCCCAGAGATGTTCGATGTCTTTCGCCTATAAGTCGTGCCTTCCAAAACGAATCGTTGATTGGAAAGACTCTTACAACTTGGTTCTCAAAATCTCCTCGCTGACCACGGCTACTGTAGTCCTGTCCTGCCCGTAAAGTTTCTCTAGCTTAGGATTGAAACCGTTGCCCTTTCAGCACTTGAGGACGATTGCAAGGCGGGGGAATTGAGGCTACAGCAACTGACGCTTTTACCTACACATATGAGCGAATCCGCTGGCTTGTGCACCTTGACGTTGACCCGTAACTTGATCCCCGTCGCTACCAATCAGCGGCCGGGTTTAGTCGCCCGAGGTAAGATAGGTTTGCAAACGCGTCATCCAGTCGGGTATTCCCTATCCCTGCACTAGATGGTGGCTGTGAGCAGGGTGCCCCCGGGCACGCCGGAAAAAAGCCTTACTTCCCCGGTCGACTAACCTGCTTACAGCTGCCACCCCTCGTTTAGTCGCGAAGCGGTAACAGCCCAACTTATTAGGAAGTTAGGTATGTTCAAAGCAACACCAAATCCTCCGTCGGATATCGATCCAACGGACACGACTGATCAAACTGACCCGGTCTCCCCCTACGCTTCAATCGACTCAAAAAAACTCCACGACGCCGCCCACCGGGCCCTCGATTTCTACCTCAATCCCTCGCCCGAAAAACCGCGCAATTCCGTGGATCGCGGCATGCAGATGTTCAAGGTCGATCCCGACATTAACCCCGAAGCCATCGCCATCCAGACCTACGAAACCTTTTCGTCAGTCAGCATCCTGCTGCTCGACCTGGCGGACAGCCTGGACGACAAGCCGCGGCATCTAGCGATGGCGATCTATCAACTGAGCGAGTTAGGGTTGTTGCTGGTGGAGAAGACGCTGGATAACGAGCGGGCGATTGCGATAACCGCGTAAGAAAAAAGGGCCACAACCTGCGGCAGGTTGTGGCCCTTTTTTGTTTTCAGGCCGAAGCCGGCAACGGCTGAAAACTGAAGTACTGCTTCAACGCCTCGACCAGTTGCCCATACTCCGGCGGAGTCCGGTACAGGCTGAAGCCGGCGTCATAATGTTGAGGAGTCGCGTCTTCGTGGCACCACAGGCAGCAAGCCGTCAGGTCGATGACCTGCTGGCAGCCCTCGCCCAGGGGAATTTTCAGGCGCAGTTTGAATTCGGCACCGATCATCATCGGCAACTGGCTGATGAGCATCAAACCGTCTTCAGAGACGTTGCCCAGAAAGCCGATGGGTTTGTCGGTGACGCTGTTGAACACTCGCAGAAAATACGGCAACTGGTGCCGTTCGATTCGACGGTCGGTAAACATGAGCGTATCGCCATGCATGGCCCGTTAAACGGGCCGCACTGTGCTTCGGAACGAACCTGCCCGACAGGTCCGCTCTCCCCGCTTCCGGTGTGGCGCTTGCCACGTCTATCTCATGCCAGTCGCAGGTGTTGCGCCGGTACAGAGTTCATCTGCACCGGTGTCTGAGGACTATAGCTCACCTTGTACAGCCAGCCAGCTTTTGTATGACAACCGCCATCAAAAGCGAGTTGGACGCACCACGGCTGCTGCGCTACGGGTCGGGTAATGACCCAGGCTCTGCAGGGTTTCCAGACGCGCGCGGGCGCGGTAGGCGTATTCGCTGTTGGGGTACGAGGCAATGATGAACTGATAGGTCTGCGCCGCATCGACAAACATTTTCTGCCGCTCGAGGCACTGGCCGCGCATCATCGACACTTCCGGCCACACGTAAGGACGGGCACGGCTGGCGCGTTCGACCTTGGACAGTTCGAGCATCACCTGCTCGCAGTTGCCCCGGTCGTAGGCGCTGTAGGCGTTGTTCAAATGATGGTTCATCGACCAACGGGTGCAGCCCGTGACGGCGAGGACGCTGAGGGCAAGGGCGGCAATGGGCACGAATCGCATGGGGTATTCTCCTGTCTTGTGATCATTATCGACCTCTGGCGAGAAATCTTCAGAGCCCTTTGCTCCGATTGTCGCGTTCAATAAAGAAAACAATAAGTAGTGCAAACGAACAATGACTACACCCAAAGAGCGTAGTAGCCTCTGCGAGCGCTTGAACCTGAGGAGTCTTTGCATGTCCGTCCGTCGTACCAAAATCGTCGCTACCCTTGGCCCGGCCAGTAACTCGCCGGAAGTTCTCGAACAGCTGATTCTGGCTGGCCTGGACGTCGCCCGTCTGAACTTCTCCCACGGCACCCCCGACGAGCACAAGGCTCGCGCGAAGCTGGTGCGTGACCTCGCTGCCAAGCACGGCCGCTTCGTCGCCCTGCTGGGTGACCTGCAAGGCCCGAAAATCCGTATCGCCAAATTCGCCAACAAGCGCATCGAGCTGAAGATCGGTGACAAGTTCACCTTCTCCACCAGCCATCCGCTGACCGAAGGCAACCAGCAGGTGGTCGGTATCGACTACCCGGACCTGGTCAAGGACTGCGGCGTGGGCGACGAGCTGCTGCTCGACGACGGCCGCGTGGTGATGCGCGTTGATACCGCGACCGCCACCGAACTGAACTGCACCGTGACCATCGGCGGTCCGCTGTCCGACCACAAAGGCATCAACCGTCGCGGTGGCGGCCTGACCGCTCCGGCCCTGACCGAGAAAGACAAGGCCGACATCAAGCTCGCCGCGGAAATGGAAGTCGACTACCTCGCCGTGTCCTTCCCGCGTGACGCCGCCGACATGAACTACGCCCGTCAACTGCGCGACGAAGCCGGCGGCACCGCTTGGCTGGTGGCGAAGATCGAACGCGCCGAAGCCGTGGCCGACGACGAAACCCTCGACGGTCTGATCAAGGCTTCCGACGCCGTGATGGTTGCCCGTGGTGACCTGGGTGTGGAAATCGGCGACGCCGAGCTGGTGGGCATCCAGAAGAAAATCATTCTGCACGCACGCCGCCACAACAAGGCTGTGATCGTGGCGACCCAGATGATGGAGTCGATGATCCAGAACCCGATGCCGACCCGCGCCGAAGTGTCCGACGTGGCCAACGCCGTACTCGACTACACCGACGCCGTGATGCTGTCTGCCGAATCCGCTGCCGGCGCTTATCCGCTGGAAGCCGTGCAGGCGATGGCGCGCATCTGCGTCGGCGCTGAAAAGCACCCGACCAGCAAGACTTCCAGCCACCGCATCGGCAAGGAATTCGAGCGCTGCGACGAGAGCATTGCGCTGGCGACCATGTACACCGCCAACCACTTCCCGGGCGTGAAAGCGATCATCGCGCTAACCGAAAGCGGCTACACCCCGCTGATCATGTCGCGTATCCGTTCGTCGGTGCCGATCTACTGCTTCACCCCGCACCGCGAAGCCCAGGCTCGCGCAGCAATGTTCCGTGGCGTGTACACCGTTCCGTTCGACCCGGCTTCGCTGGCACCGAACGAAGTCAGCCAGAAAGCCATCGACGAGCTGGTCAAGCGCGGCGTTGTGCAGAAGGGTGACTGGGTCATCCTGACCAAGGGCGACAGCTACCACACCACCGGCGGCACCAACGGCATGAAGATCCTGCACGTGGGCGACCCGCAGGTCTGAGTGACCGGTTGCTGAAAACGAAAAGCCCCGCCATGTGAATGGCGGGGCTTTTTCATTTCAGATTGATCGTTCCCACGCTCCGCGTGGGAATGCCTCAATGGACGCTCCGCGTCCGCTTCGGCATGGGACGCGGAGC
>NZ_JBYTBO010000041.1:0-14889 GCF_058789255.1 Pseudomonas sp. FW215-R2
GATTTGTGCGGCGGGGGGGCAGGGTGTCACCGCCATTATCGAGCGCTAAAAGCAGCCCTCACCCCAGCCCTCTCCCGGAGGGAGAGGGAGCCGACCGTGTTGTCTGGCGTTATACATCGACCTGAAAAACCGTGTCGATTATGGATTCGGTAAAGCAGGATCAAGTCGATGCATCTTTAAAGCATCCCCCAATCAGTCCCCTCTCCCTCCGGGAGAGGGTTAGGGTGAGGGGGCTTTTTAGGTTGCCCCCAATCTCAAGTCCGGAACCTTCGCACCAACCCATCCAGCTCATTCGACAACCCCGCCAGACTCTGCGAATCCAGCCGCGCCGAATTCGCCAGCTCCGCCACCAACTGCGCATCACCGTGAATCTGGCTGATATGCCGATTGATGTCCTCGGCCACCTGATGCTGCTCTTCGGCGGCCGTGGCGATCTGGGTATTCATGTCACGAATCACATCCACCGATTCACGGATCTGACCAAAACTCGCCCGCGCCTCGCCGATTCGCGTCACCGATTGCTGCGACACATCGAGGCTGGCGCGCATCTGTTGGGTCACGGCGCTGGTGCGCTTGGCAAGGTTGCCCAGCAGACCGTCGATTTCCGCCGTCGAATCCGCCGTGCGTTTGGCCAGTGCGCGAACCTCATCGGCCACCACCGCAAAGCCACGGCCTTGCTCACCGGCCCGCGCAGCCTCGATGGCGGCGTTGAGCGCCAGCAGGTTGGTCTGTTCGGCGATGGAGCGGATGGTGCCGAGGATCGACTGAATGTCGTTACTGTCGCGTTCCAGTTGCTGCATCGACTGCGCTGACTGCTCCAGCTCCTGGCTCAGTTGATCGACGCTGTGCACCGCCGCATCGATCTGCTGCTGACCTTCGCGGGCCTGGCGCTGGCCACTGTCGGCCGACTCCGCTGCCTGGCTGCACGAGCGGGCGACTTCGTTGGCGGTAGCGACCATTTCGTGGAACGCGGTCGAGACCATGTCCACGGCTTCACGCTGGCGTCCGGCCGCTTCGGCCATGTCGCCGGAAACCCGGGTCGAACTCTGCGAGGTCGCGAGGATTTTTCCGGCCGCGCCGCCGATGTGCTGGATCAGGCTGCGGATCGCGGTCAGGAACTGGTTGAACCAGTTGGCCAGTTGCGCGGTTTCGTCGTTGCCACGGATATCGAGGTTCTTGGTCAGATCGCCTTCGCCCTGGGCGATGCCTTCCAGACCGCTGGCCACGCTGCGGATCGGGCGTACGATCAGGCTGGCGAAACTGGCGCCGACCACGGCGAACAGCACCGCCAACACAGCCGCGATAATCGCGATCAGCCAGGTCAACTGAGTGGCCGAGCTCATCACGTCGTTCTGTTTGATCAGGCCGATGAAGGTCCAGCCCAGTTGCTCCGACGGCCAGACGTTGGCCATGTAGCGCTCGCCGTTGAGTTCGACTTCCACCAGCCCTTTGCCGGCCTTGGCCAGTTGCGCGTAACCGTCGCCGAGGCTGTCGAGGGGCTTGAAGTTGTGCTCGGGCTGTTTCGGATCGACCAGCACCATGCCGCTGTTTTCCAGCAGCATCAGGTAACCGGTTTCGCCGAGCTTGATCTGTTTGACGATCTCGGTGAGCTGCTTGAGCGTGACGTCGATACTGACCACGCCGCCGTTGCTACCGAGTTTGTTGTCGATGGTGCGCACGGTGCTGACGTAGGTCGCATCGTCCTGCGCCCAGTAATAGGCGGCGGTGCGCAACGGTTTGCCGGGTTTGGCCTGAGCGGCCTTGTACCAAGGGCGCTGACGCGGATCGTAGTTGCTCAGCTTGGGGTCGTCGGGCCAGGACACGTAACCACCGGCAGCGGTGCCGACGATCGCGTAGGCGTAGGCCGGGTGGCTGTTACCCAGATCCTGCAGGAAGGAGAAGACCTTTTTGTCCATCTCGCCCTGCGGGACGCTTTCGGCGTTGGCGCTCATGTAGGTCTTGAGGCTGTCATCGGTGTTCTTGATCAGCGGTTGCGTCGCCAGGTAATCGACGTTCTGGCTGATACCGTCAAAAAAAAGCTGCATGGCGTTGCTGACCTGACGGATCTCGCGTCCGCTGCCGTCGACAAAACCTTCCCGGGCATCGCTGCGCAGGTTGAGTACCACCAGCGTGGCGACCAGCACCACGGGCAAGCAGGCGATGATTGCAAACGCCCACGTCAACTTCTGTTTGATGTTCATCCGCGCTCCAGATTTTCTTGTAGGCCCACGCAGTGCAGATGACTCGCGGTTTATTGGCAGCCGAAAACGGTGTTTTCCACTCCATTCCCTGAGTGCGACATCGAAGCTTTTTTGGAACGATTGTCGGACAAATTCCTCTGTCTCTGAGGGCTTCGGCTGCCGGAGAGGGAAATTGAGGCTGTAAGAGAAAATTCTTACGGGTGGAGTGATGCTGGATGTCAGATTCTGTCGCAAATGCCCTCAAGTCCTTGCGCCAACAAGTTCGGCGGGCTCGGCTATGATTCGCAGCGGTCGATACAAGAGCGGCGGATCGGCCCGTTTGATCCGGCACAGTGTGTGCATCCACAGGTTCACAGGTCGGCAACCCCTCCCCGTGATGCGAGGATTGCCGTATAACGAATGACATTCGCGTGTTTGGTAATAAAGGACCCACAATAAAAGCTGATGAAGACTCCAAAACGCATTGAACCCCTGATCGAGGACGGTCTGGTCGACGAAGTGCTGCGTCCACTCATGAGTGGCAAAGAAGCAGCTGTTTATGTGGTGCGCTGCGGCAATCAGTTACGTTGCGCAAAGGTCTACAAGGAGGCGAACAAACGCAGTTTCCGCCAGGCGGCCGAGTATCAGGAAGGCCGCAAGGTTCGTAACAGCCGACAGGCCCGGGCGATGGCCAAGGGTTCCAAGTTCGGGCGCAAGGAAGCCGAAGACGCCTGGCAGAACGCCGAAGTCGCGGCGCTGTTCCGCCTGGCCAACGCCGGGGTGCGGGTGCCCAAGCCGTACGACTTCCTGGAAGGCGTGCTGCTGATGGAGCTGGTGGCCGATGAATACGGCGATGCCGCGCCGCGTCTGAACGACGTGGTGCTGGAGCCGGATCAGGCCCGCGAATACCACGCGTTCCTGATTTCGCAGATCGTGCTGATGTTGTGTACCGGCCTGGTGCACGGTGACCTCTCGGAGTTCAACGTGCTGCTGACGCCGACCGGCCCGGTCATCATCGACCTGCCGCAAGCGGTGGATGCGGCGGGCAACAACCACGCGTTCAGCATGCTGGAGCGTGACGTCGGCAACATGGCGTCGTACTTCGGCCGGTTCGCCCCGGAGTTGAAGAAGACCAAATACGCCAAGGAAATGTGGGCGTTGTACGAAGCGGGTACGTTGCACCCGGCCAGCGTGCTGACCGGCGAGTTCGACGATCCCGAGGACCTGGCCGATGTCGGTGGGGTCCTGCGCGAGATCGAAGCGGCGCGTCTGGATGAGGAGCGCAAGCAAGCCATCCGTGCGGCGGACGACGAGCCCAAGGGCAAGTCCGACGAACCGCCTCCGCCACCGTGGATGCAGTAAGCATCTGAAAAAGAAAACCCGGCTTCGGCCGGGTTTTACACATTCAAGGATTGATTGTGACCACCACCTCCCGCAATGCCCGGCTGATCATCACGGCGCGGCTGATTTCCGATTTCGGCGCTTTCCTCAACATGGTTGCGCTGGCCACTTATGTCTACCTGCTGAGCAACAGCGCCATGAGCGTCGGGATTTTCCTGGCCAGTCGCGTGGGCGGCGGGATTTTCGCCAGCCTGATCGGCACCGCGTTTTATCGTCGATGCAGCGGTCGCTTGCCGTTGATTGCCTTCGATCTGCTGCGCGCCGCTGTGCTCGGGTTGTTGCTGATCGTGCCGGTCAGCCAACAGGCGTTGTTGCTGCCGCTGATTGCGTTCGGCCTGGGCTTTGGCAATTCGATGTTCGCCATCGGCCTCAACAGCCAGTTGCCGCGCCTGATCGAGCCTGCGCAGTTGCTCAAGACCAATGCCTGGATCACGTCCGCCTCTTCCATGGCGATGGTCGGCGGCAGTCTGGTGTCCGGGCTGCTGGTCGCAGGGTTTGGTTTTGAAACGGTGTTCGCGTTGAATGCGCTGACCTATCTGCTGGCGGCGGTGTTGATTGCGCCATTGCGGTTCAGCGCACCGGAACCCGTTGCCGAATCCAGCGCTAAACAGGGTGAATGGTCGGCGTTGTTGCAAGGCCTGCGCAGCGCCCCGGTGGTGGCGGCGATGCTGGCTGTCACGATGGCCGACACTTTGGGTAGCGCTGCGCACAACGTCGGATTTCCGATCATTTCCAAACTGCTGACACCGGACTCGGCGAGCACCACGCTGGGCCTGATGCTCGCGGTATGGGCCAGTGGGAAATTGCTGGGCGCGCGAATCGCCAGTCGCTTGAAGGGCTCGGAAAACATCCATCTGGAGCGCAGGTACTTTGGCGGGGTGTTGCTGATGTCCTGCGGTTTCATCCTGATGTTCCAGCAGCACAGCGTCGTCGGGCTGTTGCTGTTTTCGCTGCCGGCCGGATTGGGTGACGGGTTCTCGGAAGTCGGCCTGATGTCACGTCTGCAACGGGAACCGGAGCCCCTGCGCCTGCCGATCTTCAGTTTCCTGACGCTGTTGCAGATGACCGGGTTCGGCGTCGGCATGCTGATCGCCGCACCGTTCTACAACTGGTGGGCGCCGGGTGCCGTGGTGCTGCTGTTCCACGGCATTCCCCTCGCCACTGTGCTGTCGATGAAAGTCCTGCTGCTCAGGCGCGAGCGGGTTGCGCGCAGCAGCCCGACGCCAGTTCCTTGAGGATCGGGCAGTCCGGGCGATGGTCGCCCTGGCAGTGTTCGACCAGATCCTGCAGGGTGTCGCGCAGTTCGCCGAGTTCGCGAATCTTCTGATTCAGCTCGTCGATGTGCTGGCGGGCCAGGGCCTTCACATCGGCGCTGGCGCGCTGGCGGTCCTGCCAGAGGGTCAGCAGTTTGCCGACTTCCTCCAGCGAAAAGCCCAAGTCCCGCGAGCGCTTGATGAACGCCAGCGTGTGCAGGTCATCGTCGCCATAGACGCGATAGCCGCTGTCGGTGCGATGGGCGGCCTTGAGCAGGCCGATCGACTCGTAATAACGGATCATCTTCGCGCTCAGGCCACTGTGGCGGGCCGCTTGGCCGATGTTCATCGGTTGTCCTCCAGATCCTCGGGTTTCCAGGTTTTCAACAGTAGCGCATTGCTCACCACGCTGACGCTCGACAGCGCCATCGCCGCGCCGGCCAGCACCGGATTGAGGAAGCCGAACGCCGCCAGCGGAATGCCGATCAGGTTGTAGACGAAGGCCCAGAACAGGTTCTGCCGGATCTTCGCGTAGGTCTTGCGGCTGATCTCCAGCGCTGCCGGCACCAGCCGAGGGTCGCCGCGCATCAGGGTGATGCCGGCGGCGTGCATTGCCACGTCGGTGCCGCCGCCCATGGCGATGCCGATATCGGCAGCGGCCAGTGCCGGGGCGTCGTTGATGCCGTCGCCGACCATGGCCACGACGCCGGTCTTTTTCAGCTCGGCGACGGTGGCGGCTTTGTCCGCCGGCAGCACTTCGGCGTGGACGTTTTCGATGCCCAGCGCTTCGGCCACCACACGGGCACTGCCTCGGTTGTCGCCGGTCAGCAGGTGGCTGTGGATATGTCGTGCAGCCAGTTGTTGCACCGCGCGCAGCGCGCCGGGCTTGAGGGTGTCGCCGAAGGCGAACAGGCCGAGCACCCGGGGTGCGGGGCTTTGTTCGATCAGCCAGGACAGCGTCCGGCCTTCGGTTTCCCAGGCCTTGGCGGATTCCGCCAACGTGCCGGCGTCCAGGCCGGTTTCTTCCAGCAGTCGGCGATTGCCCAGGGCGAGGCGCCGACCGTCGAGATGGCCGGCAATGCCGCGACCGGTCAGGGACTGACTGTCGCTGACGTCGGGCACCGTCAGATGGCGTTCGGCACAGGCATCCAGAACTGCTTTGGCCAAGGGGTGTTCACTGCCGCGTTGCAGCGCGCCGGCCGCTGTCAGCAGGGCGTTCTCATCACCGTCGATCGCACTGAAATGCGCGATGCGCGGGGTGCCGGAGGTCAGGGTGCCGGTCTTGTCGAACACCACGCTGCTGACTTCATGGGCGCGCTCCAGCGCTTCGGCGTCCTTGATCAGAATCCCGTGGCGCGCGGCCACGCCGGTGCCGGCCATGATCGCGGTCGGTGTCGCCAGACCGAGGGCGCAGGGGCAGGCGATCACCAGCACTGCGACGGCGTTGATCAATGCGGTTTCCAGCGGTGCGCCGTACAGCCACCAGCCGATCAGCGTGGCGAGGGCCAGCAGCAGAACCGTCGGCACAAACACCTGACTGACTTTATCCACCAGTTTCTGGATCGGTGCCTTAGCCGCCTGGGCGTCCTCCACCAGACGGATGATCCGCGCCAGTACGCTTTCCGCGCCGAGCGCCGTGGTGCTCACCAGCAAGCGGCCTTCACCGTTGATTGCACCGCCGGTGACCTTGTCGCCCGGTTGCTTGGGCACTGGCAGGCTTTCGCCGCTGATCAGCGCTTCATCGGCATGGCTCTGGCCTTCCAGCACTTCGCCGTCCACCGGGAAACGTTCGCCGGGTTTGACCAGTACGAGGTCACCGAGGCGCAGGGCGCTGATGGCGACGTCTTGTTCGCGACCCTCGATGACTTGAATCGCTCGCTCCGGGCGCAAGGCTTCCAGTGCACGGATGGCGCTGGCGGTCTGGCGTTTGGCGCGGCTTTCGAGGTATTTGCCAAGCAGCACCAGAGCGATGACCACCGCCGAGGCCTCGAAGTACAGATGCGGCATGCGCCCGTCAGCGGTCGCCCATTCATAGAGACTCAGGCCGTAACCGGCGCTGGTGCCTAGGGCCACCAGCAAGTCCATGTTGCCGGCACCGGCGCGCACGGCTTTCCATGCGGCCACATAAAAACGTGCACCGAAGATGAATTGCACTGGGGTAGCGAGAGCGAATTGCGCCCAGGCCGGGAGCATCCAGTGAATGCCGAACGGTTGCAGCAGCATCGGCAATACCAGCGGCAAGGCGAGGGCGATCGCGCAGATCAGCGCCCAGCGCTCATGGTTCAGGCGTTGCTGGCGATTGTCGGTCTGGTGTTCAAGTTCGAAGAGGCTGGCCGAATAACCGGCCTTGCTCACGGCGGCGATCAGGAGCTGCGGATCGACAGCGCCAAGCAGTTCGAGGTGGGCGCGTTCATTGGCGAGGTTGACGCTGACGCTTTTCACCCCCGGAACCTTGTTCAGGGCGCGTTCGACACGGCCGACGCAGGAGGCGCAGGTCATGCCGTCGATGTTCAATTCCACGGTTTGCTGCGGCACGCTGTAACCGGCACGTTCAACCGCCTCCATCAGCGCTGGCAGGCTGTCGCCGGGTGCCTGCACGCGGGCCTGTTCGGTGGCGAGGTTGACGCTGACGGCACTGGCGCCGCTGACTTTACTCAAGGCGCGTTCGACGCGGCCGGCGCAACTGGCGCAGGTCATGCCGCTGATGGGCAGATCGAACGTGATGGAATCGGACATCGGTCGTACTCCCTGTAGTGGATGCCTACAGGATCAACCTTGCCATGCTGGCAAGGTCAAGCGCCAGATTCCGCCGCCCGATCCGGATGAGTCAATAACCGAGGCCGGTTGGCTTGAGGTACATGCCTTCCGCATTCATCGCAATCCGGAACTTCAGGATGTCACCTGCATGCAGTTTGATCTCCTGCGAGCCCGGCGCGAGCATGCCCGGGTTGCAGCCCGGCATTTGCCCCGGCAGCAGTTTCAGGCGCAGCGAGACATTGCCCGGCGGCAGGTTGAACGAGGTGCTTTGTTCCTGGAACAGTCGCGCCGACAGTTGATCCTGGATGTACACGCCGATCTCGCAGGAGGTCGCGACTTCCAGGCGCTCGCGGGAAATGATCAGCACCCCGAAATCTTCCCCGGCGGCATGCACCGAAGGGATCGCGGCAAAGAGGCTGAGTAAGCCAAACAGGCTGAAAGCTGACCAGCGCATGGCTGAATCTCCTGAATTTATGTCATTGATGCACGCAGCTTGGCCGAGCGCGGCGCCGATTGCCAGCCCGGCAGTTTTTTGCAGAACTTGACCTTGCCATCGTGGCAAGCTCGAAACTGCCGGCAACCTCACTCAAAGGAGTCATTCCATGCAAGTGTTCACTGTTGAAGGCATGTCCTGCGGTCACTGCGTCAAGGCCGTCACCCAAGCGGTCCAGAGCAAGGATCCGGCGGCCAGCGTGCGGGTCGATCTGGCAGCGAAGGAAGTCGGCGTCGAAAGTGCGTTGAGCGCCGAGCAGGTGATCGAGGCGATCAGCGAAGAAGGCTATGTCATCAAACTCGCCTGATCTTTTTAATAGTTAGCGAGCTACCGGAATGTTCAAGGCGTCCTCGCGCGGCTAGACTGTCGGGCTGCACTCTCTCCTGAAGTGCCCGCCCAATTGCCTGTCGAACCTGGACGCCTGATGAACTTCCGTACCATTCTGATTCTCGGTGCCTTGACCGCTTTCGGTCCGTTGGCGATCGACTTCTATCTCCCCGCGTTTCCCACCATGGCGCTGGCGTTCGGCACCGATGAGAAACACGTCCAGCTGACGCTGTCGGCTTACTTCTTTGGCCTGTCCATCGGTCAACTGGCCTACGGTCCGGTGGCGGATCGTTTCGGGCGGCGGATTCCATTGCTCACCGGCCTTGTGCTGTTCACCCTGGCGTCATTGGCCTGCGCTTATGCACCGAATCTGGAATGGCTGATTGGTGCGCGGTTCGTTCAGGCACTGGGCGGATGCGCCGGGATGGTGATTTCCCGGGCGGTGGTCGCTGACAAATGCGACGCGGTGGGCTCGGCGAAAGTCTTTTCGCAATTGATGCTGGTGATGGGGCTGGCGCCAATCCTGGCGCCGATGCTCGGCGGTCTGCTGGTCAATACGACGGGTTGGCAGTCGATCTTCCTGGTGCTGACCGGGTTCAGTGCCCTGGCTGGCCTGGCGGTGGCCCTCGGCCTGCCGGAAAGTCTGCCGGCCCATGTTCCGCGCCAGCCACTGTCCGGTGCTCTGCGTCAGTACGGTCGACTGCTGACCGACCCGGTCTACATGGGCCATGCCCTGACCGGCGGCATCGCGATTGCCGGGATGTTTGCCTACATTGCTGGCTCGCCTTTCATTTTCATCAAACTGTATGGCGTCCCGGCCGAGCATTTCGGCTGGCTGTTCGGCACCAACGCGGCGGGCTTCATTCTGGTGGCGCAGGTCAATGCGCGACTGTTGGCCAAGCGTGGCCCGGCGTTTCTGCTGTCACGGGCGGTCTGGGTTTACTTCGCTGCCGGGCTGACGCTGCTCGCGGTCAGTGCCCTGCACACCGAGGCACTGTGGCCGCTGCTGATTCCATTGTTCATTTGCGTGGCGAGTCTTGGTTGCATCAGCCCCAATGCGGCGGCGAGTGCGATGAACGGGCAGGGCGCTCGCGCCGGCAGTGCGTCAGCATTGCTCGGCAGCATGCAGTTCAGCGTCGCCGCCGGGGCTTCGGCGCTGGTGGGGGTTTTGCACGATGGCACAGCCGTGCCGATGGCCATGGTCATCAGCCTGTGCGGTCTGTTGGTGGTCAGCGCGGCAATGCTTACCCGGCGCATACAGAATGCCCGGGCGCTGGCAAAGGCGCAGGCCGAAGTCTGAACGGAAGAACTCAGCCGACAGCGCGTTGCTGGCCGAGGTCGGGAATCTGATGGGGCGCGTACAGACGCGCTTCGAGGGTGCGGGTGAAGGCCCGAGCTTCGGCCTCACTGCGGAATGTCACGGCGTGCTGGTCGAGACGAACTTGCCACTGGGACTTTGCCACTTCTTTTATCAGGATCTTCATTGCTGACCTCCCGGACGTAAAAGATTGCATCGCAGAGGTTTCGATTGTAGACCCGAATACGATCGCAATTGTGACAAGGGTCAAGCATCTGACTGACGGCAAAAAGCGACCGCAGCCCCCGAGTCAGCCACGTCTGGCGCTGACGAAGGCTGCGGCCTCCGAAGTTTTAGAAACTTTCTAAAACAATTTTTCCCTTGGCCTTGCCGCTTTCCAGCAATTCATGGGCTCGGCGCAGATTGCTCGCGTTGATCGTGCCGAAGTGCTCGCCCACCGTGGTCTTCAACGTCCCGGCATCGATCAGATCGGCCACTCGGTTGAGCAGTTTGTGCTGCTCGATCATGTCCGGCGTTTCGAACAGCGAGCGGGTGTACATGAACTCCCAGTGCAGCGACAGGCTCTTGCGCTTGAGCTTGGTCACGTCCAGCGACTTCGGATCATCGATCAGCGCCAGTTTGCCTTGCGGCGCCAGGGCCTCGACCAGTTGGTCCAGATGCTGGTCGGTCTGGGTCAGGCTGGCGACGTGGGTCACATGGGGGTGGCCGGCGCGTTTCAGTTCTTCGCTCAACGGCTGGCTGTGATCGATCACCAGGTCAGCGCCCAGCTCGCTTACCCAGTCGCGGGTTTGCAGGCGGGAGGCGGTGCCGATCACTTTGAGCCCGGTCAACTGGCTGGCCAGTTGGGTGAGGATCGAACCCACGCCACCGGCCGCGCCGACGATCAGCAGGCTCTGACCTTCGTCGGTGTTGCCTTCGCGGATTTGCAGGCGTTCGAACAACAGCTCCCAGGCCGTTATGGCGGTCAGCGGCAGGGCGGCGGCCTCGGCGAAACCAAGGGTTTTCGGCATATGGCCGACGATCCGCTCATCCACCACATGCAGTTCACTGTTGCCACCAGCCCGGGCGATGGAACCGGCGTAGAAGACCTTGTCGCCCGCCTTGAACAGCGTCACTTCACTGCCGACCGACTTGACCACGCCGGCCACATCCCAGCCCAGCACTTTGGCGGCGCCGCCTTCTGGCGCGACGTTCTGGCGAACCTTGGTGTCGACCGGGTTGACCGAGATCGCTTTGACTTCGACCAACAGGTCGCGCGGGCCGGCCACTGGCTCCGGCAGTTCGATGTCTTGCAGGGATTTTTCGTCGCTGATCGGCAGCGATGCGTAATAGGCGATGGCTTTCATGGATGACTCCGAAAGATGCTTGAAGGAAGGATTCAGACGATGGCGCGCAGACGCTTGAGCTCGAAGTGTTCGAGGAAGCCTGCGGCCTGCGCCCGGAAATGCTGGATATGCGCACTGTCGTCGTGGGCCTGCAGGGCTTCGTCACTGGCCCACTGCTCGATCATGTAGAAGGCCAGCGGGTTGGCCATGTCCTGGTGCAGGTCGTATTGGCCGCAACCGGCTTCCGCGCGGGTCGGTTCGATCAATGCGCGCAGATGTTGTTCGAGGGCGTCCTGCTGGCCAGGTTTGGCGATCAGGGTGGCGATGGCGGTGAAGGGCTGGGACATGTTCGACTCCGGAACGGGATGAATTCGATGGGAGGCATGATTGGCTATTTCTACGCGAGATAAAACCGGCTAAAAGAGCAGTCTCTTTCAATATTTTTTTGATAATCGAGGCTGAAATGCTGCGTTTCGATGACTTGCAGTTGTTTGTCCGGGCGGCGGATCTGGGCAGCCTGTCGGCGGCGGCCCGGGTGATGGACATGTCCGCCGCCGTGGCCAGCGCGGCGCTCAAGCGTATCGAACAACAACTCGGGGCACGGTTGCTGGCGCGTTCCACCCGCAGTTTGCGCCTGACCTCCGAGGGTGAAGGCTTCCTCGAATACGCCCGGGCGGCGCTGAGCAACCTGGATGAAGGCCGTCGTCTGCTGGCCAGCGGTCAGGACCAGGTCAGCGGGATTCTGCAACTGTCGGCACCGTCGGATTTCGGCCGCAACCTGCTGTTGCCGTGGCTTGATGAGTTTCAGCGTGAACACCCGAAATTGACGGTGCGTCTGCTGTTGGGCGACCGCATCGCCGATCTGTTTCGCCAACCGGTGGACATCGCCCTGCGTTATGGCGAACCGGAGGATTCCAGTCTGGTCGCATTGCCCATCGCTGCGCAGAACCGGCGGGTGTTGTGTGCCTCTCCCGGCTATCTGGCGAAACACGGCGAGCCGACTCAACTGGAACAGCTCGCGCAGCACAATTGCCTGTTGTACATGCTGGGCAGTCGGGTGCATGACCACTGGAGTTTTCATGACGGCAAACGCGAAGTCAGCCTGACCGTCAGTGGCGACCGCTTCAGCGATGACGCCGACGTGGTGCGGTTATGGGCCGTCGCGGGGGCGGGCATCGCCTACAAATCCTGGCTGGATGTGGCCGACGATGTGCTCGCGGGGCGGCTGAAAGTGCTGCTGCCCGGCCTGCTCTGCGAGCGGGCTCCGCTGAATCTGCTGTGCGCCCATCGCGCACAATTGAGTAAGCCGGTGAACCTTCTGAGGGAGATGCTCGCCAGCCGTTGCGCCGAACTGAGTAGCCGATTTCCCGTTTTTCCGCAGGTTGATCATTAGTCGCAGGTAAATAGCGAAATTTCTGTCAGGAACAATCACCAGCCGTACCCGCTCCGGCGCAGGACGCCGCGAGCAACCCGCTTATACTAGCGACCGCCTGAAGCCTGCACCGGCACGCGGGAACAGGCTCGCTCGGACCGGCACTGACCGGGCAGCGGTGAGGGTTGCATCAATTACTGCGAATGCCGGGTGGCAGTGTGTTGCCTTGCCTCGGATCAAGGCGTTTTGCGCGGCTTGGCCGACGACTGATTACTGGTCAAGATGTCTCTGAGCAGTAGACGATACGATTCAACAGGGAGTGAATACATGGAACATGCACCTTGCATCAGCCAGATCGCCACGTTGCTGGCCGATCCCAAACGCAGCGCAATGATGTGGGCGTTGATGGATGGCTCGGCCCGGCAGACCGAGGAACTGGCTCTGTTGGCGGGGCTGTCGCCCTCGTCGGCCAGCGCGCATCTGGGGCGCTTGTCCACGGGCGGTCTGTTGAAGGTCGAGGCTCGCGGGCGCAAGCGCTTCTTTCGCCTGGCGGCTCCGGAAGTCGGCGCGGCCATCGAGGCCCTGGCCAGCGCCACGCTTGCCAGCGCGCCGCGGGAGGTTCCCGACGTGTTCAAGCGCGCCACACCCATTGCCAGACCACAGGCCGCGCCGTCTTCCCTGCTGCGTGCGCGTTTTTGCGACGATCATCTGGGCGGTACGCTGGCGGCCGACCTGTACCAGCGCCTGCTCGATGCCGGCTGGATCGAACAGCTTGAACATCGGGTGGTAGTCACCCACAAGGGCTCGACACAGTTGGCCAGTCGCGGGGTCTTCATCCAGGCGCTGGCTCATCGCAATGTTCAGGTGGCTTGCGCGTGCCCGGACTGGAGCGAGCGACGCCCGCACATGGGCGGTTCGCTGGGGGCGGCGTTGTTGCAGCTGTTCATGCAGTCCGGCTGGTTGATGCTGCCCAACGATTCCCGCGCCCTGCAACTGACGGCGGCGGGGCAGCGGGAAATTCATCGATTCGCCCGGGAAACCGAGCTGGAAATGGCATTGTAGAGCGCTGTGTACCATTGCCCGGATGACTGGCGTCGCCTACGGCTGCGAACAGGTCGCATCTGGCACAAAGGCTGAACGGCTATCGCGCACACTCGATCCGCAGATATTTCGGATGGAGGGGTGGCATGGACACGGGAAGCTTCAGCGCGGCGGATCGACTGGAACGCCTGCCGGTCAGCGGTTATCACCGGATCATATTCATCATCATCGCCCTGGCGTTTTTCTTCGATTCCATGGATCTGGCGATGATGACCTTCCTGCTCGGCTCGATCAAAACCGAATTCGGCCTGAGCAGCGCCGAAGCCGGGCTGCTCGCCAGTTCGAGTTTTTTCGGCATGGTGCTGGGCGCATCGCTGTCCGGATTGCTGGCTGATCGTTTCGGCCGTAAACCGGTGTTTCAGTGGAGCATCGTGTTGTGGGGGGTGGCCAGTTACCTGTGCTCCACGGCGCAAACGGTCGAGAGTCTGACCCTGTTCCGCATCCTGCTGGGGATCGGCATGGGCATGGAGTTTCCGATTGCCCAGTCGATGTTGTCCGAGCTGATTCCGGCCCGGCGTCGCGGGCGCTACATCGCCTTGATGGACGGCTTCTGGCCGCTGGGGTTTGTCGCTGCTGGCGTGCTGTCGTATTTCCTGCTGCCGCTGATTGGCTGGCGCGACATCTTTCTGGTGTTGGCGGTGCCGGCGGTATTTGTATTGGCGATCCGCTTTTTCATTCCCGAGTCACCACGCTGGCTGGAACAGGCGGGCAAGCATGACGCGGCGGACAAGGTGCTGTGTGCAATTGAGGACCGGGTGCGGGCGTCGCTCGGCGGGGCTGCGTTGCCGGAGCCGGTTCGCCTGCCTCGGGTGATCACGCCACCGGGCAACTTCCTTTCGGCCCTCCGCCAGATCTGGTCGCCGCTGTACCGCCAGCGCACGATGATGCTCTGGAGTCTGTGGTTCTTTGCATTGCTCGGGTTCTACGGACTGACGTCCTGGCTCAGCGCGTTGCTGCAACAGTCGGGGTTCGCGGTCACTCAGTCGGTGTATTACACGGTGCTGATTTCCCTCGGCGGGATACCCGGGTTTCTGATGGCGGCGTGGCTGGTGGAGCGCTGGGGGCGTAAACCGGTGTGCATCGTCACGTTGCTGGGCGGCGGGGTGATGGCGTTTCTGTACGGCCAGAGTGCGGTGTTCGGCGGCAATGTCGGGCTGCTGATCGGCTCGGGCCTGTTGATGCAGTTTTTCCTGTTCGGCATGTGGGCGGTGCTCTACACCTACACGCCGGAGTTGTACCCGACATCGGCACGTGCGACGGGCTCGGGTTTCGCCTCGGCCATCGGGCGCGTGGGTTCGCTGCTCGGGCCGCTGATCACTGGTCTGGTGTTCCCGATCACCGGGCAGGGCGGGGTATTTGCGT
>NZ_JBYTBO010000042.1:0-14263 GCF_058789255.1 Pseudomonas sp. FW215-R2
CCTCTAAACCGGCCCTCCCCCCGTTGGCACAGCTCCTGCTATAGCCCTCGCAGGCTGCGTTTCAACGCGCTCCACAAAAACAATTAAACGAAGGATCCTTCAATGGATAACTCCAACGCCCTGCCTCTTGGGTCGGCTGCCGTGCCGGTCAAAGAACGAACCACCGCCAGTCGCATCAAGTCGATCTTCAGCGGTTCCGTCGGCAACATGGTCGAGTGGTACGACTGGTACGTCTATGCCGCCTTCTCGCTGTACTTCGCCAAGACCTTCTTCCCCGCCGGTTCCACCACCGCCCAATTGATGAACACCGCCGCGATCTTCGCCGTGGGCTTTCTGATGCGCCCGATCGGTGGCTGGCTGATGGGCCTGTACGCCGACAAGGTCGGACGTAAAAAGGCACTGATGGCCTCGGTGTACCTGATGTGCTTTGGCTCCCTGCTGATCGCCCTCAGCCCGAACTACGAAACCATCGGCATCGGCGCGCCGATCCTGCTGGTCTTCGCCCGTCTGCTGCAAGGCCTGTCGGTCGGTGGCGAGTACGGCACTTCCGCGACTTACCTGTCGGAGATGGCGACCAAGGAACGTCGCGGCTTCTTCTCAAGCTTCCAGTATGTGACCCTGATCTCGGGCCAGCTCATCGCGCTGGGCGTGTTGATCGTGCTGCAGAACATGCTGACCACTGAACAGCTGTACGCCTGGGGCTGGCGTATCCCGTTCGCCATCGGCGCGCTGTGCGCAATCGTTGCGCTGTACCTGCGTCGTGGCATGGAAGAAACCGAGTCGTTCACCAAGAAAGAGAAGTCCAAGGAAAGCGCCATGCGCACCTTGATGCGCCATCCGAAAGAACTGCTCACCGTGGTCGGCCTGACCATGGGCGGTACGCTGGCGTTCTACACCTACACCACCTACATGCAGAAATACCTGGTGAACACCGTCGGCATGAGCATCTCCGACTCCACCACCATTTCCGCAGCGACGCTGTTCCTGTTCATGTGCCTGCAACCGATCATCGGCGGCCTGTCCGACAAGATCGGTCGTCGTCCGATCCTGATCGCCTTCGGCGTGCTCGGTACGATCTTCACTGTGCCGATCCTGATGACCCTGCACACCATCCAGACCTGGTGGGGCGCGTTCTTCCTGATCATGGCGGCGCTGATCATCGTCAGCGGCTACACCTCGATCAACGCCGTGGTGAAGGCCGAGCTGTTCCCGACCGAAATCCGCGCCCTGGGCGTCGGCCTGCCGTACGCACTGACCGTGTCGATCTTCGGCGGCACCGCCGAATACATCGCGCTGTGGTTCAAGAGTATCGGCATGGAAACCGGTTACTACTGGTACGTGACTGCGTGCATCGCGGTGTCCCTGCTGGTGTACATCACCATGAAAGACACCCAGAAACATTCGCGGATCGTCACTGACTGATCGCAAAAAAAACGCGCGAAGGTGCAAGACCTTCGCGCGTTTCTTACCTGTCCGATTTCCCGATCAGGACAACTCGGCAACGCCCTGTTTGCCGCCATAGCGCTTCTGCGCATAAGACGCGCCCACGATCATCACCAACAGAATCCCCGCCAGCACCGCCGACGAACCGATGGTGCCGAAGTCCAGTCCGCCCTTCTCATGGGACTTGGTCATCAAGTCGCCCAGGGTCGCGCCAAACGGCCGGGTCAGCACGAACGCCACCCAGAACAGCGCCACCGACGAGATCTTGGTGAAGTACTTGAGCAGTACCACCACCGCAATCGCCGAGCCGATCAACAGCGCGCCACCAGCGAAGCCCAGGCCCGAATCGTCCGCCAGGTAATCGCCGAGCGCGGTGCCCAGGGTGTTGGAGAACAGGATCGCCATCCAGTAGAACATCTCGCCGCGAAAGCTCTGCACCTTGGTGACGTTGAGCGAATCGCCGCTCAGGCGCCACGCCGCGAAGATCGCCAGCAGGATCGCGATCAGGATCATCGAACCTGTGGCGTAACCCAGCTCCAGCGTGCGGTCCATGAAGTCGGACATGGTGGTGCCGGCGGTGCTGGTCGACAGGATCACGATCCAGTACAGCAGCGGCTTGTAAGTCTTGGACATCAGCTGCGTGATCAGCGTCAGGACGAACACGCTGATCAGGATCAGCGAGCTCATGGCATAGCCGACGTTGAGGGTCATCGACAGCAAATCCCCCGCGGTTTCCCCCAGGGTCGTCGCGCAGATTTTCATGACCCAGAAGGCCAGGGTGATTTGAGGCAGTTTGTTCATTGCAGGTAAAGCTCCAGTGTGTGACGGCCGGTTCTTGGTTTTCTGGCCGCCGGCAGACTGGCGTTACGAGGGTGAAAAACCGGTCGGGAATGTATGAAAAATCTGTCACACAAGCCAAAAGCAGCGATTAATCACCGGTTAATGCCCCTGCTGCATCCTGCACCTACCTGATCGATGACCTGCGCGACGCTCGCTCCGACGACGAAAGCGAATTGAATGCGTCGCCCTTAATATCAAGTTAATCGATTGCTTTTAGCATTATTTTGCGCTTTTTAATCAATTTAGTTGGCGTAGCATGAACCCCATGCGAAACACATCGCCAACGAATTTCGAATCTGGAGAACGACCATGAAAACCAAACTGATCCTCGCCCTGACCTTGTCCGTACTGGCCGCCAACACCTTCGCCGCCGATGGCTCGGACAAAACCAAATCCGCCGATTTCATTTCCGGCGCCAGCGCCGCCATCGAAACCAGCCACTCGGGCGCCTACGCTGCCGATGGTTTCGATAAAACCAACGTCGGCAAAGCCGTTGCTGCCGATGGCTTCGACAAGACTGGCACTGCTGCTGCCATCGCTGCCGACGGCTTCGATAAAACCGGCACCGCCGCTGCCATCGCTGCTGACGGTTTCGATAAAACCGGTACTGCCGCAGCCATTAGCTGATCGGCGCAATGCAAACACCAAAGCCCGGCCATTGCCGGGCTTGTTCATTTCTAAAGGTCGGCATTTGATCTTCGTGGATCGGACTTGCACTATTGGCCGCTTATAAAAGCCTTCAGGAACACCCCGCCATGCCCGATGACATCCATTTCTACGAACCGGCCAACGGCCACGGCCTGCCCCACGATCCGTTTAACGCGATCGTCGGTCCGCGCCCCATCGGCTGGATTTCTTCGCAGGATGCCGAGGGCCGGCTGAACCTGGCGCCTTACAGCTTTTTCAACGCGTTCAACTACATTCCGCCGATCATCGGGTTCTCCAGTGTCGGGCGCAAAGACAGCCTGAACAACATCGAGCAGACCGGCGAGTTCGTCTGGAACCTCGCGACCCGGCCGCTGGCCGAGCAGATGAACCAGAGCTGCGCAGCCGTCGCCCCCGAGGTCAACGAGTTCGAACTGGCGGGGCTGACGCCGGTGGCGTCAAAGGTGATTGCCGTGCCGCGTGTGGCCGAAAGCCCGGTGTCCTTCGAGTGCAAGGTCACGCAGATCATTCAGTTGCAGCGGGCCGACGGCGAGACGGTGCCGAGCTGGCTGGTGCTCGGCGAGGTGGTTGCCGTGCACATCGCCAAATGGCTGTTGAAGGACGGGATCTACGACACCGCCGCCGCAGAACCGATTCTGCGGGGCGGCGGGCCGGCGGACTACTTCCAGCTGGGGCCGGAGGCATTGTTCAAGATGTGGCGCCCGGGCGCCGTCAAGTAAACGCGGTTACCAGATCAGCTCGGCGTCATCAGTGACGCCCTTGAGCTTGTCCAGCTCATTGATGGCCGCTTCATCGGCGGCAATGGCACCAGGGAAGACCTGGTCATTCAACAGTTTGTGAAAGCGTGGCGCACCGCCGTCGACCAGGGCCTTGACCGCGATTGCCGCGTGATAACCCTTGTTGCTGCCCAACTCGACGGGGACTACAGCGGAAACCGCTTCGAAGTGTTCGAACTCTTTACGTGCCATGTCGCAGGTCCTGGCTCAGTCAAATAGGCTGGCCATTAAACCCTCAACCGGCGAGTTTGTGTATCGGCGCGCAACTTTGACCCAGCGCCTGCGCCGCCGACACGTCTTTAAACGTGTGGAAATCCAGGCTGTTGACCACCAGGTCCTGCACCAGCTCGGCAAAGACTTCCATCGACGGGCTGCTGAAATACGCGGTCATCGACTGCTGGTTATTCCAGAAACCGGAAACCAGCCAAAGCTCCGGATCACACTGCGAATGCTGCAAGGAAAAGCTCAGGCAACCGGCGGCGGCACGGGACGGTTCGATCAGCGCGCTCAGGCGCATGCCGAGTTCCGCCGAGCGCCCGGCGCGCGCTCGAACGAAGGCCATATGACTGACGGGAATCTGCTTGGACATGTTCAACCCTCCCAGGGAGTCGCGTGGCAGCCGGGGACGGGCTGCGACAGGATCCAAGGTTAAGGGCCGGGCAGTGTTCGCCGTTAGTCGATTCCTGCCGCCGCGTTGCACAATCCTGCGAGACTGTCTTTCAGACCTGTAACAGATCGTGAATTGCTGTCACCGTCCTGTCACACCGGTTTCGAGCAAGTTTTCCGGAATGCGCCCTGTCATGTCTGGGCAGGCACGCAACGCCATGCAGGATCAGGCAAGCATTTCGCAGGATGTGTCTACCGCTTGCGCTTGCACAAACTTATGCTCTGCTCCCATTCCATCCCTTGCCGAGGAGGCTGTGCATGACGTCATTCGATCGTTTTCAGGCGCCGCCCGATGCCGACATGGAAAAGCAGCGCGCGGAACTGGCGGCCATCATCCGCCGCAACACGTCCGAAGATGGCAGTTATGCCACCGCCGTCGGCTCGCTGTTCATGTCGCGCCACACAAAATCCCATGACTTCGCCCCGGTGCTCGCGCAACCGGCGCTGTGCATCATGGCCCAGGGTCGCAAAGAGGTACGGCTGGCGGACGAATTCTTCAATTACGACCCGCTGAATTACCTGGTGGTCTCGGTTTCGATGCCGTTGAGCGGTCGGGTGGTGAATGTCTCGCCTCTGGAACCGATCCTCGCCGTGCGCCTGGACATCGACCCGGCGGAAATCACCGCGCTGATCGCCGACGCCGGGCCCATGGGCGTGCCGACCCGGCCGACCGGGCGCGGTCTGTATGTGGAAAAGATCGACAGCGCGATGCTCGATGCGGTGCTGCGTCTGGCCCGCCTGCTCGACACGCCGAAAGACATCGCCATGCTCGCGCCGCTGATTCGCCGGGAGATTCTCTATCGCCTGTTGCGCAGCCCGCAGGGCCATCGGCTGTACGAAATCGCCATCGCCAACAGCCAGAGCCATCGCATCAGCCAGGCGATCAAATGGCTCAACGGCAACTTCGAACAACCGCTGCGCATTGATGATCTGGCGAAGGAAGTGAACCTCAGCGTCTCGACTTTGCATCACCGCTTCAAGGCGATGACGGCGATGAGTCCGTTGCAGTATCAGAAGCAGCTGCGCCTGCAGGAGGCGCGGCGCTTGATGTTGGCTGAGGGGTTGGAGGCTTCGGCGGCGGGGTATCGGGTGGGGTATGAAAGTCCGTCGCAGTTCAGTCGTGAGTACAGCCGGTTATTTGGGGCGCCGCCGTTGCGGGATCTGGCGCGGTTGCGGCTTTCCGTATGAACTCAAAAAGCCCCCTCACCCTAACCCTCTCCCGGAGGGAGAGGGAACCGATTGGGGAATATTCACGAAATACACCGACCTGAAATTGCTTTACCGAATCCATAATCGACTCGATCTCTCAGGTCGACGGACAGCGCAAGACAACTCGGTCGGCTCCCTCTCCCTCCGGGAGAGGGCTGGGGTGAGGGAGCGATTTTGAGCACAAGCGCAATTAAGCGCCGAGTACCCGACACGCCTCACTCGGCAACGTCACCGACACCGGATGCCCGATCCCCAGCCCGATGCCCTGACACGGCGTGCTCAGCGCCGTGAAGGTCACCCCGGAACATTCCACCGTAGTCTCGATAGTCGCGCCGATATCCCGCACAAACGTCACCTTGCCCAGCAGGCGATTGCCCGCCGTGGCCTGGGGCGCCGACAGTTGCAGGTCTTCGGGACGGATCAGCATTTTCACTTTCTGTCCGACCACGATGCTGCTGCAGATCGGCACTTGCAGGGCATCGCCGCCCGGCAGCACGACCTTGCCATCGCCTAGCGCGGTGGCCGGGAAGATATTGCCGGAGCCGATGAAGTCCGCGACGAACTCGTTGGCCGGATGGCGGTAGATTTCGATCGGCGTACCCACCTGCTGCACGCGATGCTCGCCCAGCACCACCACGATGTCAGCCATGGTCATGGCCTCGCGTTGATCGTGGGTAACCATGATGGTGGTGATGTTCAGGCGTTGTTGCAACTGGCGGATTTCCACCTGCATCGACTCACGCAGCTTGGCATCCAGCGCCGACAGCGGTTCGTCGAGCAGAAGGATTTTCGGGTGCGAGGCAATTGCCCGGGCAATCGCCACCCGCTGACGCTGACCGCCGGAGAGTTTCGCCACCGGGCGGTCGATCATCGCTTGCAGCTGGATCAGCTCCAGCAACTCCACCACCCGCGCCTGTTGATCAGCCTTGCTCACGCCCCGCAGTTTCAGCGGATAGGCGATGTTCTCGCCCACGGTCATGTGCGGGAACAGCGCCAGCGACTGGAACACCATGCCGAAGTTGCGCAGGTGCGCCGGGGTGTGGCCAATGTCCTCGCCGTCCAGGCGGATCTCGCCGCCGGTAAGGGTTTCCAGCCCGGCGATCATTCGCAGCAACGTGGTCTTGCCGCAGCCCGACGGGCCGAGGAAGCACACCAGTTTGCCCTCGGGCAAATGCAGGTTGACGTCTTTTACCGCGCAGGCCGAGCCGTAGTGTTTCTCGACGTTTTCCAGAATCAGTCCAGTCATGTTGCACCTCACAATCAAAAGGAAACGCCGCCCTCGCCCACCAGCTTCTCCAGCGCCCAGATCAGGACGAAGTCGATCAGCACGATCAGCACGGCAAACGAGAACACGGTAGGGTCGAGCGATGACACGGTGCGGCTGTACATCCAGATCGGCACGGTCATGACGTCGATGGTGTAGAGGAAATAGGTCACGGTGAATTCGTTGAACGAGACGATGAACGCCAGCAGCATCCCCGCCAGAATCCCCGATTTCATCAACGGCACCACCACATCGACGATGGCCCGCAACGGCGAGGCGCCGAGCATCTGCGCGGCCTCTTCGACTTCGCTGCCGATGGAAAGCATGGCCGCCGTGCAGTTCTTCACCACGAACGGCAGCGCCAGAATCACGTGGGCAATCACCAGCCGCGAGGTGGTCATGTGGAACGGCAGGCTGTCGAACACCAGCAGCAAGGCCAGCCCCAGCACCACCATCGGAAACACCAGCGGCAGCGACATCAGTTGCAGCGCCACGCCCTTGCCACGGAACTCGCAACGGGTCAGCGCGTAGGCCGCCGGTACCGCGATCAGCGTGGCGAAAATCATCGTCAGGCATGCCACCAGCAAACTGGTGCCCATCGCCTGACCGAGGCTCAGCACATCGCTGGCATCCGGCGACACAAAGGTGTGCCACGCCGCCTTGTACCATTGCAGGCTGTAGCTGCTCGGCGGGAAGTCGAGGTTCGACGCGCCGCTGAACGACATCACGATCATGGTCAGGATCGGCAACACGGCCAGGAACAAAATGATCCCGGAAAGGATGCCGGCAAACTTGCCGGTGTCGCCCGGCAACAGCGACTGACGCTTCTTGATCAGGGCACTCATTGCGAAGCCTCCAGCAGACGGCGACGGCGGCCGGTGATGTATTCGGACAAGGTCATGATCGCCAGCGTGGTGACGATCAGCACCACGCCAGCAGCGGACGCAGCGGGCCAGTTCATCAGCGGGGCGATCTGGTCATGCACCATCACCGCGAGCATCGGCACGCGCCGACCACCCAGCAGCAGCGGCACCACGAAGCTGCTGGCGTTGTAGGCGAACACCAGCGTCGCGCCGGTGATGATCCCCGGCAGACTCATCGGCAACACCACCTGACGGAACACTTGGAAACGACTGGCGCCAAGCGTCGCGGCAGCTTCTTCGTAGCTGCGGGCGACACCGCGCATGGCGCTGGCAATCGGCAGCACAGCGAGCGGGAACGCGGTCTGCACCAGCCCCATCAACACGCCGTTCTGGTTGTACAGCAACATGATCGGGCGTTTGATCAGACCGAGGCCCATCAGGGTCTGGTTGAGCATGCCGCCGGGGCCGAGGATCACCAGCCAGCCGTAGCTTTGCAGCAGCAGGTTGACCAGCAGCGGCAACAGCACCGCCGCGAGGAAGATTCGCCGCACGAATGGCGAAGTCAGGCGCGACATGGTGTACGCCACCGGGATCGCCAGCACCACGGCGATCACCGCGCTGATCAGCGCCAGACGCAAAGTCAGCAGCAACGATTTGAGGTAGTAGGGTTCGAGCAACTGGGCGTAACTGGCCAGGCTGAAACCGGACCACTCCGCGCCCTTGGTGCCGACGCTCATGCGCAACACCAAAAGGCTGGCGGCAATCAGCACGCCGAGAAACAGCATCGACGGCGTGAGGAAAAACCACGCCCGTGCAGTCGGCGAAACACCGCGCGCCGGGCGCACGTCACCCGCGCCGACCGGTTGGGTCAGGGATTGATGTTCCATAGCAATGATCTCGTCAATGGAAAACGAATCTCCCGGGCACCCCGATCATGCGGTGCCCCGGAAGGTCGGCGTCAGGAAGAAAAGATTTCCGTGTAGCGACGAATCCACTGGTCATGCACGGTCGCCAGGAAGGCGTTGTCGTGCATGATCGCCTTCTCCGCGATCTGCTCCGGCGTGAGGATGAACGGGCTCTTGCGCGCTTCGGCGGAGATGATCGCCTTGGCGTTGACCGGGCCGTTGAAGATGTCTTCGGCCATCTTGCCCTGCACCAGCGGGTCGAGGGAGTGATCGATGAAGGCGTAGGCCAGGTCGGTGTCGCCCGGACGGTTCTTCGGCATCACCGAGAGCATCAGGTCGGTGTAGAAACCTTCTTTCATGCCGAACGTGGCGCCGAGGCCGTAGTTCGGGTCGCGGATCTGCTTGGGGAAAAACGCCGGGGCATAGAGGCCGCCCATGTCCAGGGAACCGGTGCGAAACAGCTCGGCGATCTGGTTGGGGTTTTCGCCCAGGGTCACCACGCGGTCTTTCAACTCCGCGAGTTTCTTGAAGCCCGGCTCGATGTTGTGCTCGTCACCACCGGCCAGTTTGGCGGCGATGATGATCAGGTCCATCGCCTCGGTCCAGTTCGGCGGCGGCAGGAAAATGTTCGGTGCCAGATCGGCGTCCCACAGCGCGGCGTAACTGTCCGGCGCTTCCTTTTGGGTGCGGGTGCTGTAGACCAGGCTGTTGCACCACAGCAGGTAACCGATGCCGTGACCGTTGGCCCCGGTGCGGTATTTTTCAGGGACATCGATCAGGTTGGGAATGCGGTTGAGATCGGGTTTTTCCAACAGCCCGGCAGCGGCCAGACCTTCAGCTCCAACACCGGCCAGAGTGATGATGTCGTACTGCGGACGGTCACCGCCGGCCTTGAGCTTGGCGACCATTTCCGAGGTGCTGCCGGTGCGGTCGGCAATCACTTTGGCGCCGGTCTTGGCTTCGAACGTTGCAGCGATGTTGCGCAGTGCGGCCAGACCCGTGTCATCGGACCAGGTCAGCAGGCGCAGGGTCTTGCCGGCAAAACGGGTGTCGCTGGCACTGGCCCGGATGAAGGGCATGCTCATGGCCGCCGCAGCCACCGAGGCCACGCCGACGGTTTTGATGAATTGACGCCTGTTCAGATCGTGCTCGCCCATTTAGGACTCCCATTATTCTTGTAAGTATGAGATTGACCGCAACCCTTGCCGTGCGTGATCGGAACCGCTCAAGCCCCCGATTTTAAAGGGCTTGAACGTGATCAGCGGGTTCATCCTGAGGTCGTGCAAAACACCTGACTATCGATAAAAACTCATTGGAGCCATGACGCCGGCGCATGCCTCGTTGCGAGGCATGCGCTGACCTTTTTCGGGCATTCAGAGTGCGCGGATCACGTGCTTGATTTCCTGGAATGCCGCCAGGCCCCACGGCCCCAGTTCGCGACCGATGCTGCTCTGTTTGTAGCCGCCCCACGCCGTCTGCGGGAAGATCACCTGCGGTGCGTTGAGCCACACCAGCCCCGCCTGCAAGGCGTTGGCGACCCGATCTGCGGTCTCGGCATTGCGCGTGACCACGCTGGCCACCAGGCCGAACTGGCTGTCGTTGGCCAGGGCAATCGCCTCGGCTTCCGAAGCGAAACTGCGCACGCAGATCACCGGGCCGAAGATCTCTTCACACCACAACGCACTGTCGAGGGGCACTTCGGTGAAGATCGTCGGTTGCAAGAAATATCCACGCGGCAGATCCGCCGGGCGATTGCCGCCACAGATCAGCTTGGCACCGGCGCTCAGGCCACGGTCAATGTGACCGAGCACTCGCTGGTACTGCGCCTGATTGACCAGCGCGCCCATCTCGACTTCTGGATCGAACGGGTCGGCCACACGGATTTTTTCCGCGCGGGCCTTCAGACGAATCAGGAATTCATCGGCCAGTTCATCGGCGACCAGCACCCGGCTGGTGGCCGAGCACATCTGCCCGGCGTTGAAGAAACCACCGCCGCAGGCCAGCTCCACCGCCAGATCCAGGTCGGCATCTTCCAGGATCAGCAGCGAGGATTTGCCACCCAGTTCCAGGCTCACGCCCTTCACGGTTTCCGCGGCGCGCTGCATCACCTGCACACCCACGGCGTTACTACCGGTGAAGGAAACCTTGGCGATGCGCGGGTCCGCCGACAGCGGCGCACCGACCGCCAGGCCGGTGCCGCACACCAGGTTGAACACGCCTTTGGGCAGACCGGATTCGGCGATGATCGCCGCCAGTTCCAGTTCCGGCAGCGGCGTGACTTCCGAAGGCTTGAGCACCACGCAGCAACCGGCGGCCAGGGCTGGCGCGAGTTTCCACGCGGTGGTGACCATCGGGAAATTCCACGGCACGATCAGCCCGACCACACCGCACGGTTCGCGGCGCAGACGTGCGCTGAAGTCGTCGCTGGGCAGCGGCACATTGCTGTCCTGTTTCGCATCGAGGCCTTCGGCGAGTTCGGCGTAATACTCGAAGGTGGCGATCACGTCATCGACATCGATGCCCGCTTCAAACTGCGGTTTGCCGTTGTTGCTCGACTGCAACTTCATCAAGTGATCACGACCGTTGCGCACGCCATTGGCGATGTTGCGCAGGATCGCGCCGCGCTCGGCGCCGGTGGTTTTCGACCAGTCCTTGAAGGCTTCAGTCGCGGCCGTTACCGCTTGGTTGACGGCGTTTGCATCTCCGCCATTGACCGTGGTCAGCAGCGCTTCGGTGGCCGGGTTGATCACGCGCAGGTGCTCGCGGCCGGCGGCCCATTGGCCGTTGATGTACAGGCCGTCGAGTGTGGTCGGGAAATTCATCATTTGGCCACCGCCATCATCCATTGGGTCTGGTCGATTTCGATCAGGGTCGGGCCCTGACGATCGGTGGCGGCGCGCAGTGCACCGCGCAGGTGTTCGGCGGAGCTGATCGCTTCCGCCGCGCAACCCAACGCCTTGGCGACACCGATGAAGTCCGGGGTGTAGATGTCCACACCCACCGGTTCGATGGCGCGGTTGACCATGTATTTCTTGATCTCTTCGTAACCCTGGTTATTCCACAGCAGGATGATTACCGGCGTTCGCGCTTCCACGGCGCTGGCCAGTTCCGGCAGGGTAAATTGCAGACCGCCGTCGCCGATCAGGCACACCACTGGCGGACGTGCGCCGTGTTCCAGTGGGCCACCGAGCCAGGCGCCAATCGCTGCCGGCAAGGCGTAACCGAGGGTGCCGTAACCGGTGGACGAGTTGAACCAGCGGCGCGGACGCTCCGGGTTGAACGTGAGGTTGCCGGTGTACACCGGTTGCGTGGAGTCGCCGACGAACACCGCGTTCGGCAGTTCGTGCAGCACGGTTTCGAGGAAGCGGGTCTGGGCCAGAGTCGGGGCGTCCCAGGTCGCGGCCAGGTCTTCACGCAGACGGGCGGCGCGCACCTGACCCCAGTCGTTGCGGCGCTCGGCCAGCGGTTTGTGCGACAACGCGCTCAACAGTGCTTGCGCCGCGTTGCGCGAGTCCGCCACCAGCGCTACATGAGGCGGGTAGTTGCGCACGGTCTGGTCTGGATCGATATCGACGCGCAGCAGTTTGCCGGGGATCTCGAAACCACCCGCGAAGGTGACGTCGTAGTCGGTTTCCGCCAGTTCGGTGCCAATCGCCAGGATCACGTCGGCGTCGGCCACCAGGGCGCGGGTCGCCACCAGACTCTGGGTCGAACCGATCAACAGCGGATGATTGGACGGCAACATGCCTTTGGCGTTGATGGTCAGAGCCACCGGCGCATCGAGCAGTTCGGCCAGTTCAGTAAGCTCGGCAGCCGCGTCGATGGCGCCGCCCCCGGCGAGGATCAGCGGACGCTGGGCGCCGGCCAGCAGTTCAGTCATGCGGCTCACGGCGGCCGGTGCAGCACCGGCGCGGTCGATGTGGACCGGCACGCTGGCCAGCAATTCGTCGGCTTCTTCAACCAGCACATCCAGCGGAATCTCGATGTGCACCGGACGCGGACGCCCGGCCTGAAACAGCGCAAACGCACGTGCCAGCACGCCCGGCAATTCGGACGCCGACATCAGGGTGTGGGAGAACGCCGCCACACCGCCGACCAGTGCGCTCTGGTTCGGCAGTTCATGCAACTTGCCGCGACCGCCACCCAGTTGACTGCGCGACTGCACGCTGGAGATCACCAGCATCGGGATCGAATCGGCGTACGCCTGGCCCATGGCGGTGGTGATGTTGGTCATGCCGGGGCCGGTGATGATGAAGCACACGCCCGGTTTGCCGCTGGTGCGGGCGTAGCCGTCGGCCATGAAACCGGCGCCCTGCTCGTGGCGTGGGGTAACGTGGTTGATGCTCGAACGGGCCAGCCCGCGATACAGCTCCACGGTATGCACCCCGGGAATGCCGAACACCTGCTCGACCCCATAATCTTCGAGTAACTTGACCAGTACTTCGCCACACGTCGCCATGTCTTTGCCCTTCTTGTTCGTTGAGGCACCGGGCCTTAAGGGAACCGGTGATTGGCCTCATTGAAACGGGCGACCCGTAGCCGCAACAATCGATAAAAGCTCATACTAGCCATGTCCTCACGTCATACCTTGGATCCACATGAAACGACTGCCTCCCCTGCCCGCCCTGCATACGTTTCTGATCACCGCGCAGTGCTGCAACTTCACCCGGGCCGCCGAGCAGTTGCACATCACTCAAGGTGCGGTGAGCCGGCAGATCGCCGGGCTTGAAGAACATCTGGGCTATGAGTTGTTCATTCGCCTGGCCCGGGGCTTGGAACTGACGGCCGAAGGTCGCGAATGGCTGCCACGGGTGCAGCAGGTGTTCAGCCTGATCGGCGACTCGGTGGAGCTGATCGGCGCCAAACGCGAGACCCTGCAACTCAAGGCCCCGAGCTGCGTAATGCGCTGGTTGCTGCCACGGCTGTTGCAATGGCAGCGCGAGCGCCCGGACGTGCCGGTGAAACTCACGGCGTCGTTGCAGCACGGGGTGGACTTTCATCGCGAGCAGTTCGACGCCGCAGTGATCTACGGCACCGCGCCCCACGACTCGCCCGCGACCTTGCACCTGTTCGATGAACAACTGACGCCGGTCTGTTCACCGGGGCTGCTCAAGGGGTCGCCGGCCCTGCACACGCCGGCCGACTTGCAACAGCACTTGCTGCTGCACCCGACGCACACCGATGACGACTGGACGCTGTGGCTGGAGGCCGCCGAACTGCACTTGAGCAACATCGGCAGCGGTCAGCATTTCGAAACCCTGGATCAGGCGATGTCGATGGCGTCCCACGGGACGGGGGTGGCGATCGGCGACTGGTCGTTGATCGGCGATGACTTGAACGCCGGGCGACTGGTGATGCCGTTCGATCTGAAGGTGAAGACGGGATTGGGCTATTACATCGTGGCGCCGGCGTCGGAGCCTTCGGCGAAGTTGCAGGAATTGATGGGGTGGTTGGTGGAGCAGGCTCATACCCGCTGAGCCCGCCCTCACTGTGATGATCGCTCCCACGCTCCCCTTCTTTGATCGTTCCCACGCTCTGCGTGGGAATGCCTCACTGGACGCTCCGCGTCCGCTTCGGCATGGGACGCGGAGCGTCCCGGGCTGCATTCCCACGCGGAGCGTGGGAACGATC
>NZ_JBYTBO010000043.1:0-13088 GCF_058789255.1 Pseudomonas sp. FW215-R2
TTGGTGGAGAGGGAGCGGTTGTATGGGAATCGGGTGGTGGTTAAGTATGAGGTTGGGGAAGGCGCTTTTGAGGTGACGTAAATCTATTGGCTGGTTGTTGTTTTTTTCAATTTTATCGATTCACAAGGACGTTTCAATGAACCGCTGTTTCAAGACTTTCATCCCGGTCGGTGTGGTGCTTTTTACTCTGTTCAGCACAGGCAACACATGGGCACAGGAACCGCGAGCGCTGTACGACGCGATGAAGGGTGGGGTCTGTTCGCCTAACTCGGAGCGCTTGCACGAAGACGCGGTAAAGGGTGATCTGCAAGCACAACTGGAATTTGGCAAAGCCATTCAGCAGAACCTTTGCGGGGTGGTAGAGCAATTCTCGCCCGGCATGCCTGAAGAGTGGTTTCGCAAACCTGCAGAACAGGGAAATGCCGAGGCACAAGCCGAACTCGCCCACGAACTGAGTTCGGACTGGAGTGTAGAAGGTGAAGACGCCGGGGTTTACTGGAGTCTGAAAGCTGCGGAGCAGGGCAATGCGAAAGCGCAATTCCATCTGGCGCAGATTTATCATCGTGGTGGCCGCTCGATAAAAAATCTCAAGGATATGGACAAGGCTATGGCCTACTACAACCAGTCCGCCGAGGGCGGTTATCCCGATGCCTACATGCTATTGGCGATGATCTACCAAGAAGGGGATGGGGTCCCACAGGATGACGTAGCGGCAGCCAAATGGCTCCGTAAGTTCGCCGAGACGGGGAATGCTTCTGGGCAGTTTGATTTTGCAGAAATCCTGGCTGCCGGGCGAGGTGTTGAAAAAGATGAAGTCAGTGCCTTCGATTGGTTTAGCAAGTCGGCTGCCCAAGGAAATAAGTACGCCCAATATGAGATGGCGCAGATGCTCGAACAGGGCCGTGGAACGAAGCGCAATGAACGGGAAGCGGCCAATTTCTATCGCAAGGCGGCTGATGCCAAATATGGCAAAGCTCAATTGGCGTTGGGGAACATGTACGCGCAGGGCAGAGGTGGGTTGAGCAAGAGCAAAACCAAGGCGAAATTCTGGATGCTCAAGGCGATTGAAAGCTCGGCACCTGGGGCTCAGGAAGCGTTAAACAAGCTTTGACGTGGCTAGCAACAAGGGGCGATTGAAGTCGCCCCTTGTTGTACATCAGACTTCCTGTTTCCAGGCTGAAAGGGTGATCACAGTTCCCTCTTCTTTTCGATTGTTGATCTCGATTTTGTAGGTCCCGCCACCGATATACCCCTCAACAAGTGCTTTTCTCTCGGTGCCGCTGATCTCGGAGTCTTTGGCTTGTTGCTTGTAAAATTCCAACACGCTTGCGTACTCGGTGTAGGTCTGCAGAATGACCTCGAACTCATGTCGTGGCCGGCCGGCTATTTGATCCCAGTCGCCATCCATAGGGGCGCCTACCATGCCGGGCGTTATGAATTTTCCGTGTGCTCCAGCACCGATCAAATGAGCTTGTTCTGGAAGCAAGGGAAGCATGAATTCGGGAAAATCTGACGGAAGCTGTGAGGCGCTCCACGCCGCCTTTTTCGGATCTGTGGAAACGTATTCCACGGTCGCAATTTTCTGCACATTAGCGCGTGTTTCAGGATCGTCGCTCTCGGCAAGGATGGCTTGCATGGGCGGCAACTGCTTACTCCAGGTAACAAGAGGCGCAGCATCATCTTTTTTCGCGCCTTTCGACTGGAAGATAGTCAGCACAGTGTCCGTTAGGTCATTACAGCTCAACGACTCTTCTCGGGACTTTACAGTGCAGTGTCCGTTTACCAACCCGACCGCAACCAGTTGACCTTTTTCATCCAGCAACAAGGCAGCCCGTTCGACACCGTTATTACGGTCATTCATGGCTGTAATCATCTTTTTCCCAGCGGGAACACCCTCTTCAAAAGACGAAATTTCTGAATCTAGGGATTCAAGGACCTGCTGCACGATCATGGTGTTGTCGTTTGTGTAGCTACCGGTCGCATAGCCAAAAAAATCAACCAGCGAAGTTCGGATCGCGGGATCCTGATTGAGTTTCGGGGGAGTGGGTGCTGCGGGATCATTTGTCAGCAACAACGCAACGGTGCCGTCGGGACGTTTTTCTGAGCGTAGTGACAGGGCGGTTGCGTTCAGGGAAAGAGTCAAGGCGAGGATGAGGGTTAGGGAGCGCGTTAGGTGTGGCAAGAGACAGTCCTTTGTGTTGGTTGTAAATCAGATTGTGAGGTTGGTTTTATGAGGGGGGTTAATGAAACGAAAAATAAATCTGTCGCCTTTGGTTATATGTTCCCTTTGATTATAGGTCTGTTTGGTGAACTCAGTTGCGAAAGTAGAGTTCGTCGATCTGCCGTCGTCGAATCGACAAATATTCTTCCCAGACTGTCGGAAAGTCTTCGTCGCGGGTGAAGGGGAAGGTCAGGTAGATGTGTTTCCCGCTAACGCTCAAATACTGCCTGGTCCGTTTGAATGCGGGCTGCTCGTGAACTGATACAGTCTCATCATAACCATCGTGACGCTGGTGGATACTGATCCGGTGCGGAGCAATCATTCCTCGTGAAAAGTCGATGACCCAACTACTGTCCACGGCAGTGGTGAGGTAACCGTAGACGCCATTGTCGGATAAGCGAATACACGATCTTGCGTGTACGCCCTCGTCATCGTTTACAAGCACAACTTGGTCGTTGAAATAATTGATGCGATTTTGATTTGGGCCTGTTAGCAGAAGACCCCAACCCTCTGCTCCCATATGGAACTCACCTGTATTGTTAAATTCTGCAATCCAGTCGTTCGGTAGGGTGATTTTATGGCAGTTCATGTTGAGTTTTTAGTAAGTTTAGTGGTCGGGCGGGTAGTGAGTGGATGTGTTGTTCAAAGCTATGGAAACTGATTCCTGGAGATCTGTTTTAGTGATAATACGGACGGATTTATTCTCTTGAACGAAAACAAATCTATCCTTTTGAATTTTTTTGGGTCTGTGGATTTGTTAAAGTTTTTCAATGTCTATAGCGCAGCCATTGTTTTTTAATATTTGAAGCTCTTGCTCAAAGGAATACTTCGATGAGGTTTCGTTTTTTTTGTCGTATTCTTTTCTTAGTAGTCTAAATAGGGTGCTGACATTGTTTTTTGCTTTTTTGTCAAGGCTTTCAGTTAGGTCGTATTTCTCGTCTGAAAGAAAGCTTATTCTGTTTTTTAGGATGTAGTATGCGGCTATATTTGAGAGCAGGCCCGTTGCATCCTCGTAATTCTCGCTTAGATACTTTGCGTAGTCTTCAAATATTTTTGTCAAAAGGCTCTGAGGCGTTTTTTGATTTTTTAAAACACTGCACATTTCCTGCCAATTGCTGACATAGAGGTGGTCACCCCAATCGGAACCTCTAGCGAAATAAATCCCTTCACCTTTGAAAAACTCGGAAATTTCATGCTGATCTAAGGCGGTTTCAAATGTGGTTTTCAATGAAGCTTTTCCCAATCTTCGAAGTTTTTCAGCAACAATGAAAAGGAGACCTAAAAAGGGGACGGATCTGAAAGAAGTGATTCAGCGTTATTGCCTAGCCTTCGGAACTATAAACACGTGACGAGTTTATTTTCATCAGCGAAAAATAAATCTGTCCCCTTTAGTTTTCGTCCCCTTTAGTTTTCAAAACTGATTTTCGGAAGTGTCTATAAAATCCGGGGATATTCAGAATTTAGCGCTAAGGATTCTCCTTTGTGATGTTCATACCTTCGGTAACTTGTTTTAAGAATTCAATTTTTGCTATCGAAAAATCTGAAAACTGTCGAAGATCTTCCATTCTTCCGCGTTCGGAATAGTAAACACTCCAAATCGCATTGTCAAAGACTATGCATGTTCGTTCGTTTTGGTTTTTTCCAACAGAGTAATTGCTCTTCGGAACTCCCAAGAACTCTAGATCTTTTGCCAACCTATTCAGGTTTGTAGTCACTGTGTTTTCCACGGTATACCTCTTCAAGAATGGATCGTCACCTTGGGTGAGAGTCGCCGGCGAACGCCTTACACCATCTATCGAGTCAAGACGGTATTGAATTCCTCCACCCGATTCACTGAACCAGGGAAGAACTTCCCCTGCTTTAACGGTCAAAGGTTTCTGGACCTCGTACACATAATAGTCTTCTCGTTGTGTTCCTGGTTTCAGAGCCCTTTCAGAGTATCCCGTTCCTGTAGGAGATAAGAAAGAACCTCTTGGCGAACCAAATCGGTCAATATAGGTACCCGGTAACAGAGTAAAGTCAGCTTCTACTTGACCTACCGTGCCAGGATAGGGATGCCACTCACGAGCAGTTAGTCCATTTTGCCGATCATTGAAGTTTGAAGAAGCCCGCGCATTAATGAAAAGGAGACAGATTTATTTTCTTTCATGTGAAAAGGGGACAGATTTATTTTCTTATTTTCTTATTTTCTTATTTTCTTATTTTCTTATTTTCTTATTTTCTTATTTTCTTATTTTCTTTAACGAAAAATAAATCGGTCCCCTTTGACTCCTTGACTGTCCAAGAGCATCCTTTCCTTTGAATTTGATTGTCCTTTTTATTATGTTTTTAGAGTTAAGCCCATGCTATGGATAGATTGTCTGGACGATCAATGGGTACTATGGCCACTGTGCCGCTTGAAGATTGAACATGGATGTTGCAGTTATGAAAAGTGATTTTTTCAAATGGGTTGGTTCTGCTCAATACGATCAGCCAAACTAGTTCGTCGGTGTCTTTTTTGGAAAGTGCAATGAAACCGTCATCTCCGGATGCTAAGCATTCGCCGCAAGTAAAAAATTGTTGTTAGAATCTTCTGCTGTATAAGAGGTCGAGAGGCCTTCGCATATGTCGGTGTGGTCTAGTAAGAAATCATTTGCCGGGACCCATGTTTTTTTTGTTAGTTTTTCTTCTTTTTCTGAACAATCAAAGAGGCAGTAGAAGCCATTGTTTAACGTAATTGAATTTTGTCGAGGGTATGCTTCTTCAAGCCAATGTTCTTGGACTTTATGTTTGTCGGTAGTGAACATTTTTACTTGCCTATTCGTTTGTCTTTGGTTGGTCGTTTCAAACGAAAAATAAATCTGTCCCCTTTGGTTGTCCCTTTGGTTGCTTTATTTGTTTATGGTTTGGTACTTTTTAAGGCAGTTTAGTAATGTTTTCATAAAGTTGCGTTTGTTGGAAGGGAGGGCAGGGAAGTATGTTGTCATGTCTGAAAAGCTTCGATTGAAGCTTTCGTTCTTTTCTAGATAGAATGTAAGTGAGTCTGTATACCATTGCTGTTCGCTTGCTGTTCGCTTGCTATTCGGCTTGTGAAGTCTGGCATGATAAAAGCGTCGAAAAGCTTAGTAAGCTCTAATTCGTTGTTTATGTCTGTACTTGCTATCTGTTCTTCTGCTTCAATATTTTGATCGCTATCCACGTCAAAGGCGAAAAGTAGAGACGGCAAAATATCCAGGGTTGGTTGTAGTTTCATTGTTCGTACTTTGAAAAGGGGACAGATTTATTTTCTTCAACAAAAATAAATCTGTTCCATTTTAGTTTCATTTTAGTTTTTTGGCTGTCCGTCCGGATATTTTGTTTTGTTGGTTGCTCGCTCCACAAATTAACAAAATCATCGAAGTTATTAGCAACGAATTTAGTGTCGCTTGAACTTGGATCAAATATCTCAACGGTAATGGATGGTGTGTTGAAATTTAGGCAAATCAGATAACCACCCGCATCCCTTGCTATAGGGATCATTTGTTTGGGAAGCCCTGGGGGGGTTCCCGCCCCTGAATACCATGAGATGGTATATGGGGTCATATCAGGCGAGAAAGAAAAAAATTCGCTTATACAAGTCCCTTCGTTGCCATATGGAAATGAGGATGTCTCTGGAGAGGCCTCGTCGGAATATGTGACCAAGTCCAAGTATGACTTTGGAAAACTTACGCTAAGTAGTTTTTCTACTTGGGAAATCGTATTGGTATCCACTGAGGATCCTTGTTCAATCCCAAAAGAACTCCAGTCAAACTTCATGTCATCCCTTTGTGATTATTTCTTTCCATCTGCAAAGCCCCCTTCTTTAGTTCGCGCTCGCCGTGATCGAGCGAAATCAAGGTTCTATTAGAGATCTTATTTATTGCTTGCTGTCTATTGATTTTTTCATGCTATAACCCCTTGGTAAAGTCGATAGCAGATTGAAAGGCGTCGGCACTTCTTCGACTAAAAAAGTGGATGAAAATGGGACGGATTTATTTTCTTCAACAAAAATAAATCTGTCCACTCTAGTTTTGTTGGTTTGATTTGATGTGGCCCTTAAGATGATATCTCACTAAAATTTATTTCGCCTTCGCTGCTGATGCAGCCTATGAAACTCAGGTCGTCGGAGAAGAAATAAGTATGCTGAGGGATTTCGGCGAAAATTGCCAAGGTGGTTTCGAAATTGTTAGTGCTGGTTTTATATGCGCTCTCTGTGAGGGCGTCGCCAATGAAAATTATCTCAGGAATACTTAGCACCTTTACTTTTTCTGATATTTCTCTAAAGGCTTGGTTATATTCATTTTTTACGTAGCTCATGCTGTTAGGTATTGAGTTCCACGATATTTTGGAGCCGGAGAACGGAAATTTTTTGTTGATAACTGATACGAAGTCGTCGTGTGCTTCGCTTTTTAATTTTTCGAAATGGATATTCGATTCTGATAGTTCTTTTTCAAGTTCTTCGTCGAAATAGCTCATTTTTTGAATGCCTTGAGTAATTTTAGTACAGTTTTTTCGCTTGCGTTGAATAGGTAGTGGGGCGCTGGTTTTTTTCCTGACCAAACGTTTATGTGTGCACCACTTCTCTCATCGTATTCAATCCGGTAGCCAGTCTTTCCATCAGCAGTTTGCATGCCGACGTTCTTTCCTGCGTTTGTACCAAACTTGCCAATAGTAGGTTTCTCGGCCTTGAAACCATTACTTTCGAGCCATTCAAGTGCTTTGTTGCGGGCTTGCTCGAAATGTTCAAACTTTAGAGTTTCTCCGATCTCAGGAGGTGTGTCTTTTTGCGGAGGTTTTTTGGGGGTGGGGCCGTTGGCTTGTTTACAAGCCAACCCCAATGGATCTATCCAGCCCGTTGGGTTAGGCACGTACTGGTAGCTATTTAACCCACCCGCAAGCTTGATCGGATCCGGCGTCAAAAACCGCCCAGTGCCCGGATTGTAGTAGCGGTGCCGGTTGTAATGTAACCCTGTCTCGGCATCAAAATACTGACCCTGGAATCGCAACGGGTTGTCGATTTCGCTGACGTCCAACACGGCAAGGTTGCCGTAGGCGCGGTACTTCGCGGACCACATGATTTCGCCACTGTAGTCAGTGAGTTCCTGCGGTGTGCCCAGATGGTCGAGTTGGTAGTAAAACGGCGTTGCCTTGCGCGGGCCTTCGCCGTCGAGCATGGCCAGCGGGCGGAAGCTGCCGGGTTCGTAGATGTATGTGCGATAACGATTGTCGCCGCTTTCGGCGATCAGGCGTTCGCCTTGCCACAGAAACTCGGTGGTTTGGCCATCGACGGTTTTCTCGATGCGACGACCGAAGGCGTCGTATTTGTAGGATGCGGTGCTGCCACCCGGCAGGCTCGCGCCGATCAGTCGATGCTGGCAGTCGTAGCGATATTCGGTGACGAGCTTCTGTCCGGTGCCGCGACGTTCGCGGATCAGGTTGCCATAAGCGTCGTAGTCGTAATGGCGGTCGCCCTGCATCAACAGGCGGTTGCCTTTGACGTTTGCGAGGTTGGCTGTGCCTTCGTTGTTCTGGCCGAGCAGGTTGCCTGCCGGGTCGTGGGCGAAGGTTTCCGGTGTCGCGCCACGCACGCTGGTCAAGCGGTCCAGCGGGTCGTAATGGAAGCTGCGATTGCCCTTGCGGCTGTCGTCGATGCCGGCGAGGTTGCCGTTGGCGTCGTAGTTATAGCGACGCTGGAACAGGTTTTTCTCGCGCTGGCTGACGCTGTGCGCTTGCAGGCGACCTTGTTCGTCGTACTGGTATTGGCTGAGCAACAGGCCTTGTTGGCGCTGCTGTTCACGACCGGCGCTGAATTGGTGGCTGGTCAGGCGTGAGCCGTTGAGGTCGATGCTGCTCAGACGTCCGCCGGACAAATGGCAGTAGTCGAGTGTGCTGCCGTCGGGGAGGCGGCAGTGACTCAGTTGTCCGACGCTGTCGTATTCGTAGCGCGTGGTACCCCAACCCTGATGCTCGGTGATCAGACGATCCTGCACGTCGTATTCGTAGGCAAGCGGCCAGTGCCCGTCGTCGACATTCACCAGACGACCCAGAGCGTCGTAGCTGTAATGAATCTCTTCGCCATCGGCGAGGGTCTTCACCAATAGTCGTCCGACAGTGTCACGCTGATACTCGGTGACCAGTTCGCTGCCGTCGTCGCCGAATTCGGTCTTTTTCAGCAACTGGCCGTTGAGGTCGTATTCGTAGGCGGTACGGCGGCCGTCGAAACCGGTTTCCTGCTGGATCAGGCCGTTCGAGTAGTAGTCGAGTTTGTAATGCTCGCCGCGTTCGTTTTCGATTTCAGAGAGCAGCAGGCCTGAATTGTCGTAGCGATAGCGCAACTGGCTGCCGTCGGGGTTGATGCGGCGGCTGACCAGATGCAGGTTGTCGGCGTATTCGTAGCGGGTGACGTGGCCGAGTTCATCGCGTTCGGCGGTGACGCGCCCGTATGGGTTGTAGGTGAAGGCTCGGGTGGCGCCACCGGGCAGGGTGACCTGGGTCAGACGATCGACGGCGTCCCATTGGTAATGGGTGATGGCGCCGAATTCGTCCTGGCGGGTGATCTGGCGCCCGAGTGCGTCATAGCGATACTTGCGCTGACCACCGTCTGGAAGGCGTTCTTCCAGTAACTGTCCAAGATTGTTCCAGCCCAGTTGATGACGGCTGGAGTCGGGGTGGCGAATTTCCAGCAGTCGGCCCTGACGATCGTAGCTGTAATGTGTTTCGTTGCCCTGCGGGTCGATTTGTCGGGTGATGTCACCCTGACGATTGCGATCGTACTGCCAGCGAGCCTTGCCGCGCTGGACATCTATGAGTTGGCCGTTGAAGTAGTTGTAACGGGTAGGTTGGCCTTCCGGTGGAATCACCGCCATCAAGCGACCGGCCTCACTGTATTGGTACTCAGTGATGGCGCCCATTGGATCTTTTACAGCGACCAGACGACCTTGATCGTCATAGGCATTTTGCGTTTCGCCGCCATCGGGTGCGGTTTCGCTGACCAAACGCGCATTTTCGTCATGCACGTAGACAAGCTCGCTACCGTCAGCGTTGTAGACGGTTACCGAGCCTTTATCGTCCCATTCGTAACGCGCTTCCATTTGCGCATAGTTGGCCCAGTGGTGAATGCAACGGGAATGCTTGCCTTCATGCTCCCACTCCCAGAAGAAACTGGCGCCACCGGCCAGTTGCCGTTCAAGAATGACGTGTTGGTCGTTGTAGCGGTAATACTCGGTTTCACCGACGGCGTTGGTCGAAGCGATGAGCTGGTTGTGAGCGTTGTAGCGGTAGGTGACGAGTGTCTGAATGGTCAGCCATGGATCTTGCCGTTCGCCGCGCTCGTCGTATTCCGCACGCTGCTGCTGTTGATCTATCGATGCAATGTGTCGACCGTCGTAACGCACGAACAGCGAACGGCCAGCGCCATTGTCGATACGCTGGATGCGGTCGACCAAGTCATAGCTGATGTGCAACCGGTTGTCATAGGCGTCGCTGATGGTGGTCAAACGGCCGGCGCGGAAGTGATAGAAACTGGCTTTCGCGCCAGCCTGCGTGAGGATCAGTTCCCCGGGAGCGTCACCGAGGAAAATCGCCGCCTGCGCCAGGCTATTGGTGATCGTGGGGCGTTGTTCACTCGGCATCGGGAAGCGGGTTTGGCGGTTTTCATTGTCCGTCCACAGCACACCTTCATCGTCGAGTTGCAAGCGATGGGATAGAGAATGGCTCCAGCCATGGCCCAGACGGCTATCGATTTCCACGGCACTGCTGCGGTACAGGCGCGTCCATTCGAAAGGAAGCAAACCGGCCAGTGCGCCATCTGTAATACTTAACAACTCCTCGCCAGTCACCATAGAAACCGGTTCACCGTCGGAGCAGGTGTCATCGACACACAGGGCAGGTTTGTCCGCCGGGTTTTTTGACTGATCAGGAGCGTTGTCGACCTTTTCTACTTGCTCTGCTCGAGAGACAGGTTCATTTTTTCTCCGGGCTTGAACCTGCGCATCGGATTCAACTTTTCCACCGCTGACAGGATGTTTCTGCTGAGGTGCTTTCGCGGTTTCAGCAGGTTTGGGGCTGGCAATCTGAACATCGGCCTTACGCGCCGGGTTGAACGCCGCATCACCATTAAGCAGCAAAGGCTTTGACGCCTCGGTATGCGGTGTCGCCTTGGATTTGCTGACTTTCATCAGCATGCCCGTGAAATCTTCAATCAGCTTCACGACTTTGCCGCTGGCTTGCACGCCTTTGATGGCTTTCGTGCCGACACGCACCGCCAGACCGAGACCGCCAGTCAGGACGACGCCGACCAGAATGTTCAGCAGGAACTCCGTGCTCATCTGAGCCAGAACTTCGGTGCAGGTTTGCGGCGGCAGCATTTTCACCCAGGCCACGATGGCAGCGACGTAGATCCACATCAGTGGTTCGTCGCTGGCAATCAGCAGGGCAGTGTGAATGGCCTCTGCGGAGGCGTCATAAATCTTCTTGATCTGTTCTTCGGTGAAGAAGTTTTTCAGTTTCTCGTAGTTCTCACGAGGGTGCGCAACCAGGTCATAGAGGCTTTTGATATCGCCCCACAAACCCATGATCGCTTTCAGAAAACCTTCCCACGCCGCTTCCAGTTCTTGCAGGGCACGCCCGCCCAGCGAGGCATCGGTGTGCGCTTGCCAGAGCGGCAGGAAACTGGTGCTCCACTCCGTCTGTAACCAGCCTCCAAGTTCGCCGATTACCCCCTGATAGGAGTTGAACAGACTATCGATCTGGGCAGGCGTAGGGTTGGGGAAGAAGGTGATCTTGTATTGTTGGTTCGGTGTAAGGCCCGAGACTTCGAGGATGCCAGTCGCATCGATGGTTTTGTTGATCGCTGGCCCCACTTCGTTTTTACCAACGAAGCGACCATCGACCACAGGCGTCAGACGTACCGGCGTATTGCCGATCGGCACAAAGCGAGCGGATTCGAAACTGTGTACGAGCACGAGCTTGCCGTTGGCCGGGCAGTTGGCATAAAGGGTATTTTCCTTTTTGCTGTCCTTATCCGCCGTGCCGACTTCGTCACCGACCTTGAACTGCTGCTCTGCGTCCAGAATACCGCCGTACCAGGCTTCGGCATGCTCGCGATAATCCTTCAGACACTTCTTGAAGTCGCTGATGATGGCCTGAGCGTCAGGTTGTTTTGCGTTGAGGCTGCCAACAATCCCGCCCATCAAAATGCTCATACAGCCACCTCACTTTCCAGATGGGCCTTCAGCAGGCCGGTAAAATTTTCTTCCGTGAGTGGCGTGCGTTTTACGAAGCGCGCCACTTTCTTTTGCAGGTTTGATTCCGGGAACGAAAAGTACAGGTCGGCATGTTCGTCCAGCAGCCACTGCATCATGTTGCCGATCACGGTCGACGGGTTTTCGGCCATCAAACTGTCTAGCAGATCTTTCGGCACCTCCCACCACGGCCAATCCCTCGCCTTCGGCACCACCCTCGGTCCGACTTCCAGGCTGCGGCCATTGACCAGATACCGCTCAAACACCGGCAGCACCTCCCCAGCGCTCTCACCCAGCCCTTCAAGAATCGGATACATATGCCGCCCATCCCAGAACCGGAAAAACACCTCGGTCCCGTCCGGCATTTTCACCTGGGTCAGGCTGCGCAGGTGTTCGAAGACTTCGTTGGGTTCCGAGCGGGAAACCGCCAGCCAGCCCCAGTCGAGGGCGTCGGTTTCGGTGATCCAGGGCAGGAAGGCCGAGTTGGACTTGAGTTCGGCGACGTAAGGCATCACCGGTTGCCAGGTGGAGTAGGGCGTTCCGCCCCAGACGGGAATGGCCTGGACGGACGGTTCGCTCTGATACAAGGCTTTGAGCGCTTCGGCATCGCTGGCGGCGCTGACGATCAGGTACAGGCGTTCGTTCGCCTTGAGCGGGTGCGCGGAGAGCCAGGCCTGGGGAGTGATTTTTTCAGATGCCACAACAACCGTCCTTGATGGGTGAGCTTATTGGCTCATGTCCGCTTCAATGTTTTCTTCGTAACCCGAAAGCTTGTGCAGAACGCTTTCGTTTCCCGAGTATTTTTCTTTCAACTGCTTGAGCTGCTGATCTGTTCCCTTGCAGTACTTGTTTGCATTGCTGACGAACCGATTGATGTTGTCAGGGTCGGCCGAGTCGTACTCGGGAATATCACCGCGAAGCGAGTCACAGTTGTTTCTCTTGATTACGTAGCTGGAGACGTCGTCGGGTACAGCGCTGCGACGCTCGGCTGCGGAGGCGGTCTGCGGTTGAGTCAGCAAGACACCTGATAAACAGCATGACAAAACGCGCAGATTGACTCGGTCTCTGAGCGCTATGAGATTTGTTCGCGTATGGCGCCCGCAAGTCAGATCGCGCATGCCCCTGCCTTACACTTCTCACACTCTTCACAAAACGGCGCATTACGCTTGAGGGTGTTGATCTGCGCCGGTGTCAGCACGGCACCCGCCTTATCGGCATCGGCCTGTTTCAGTACGCCCGGCATCAACGGCGCCGCCCCGGTCCCGCTCCCCGGCCCACCACCCGAATTGATGTTGATCGCCGGCCCACTCATGGTCACGCCGCCGCCATCGATCTTGATGAAGCTGCCACCGCCGACCAACGTCAGTTCAGCGCCAGCCTCCAGCACCACCTTCATCCCGCTGCTCAGGTGAATTTCCTGGCCGGCGTCGATGAATTGTCCGGTGCCGATCTTGATGTGCTGGTTCACGCCCACGGTCAGGTGGTCGTTGGCCCGTGCTTCGACTTTGCGGTCTTCGTAGACGGTGTGGTGTTCTTCAGCCTTGAATTCCGTGTAGCTGTTCTTTTCCACGACGTCGTGGCGTTCGTTGCCGACGCGGATTTTCTGGTCGTGTTCGATGTTTTCGTCC
>NZ_JBYTBO010000044.1:0-12577 GCF_058789255.1 Pseudomonas sp. FW215-R2
TCCCGAACCGGAACAACCGGTGGAAGACGAGGACGCGGTCAAGCCACCGCCCAAACCGGTGGAGAAACCCAAGCCGATCGAAAAACCGAAACCGGTCGAGAAACCCAAACCGGTGAAAAAGGCCGAGCCGCCGAAAGCGCCGCCCGCCCCTGCGCAACCGGCAGCGCCTGCCGCCCCGGCCACCCCGAGCGCGCCTCCGGCACCTGCTGCGGCACCGGGCCCGGTGAAAGAGTCGGCGGCAATTTCCGGCCTCGCCAGCCTCGGCAACCCGCCACCGGAATACCCGTCGCTGGCCCTGCGGCGCAACTGGGAAGGCAGCGTGGTGCTGCGGATTCAGGTGCTGGCCAACGGTCGTGCAGGCTCGGTGACGGTGACCAAATCCAGCGGCAAGCCGCAACTGGATGACGCAGCGGTCGCGGCGGTGAAAGCCTGGAAGTTCATTCCGGCCAAACGCGGCGACACACCGATCGACGGCTTCGCCACCCAAACCATCGATTTCAAATTGCCGCAATGACGGCGCGACAACCGAACTCACAACCGATTAACGCAAGCGAGGTGTAGCCATGAACGATTCTTTGTCTTCGATGATTGTCCCCGGCGTGCTCTGGGGGCTGGTGCTGTTTTCCGTGGTCAGTTGGGCAATCCTGCTGGTCAAGTCGGCGCAATACCTGCGCCAGAAAACCCAGAACAGACAGTTCAGCAAAGCCTTCTGGGGCGCGCCGGATCTGCTGACCGCCGCCGAGCACGCCAGCCAATATCCGGGCTCGCTGGCGCGGATCGCCAGCAGCGGTTTCGAAGCCTTGCTGGTGGAGGAATCCCCCCGCACCACCCAGCAACTGGCGCACACCATCAACCGTTCCGACCGACTGGAGCGCAACTTGCGCCAGCAGATCCAGAAGGAACGCCGCTCGCTGGAAAACGGCCAGGCGATCCTCGCCAGCATCGGCAGCACCGCGCCGTTCATTGGCCTGTTCGGTACCGTGTGGGGAATCATGGAAGCCCTGCAAAGCATCGGCGCCAGCGGTTCGGCGAGCCTGGAAACCGTGGCCGGGCCCATCGGCCACGCGCTGATCGCCACCGGCGTGGGGATTGCCGTCGCGGTGCCGGCAGTGCTGATTTACAACTTCTTCCTGCGGCGCCTGAAGCTGGCCTCGGCGGACATGGATGACTTCGCCCACGACTTCGACGCCCTCGCCTCGCGCAGTGCGTTTTCCATCAGCCGCCAGGCCATCGCCAAATCCACGGCCGCCGTGCGGGAGGCCAGCTGATGTCCTTTTCCACTCAAGACAGCGATGAAGTGCTCAGCGAAATGAACGTCACGCCGCTGGTGGACGTAATGCTCGTGCTGCTGGTGGTGTTCATCGTCACCGCGCCGCTGATGACCAATGCGATCAAGGTCAACCTGCCGAAAACCGACGCCGTCGCCCCCGCCGAAAAGAAAGACCCGGTGGTGGTCAGCGTCGATCAGGACGGCAAGTTCTTCCTGGCCAAGACCGAGCTGGCGCCGGAATCACTGGAGGCCAGCCTCAAGGAGGTCAAGGCCAAGGACGCCGAAGTGCGCGTGCAGCTGCAGGCCGACTCCGCCGTGAATTACGGCCAGGTAGCCAAAGCCATGGCATCCATCGAGCGCTCGGGCATCACCAAAATATCGGTGATGACCACCCGCTGACGCCGGTGCCGGGCGCGCTGTGAGGGACGCGCCCGACACCGTTCGTTGAATCCCGTCGCAATCGGCCGACCGAAAAAACGCACCGCGTCTTCGGAGGGGATCGGCTTGCTTGAAGAAAGTGGTTTTCGCGGCGCGGCACCACCGTGCTCCGTGCAAAGAGGGCTCACAAGGCCATTTCGATAAACGTCTAACAAAGTCGGAAACAACCATGCTGATGAACACTCCACGCTTCACGCTCAAACCCTTGGTGGCGACGATTTCCCGCCACCGTTTCGTTCCGTTGTACCTGGTGGCCATGGGGATGGGCGCCGGGGTTCAGGCTGCCGAGGACGACAACAGCGTCCCGGCCGCCGCTGCGGTGGTCGCGCCGACCACGCAACTGCAACGGGTCGAAGTGACCGGTTCGGCGATCCGTCGGGTCGATGCGGAAACGGCGGTGCCGATCACCGTACTCAAGGCCGAGGAACTGCGCAAACAGGGCGTGACCACCACCGCCGAACTGGTGCAGCGCATCACCGGCAGCCAGTCGATCAACAACAGCGCAGGCTCGGTCGGCGCGGCCACCGGCGGCGCATCGTTCGCCGACATGCGCGGCATCGGCGCGAACAAGACGCTGGTGCTGCTCAACGGTCGCCGGCTGGCGAACAACGCCCTGTCGGGCACCAACTCGGCCGGCGGCGCGGTGGATCTGAACATGATCCCGTTTGCCGCGATCGAGCGCGTGGAAGTGCTGCGCGACGGCGCCTCGGCCCTGTACGGCACCGACGCCATCGGCGGCGTGATCAACTTCATCACCAAGAAATCCATGACCGACGGCCAGCTCACCCTCGGCGGCGAAACCCCGACCCACAGCGGCGGCGGTGCGACCAAGGACATGAGCGCCAGTTGGGGTTACGGCGACCTGGAGCAGGACCGCTTCAACGTGCTCGGCGTGTTCAACTACAACAAGCAGCAGAACCTCGACGCCAACGACCGCTCCTTCGCCCGCGACTACGTGCCCGGCCGTGGCCTGGACCAGACCTCCGGCACCGCGTTCCCCGGCAATTACAGCCAGAACGGCAATGCCACCAACCCGCTGGCCAACAGCAATTGCAACGGCCCCAACCTAGTGGCCCGTGACGGCCTCTGCCGCTTCAGCACCCGCGAATACATCGACCTGGTGCCGCAGACCGAGAAGACCTCGTTCTTCGGCAAGACCACCGGCAAACTGGCCGATGATCACAACGTCAACCTCGAATACTTCTGGTCGCGCAACAACAACGCCACCGCTGTCGGCCCGGCGCCATTGACCGGCCTGAGCCTGGATTCGTCCTCGCCCTACTACCCCGGCAACGGCATCACTCCGGCGCCCACCGGCTTCGCCCTCGACCCGACGCAACCGGTGGATGTGAACTGGCGCGAAACGGCTGCCGGCCCGCGCGAATCGAAAGACCAGAACACCAGTCAGCGCTTCCTGCTGAGCTTCGACGGTCTGGTTGGCGGCTGGGACTACAACGTTGGCGCCTCCTACAACCAGAACAAGATCGTCTCCAGCGTCACCAGCGGCTACGTCAGCGATCAGGCGATGATCAGCGGTCTGGCCAGCGGTCTGCTCAACCCGTTCGGGCCGCAGAGCAGCGCCGGTCAGCAATACATCGATCAGGCCATGTACCACGGCGCCTATTCCACGGCGGTCGGTCGGGTCGCCGGTTTCGACGGGCGGATCAGCCGCGAAATCGGTGACTGGTTCGGTGCCGGCCCGTCGGGTCTGGCGCTGGGCGGCGAGTACCGCAAAGAGAAATTCCACCAGGACTTCGAGCCGTTCGCCGGCGACATCCAGAGCCTGGGCATCGACCCGGCCGGCAGCGTTGAAGGCGACCGCAGCGTGAAAGCCGCCTACGCGGAAATCAACGTGCCGGTGCTCGACAGCCTGGAACTGTCCGCCGCCGTACGTCACGACAAATACAGCGACTTCGGCAGCACCACCAACCCGAAATATTCGTTCCGCTATCAGCCGCTCAAGGAGCTGGTAGTACGCGGCGCCTACAGCGAAGGTTTCCGCGCGCCGTCGCTGTATGAGTTGTATTCGCCGCGCAGCATCACCTACACCCAGGGCTACTACAACGACCCGGTGCTGTGTACCGGCGGTGTCGTGCAACCGGGCGGCAACGGCGGGCGCGATTGCGGTCAGCAGTTCCTCAACCAGATCGGCGGCAACGAAGACCTGGCCCCGGAGAAAGCCCGCAACGTGACGCTGGGCTTCGTCTATCAGCCGGTCAGCAATCTGTCCGTGGGACTGGATTTCTGGTGGATTCACATCTCCAACCAGATCCAGCCGTTCCCGGAATCCACCGTGTTCGATCAGGCCGGCAGCTACCCCGACCGCTTCGTGCGCAACGCCGACGGCACGCTCAATTACATCGTCACCGGCAACGCCAACCTCGGCATCGTCGAAACCAACGGCGTCGATGTGTCGCTGGACTATCGCTTCCCGAACACGCCGTACGGTCAATTCGGTCTGGGCCTGCAAGGCACTTATGTCGACGAGTACGACTTCCAGAGCACCATCAAGGGCCCGTTCACCGACAAGGTCGGCGACTTCAAGGGCGACGGTGTGATTGCCCGCTGGAAACACAACCTGACCGGTTCCTGGACCTTCGGCGCCGCCCGTGCGGCGCTGACCAACCGCTTCACCACCGGCTACAACGACTACGACCGCGAAACCAACGCGCGGGTCGCGTCGTATTCGGTGTGGGACCTGTCGGCCGGTTACACCTTCGACAAGGTGCTAGACGTCGATGCCGGGGTGAAGAACCTGTTCGACCGTGATCCGCCGTTCTCCAACCAGGCCTACAACTTCCAGAGCGGCTATGACCCGCGCTACACCGATCCGCTGGGCCGCACGCTGTTTGCGCGCATGACGTACCACTTCTGAGTCACGGTCGGGGCCGAGCAAGACTCCGGCCGGCCCCCTCCCCTTGCGAATTCGCATCCCGCAGCGGCCAGCCGCCGCTTCGGGTTTTTCCGGCTCAGAGGAACGACTTCATGACATTCATGCGCAACATGGCCGGCTTGCTGCTCGGCAGCGCGCTGCTGTGCAACGTGGCATCTGCGCTGGCCGGCGGCAGCTACGCGATGACGGTGTACGGCGAGGCGCCGAAATACCCCGCCGGCTTTCACCACTTCGACTTCGTCAATCCCGACGCACCAAAGGGTGGCTCGCTCAGCCGCGCCTCGATGGAAATCGGTCAGTACAACTACATCACCCCGTATGCCGATCAAGGCATTTCCGTGGTGCAGGTCAACGACTGGGTGTATTCGCCGCTGGCGTTCCGTTCGCTGGACGAGCCCTACACCGTCTACGGTCTGGTGGCGCAATCCATGGAGCGCGATCCCGGCGGCCTGTGGGTGCGTTTCAACCTGAATCCCGAGGCGCGTTTCGCCGACGGCACACCGATCACCGCCGAGGACGTGCGCTACACCTTCGAGTTGTTGATGACCAAGGGCAGCCTGAGTTATCGCCAGCAATACGCCGACGTGCAGGATGTGCTGATCGAAGGCCCGTGGCAGATTCGCTTCACCTTCAAGAACAACCTCAACCGCACGCTGGCGCTGGATCTGGCGTCGCTGCGACCGGTGCCCGAACACTGGTGGAAGACCCGCGACTTCGCCAACGGCGGCGGCTTCGAACCGCCGCTGGGCAGCGGCCCGTACCGTGTCAGCAAGGTCGACGCCGGGCGCAGCATCGGTTTCCAGCGTGATCCGCACTGGTGGGGCAAAGACCTGCCGGTCAGTCGCGGGATGTATAACTTCGACAGCCTGACCGTGAATTTCTACGGCGACACCGACGTCGCCCGGCAACTGCTGCAGGCCGGCGCGTTCGACTACAACCGCGAGTTTTCCTCGTCTGGCTACGTGGTCGGCTACGACAGTCCGGCCCTGCGCGACGGACGCCTGCAACAGGCGATTCTCGCCCCGGACAAACCGACCAGCGCCCAGGGTTTTGTGTTCAACCTGCAGAACCCGCTGTTCAAGGATCGCCGCGTGCGTCAGGCGCTGAGCCTGCTGTGGGATTTCGAGTGGACCAACAAGCAGATGATGCGCGGCTTCTACGTGCGCCAGAACAGCTACTGGCCAAAGAGTGAAATGGCTGCCACCGCACTTCCCGACGCCGGGGAACTGGCGATCCTCGAATCGCTGCGCGGACAGATTCCGGACGAGGCTTTCAGCCGGGTCTATCAGGCGCCTAAAACCGATGGCAGCGGCTACATCCGCGACAAGCAGTTGCAAGCATTAAAGCTGCTGGCCGAAGCCGGATGGACGCCGAAAAACAATCGGCTGGTGAACGCCGCCGGCGAGCCATTCGAATTCACCTTCCTCGACGGCCAGGGCGGTTTCGACCGCATGCTGCTGCCGTACAAACGCACCCTCGCGCAGATCGGCATCACCCTCAATCTGCGACGCATCGATTCGGCGCAGTACATCAACCGGCTCAACGCCCGGGACTACGACATGATCGTCACCAGTTTCCCGCGCAGCGGCGATCCGATCGTCTCGCCGGGCCGCGAGTTGTACAGCCTGTACGCCTCGCAGAGCGCCACGCAGGTCGGCAGCTCCAATTCAATGGTGCTGGCGGACCCAGCGGTGGACCAACTGATCGACGGCCTGGTGCAGGCCAATACCCGCGACGCCATGGTGCGTTACGCCCGCGTCCTCGACCGGGTGCTGCAATGGGGTGACTACATGATTCCCAACTACTACTCCAAAGGCACGCCGACGGTGTATCAGAACCGCTTCGGCATGCCGCCGGTGCAACCGATCTACAGCGAAGGCCTCGACACCTGGTGGGAGGTCTCGACCAAGCCGCTGACCAACCAGCAAATGAGTGCCTTGCACCAACTCGCGGGGGGCCAGTGACATGTGGCGTTATCTGAGTCGACGTCTGTTGCTGATCATCCCGACGCTGCTGTGCATTCTGGTGGTCAACTTCGTCATCGTGCAGGCCGCGCCCGGCGGCCCGGTGGAACAGGCCATCGCCCGCCTGCAAGGCTTCGGCGGGCACAGCATGGGCGGCGCCAGCGAGGTAACCGCCATCGGCGGTGCCGGGCGCAGCAGCCGTGGCCTGGACCCGGCGCTGATCGAAGAAATCAAACACCACTACGGTTTCGACCGACCGATGCACGAACGCCTGTGGCTGATGCTCAAGAACTACGCGCAACTGGACCTGGGCAGCAGTTTCTTTCGCGGTGCGAAGGTGACGGATCTGATCGTACAGAAACTACCGGTGTCGCTGTCCCTCGGCCTGTGGGCAACCTTGATCACCTACCTGATCTCGATCCCGCTGGGCATTCGCAAGGCGATCCGAAATGGCAGCGCATTTGATGTCTGGAGCAGCACGGCGATCATCGTCGGCTACGCAATGCCGGCGTTTCTGTTCGCGATCCTGTTGATCGTGGTGTTCGCCGGGGGCAGCTACGTCAACTGGTTTCCGGTGCAGGGGCTGGTCTCGGACAACTTCGACAGTCTGAGCCTGTGGGGCAAGGTCGGCGACTACCTCTGGCACCTGGTGTTGCCGGTGACGGCGCTGGTGATCGGCGGTTTTGCGACGCTGACGATCCTGACCAAGAACAGCTTCCTCAACGAGATCAGCCGCCAGTACGTGATCACCGCGCGCGCCAAGGGGCTGACCGAAAGACGCGTGCTCTACGGCCATGTGTTTCGCAACGCGATGCTGCTGGTGGTGGCCGGTGTGCCGTCGGCGTTGATCGAGGTGTTTTTCGCCGGTTCCCTGCTGATCGAAACCATCTTCAACCTCGACGGCCTCGGGCGCATGAGCTACGAAGCGGCGGTGTCGCGGGACTACCCGGTGGTGTTCGGCACGCTGTTCCTGTTCACCCTGTTCGGCCTGTTGATCAAGCTGATCGGTGACCTCTGCTACACCCTGCTCGACCCGCGCATCGACTTTTCGGCGAGGACTGCCTGATGTTCACACTCTCCCCTCTGGGCCGGCGGCGCATCGCGCAATTCAAGGCCAACCGTCGCGGGCGCTGGTCGCTGTGGCTGTTCATCGGGCTGTGCCTGATCTGCCTCGGCGGCGAACTGATCGCCAACGACAAGCCGCTGGTGATCCGCTACCACAACGCCATTTACTTCCCGATCCTCAGCGATTATCAGGAAACCGATTTCGGGGGCGAACTGCCGTTCCAGCCGGATTACGCCAGCAATTACGTACACAGGCTGATCGAGGATCAGGGCGGCTGGATGCTGTTCCCGCCGATCCCGTTCAGCTACGACACGGTCAATTACGACCTCACGGAACCAGCACCGAGTCCGCCGTCCTCCAGCAACTGGCTGGGCACCGACGATCAGGCGCGGGACGTGTTGGCGCGGGTGATATTCGGCACGCGGATTTCGATTCTGTTTGCGCTTATCCTCACCGCCGTCAGTGCGCTGGTCGGCATCGTCGCCGGGGCGTTGCAGGGTTACTACGGCGGCTGGGTCGACTTGCTCGGGCAACGGGTGCTGGAGATCTGGTCGGGGCTGCCGGTGTTGTACCTGCTGATCATTTTGTCCGGGTTCGTCTCGCCGAGTTTCTGGTGGCTGCTGGGGATCATGGCGCTGTTTTCCTGGCTGGCACTGGTGGACGTGGTGCGCGCCGAGTTCCTGCGCGGGCGCAGCCTGGAATACGTCAAGGCTGCGCGGGCGCTGGGTCTGATGGACAGCGAACTGATGCGCCGGCACATTCTGCCCAACGCCATGACCTCCACCCTCACCTACCTGCCGTTCATTCTGACCGGCGCCATCGCCACCCTCACCGCACTGGACTTTCTCGGCTTCGGCATGCCCGCCGGCACCGCGTCGCTGGGAGAACTGATCGGCCAGGCCAAGCGCAATCTGCAAGCGCCGTGGCTGGGGCTGACGGCGTTTTTTGCCCTGGCGCTGATTCTGTCCTTGCTGGTGTTTATCGGCGAAGCCTGCCGTGACGCGTTCGATCCGCGATCCTGATCCCCGGAGCTGAAATGACCGATAACCTGATTGAAATCCGCGACCTGCGCGTCGCCTTCGCCGGGCATGAAGTGGTGCACGGCGTAAACCTCGACATCCGCCGTGGCGAGTGCCTGGCACTGGTCGGCGAATCCGGCTCGGGCAAGTCGGTGACGGCGCACTCGATCCTGCGTTTGCTGCCGGCCAAGACCGTCAGCAGCACGGGCAGCATCCGCTACAACGGCGTGGACTTGCTGCACGCCAGCGAAAATCAACTACGCAGCTTGCGCGGCAATCGCATCGCGATGATTTTCCAGGAGCCGATGACCTCGCTGAACCCGTTGCACACGGTGGAGAAACAGATCAGCGAAGTGCTGGAGATCCACAAGGGGCTCAAGGGTCGCGCCGCTCGCCAGCGCACGCTGGAGCTGCTGGAACTGGTGGGCATTCGCCAACCGTTGCAACGGTTGAAGGCCTATCCGCACCAGCTCTCCGGCGGCCAGCGGCAACGAGTGATGATCGCCATGGCGCTGGCCAACGAACCCGAATTGCTGATCGCCGATGAGCCAACCACAGCGCTGGACGTGACCGTGCAGCAGAAGATTCTGGAGCTGTTGATCGAGTTGCAGCAACGCCTCGGCATGTCGCTGCTGCTGATCAGCCATGACCTCAATCTGGTGCGGCGCATCGCCCAACGGGTGTGCGTGATGCGCCACGGGGAAATCGTCGAACAGGCCGATTGCGAAACGCTGTTCCACACCCCGCAGCATCCTTACAGCCGCCTGCTGATCGAGGCGGAACCATCCGGCGCGCCGGTGCCGAGCCGCTACGATCACAACCTGCTGGAGGTGGACGATCTGAAAGTCTGGTTCCCGCTGCCCAAGGCGCTGTTCAGCCGCACCCAGGAATACATCAAGGCGGTAGACGGCGTGAGTTTTCGTCTGCAACGGGGCAAGACCCTGGGCATAGTCGGCGAGTCCGGCTCGGGCAAGTCGACGCTGGGCCAGGCGATTCTGCGGCTGGTGGAATCCGAGGGCGATATTCGGTTCGGCAACAAGCAATTGAGCCTGCTCAATCAGCGTTTGATGCGCCCGTTGCGCCGGCAGATCCAGGTGGTGTTCCAGGATCCGTTCGGCAGCCTCAGCCCACGGATGTCGGTGCAGCAGATCATCGCCGAAGGCCTGCTGACCCACGGCATCGGCACGGCCGAGGAACGTGAGGCAGCGGTGATCCGCGTCCTGGAGGAAGTCGGCCTCGACCCGCAGAGCCGACACCGCTATCCCCACGAATTCTCCGGCGGCCAGCGCCAGCGTATTTCCATCGCCCGGGCGCTGGTGCTGGAACCGGCGCTGATTCTGCTCGACGAGCCGACCTCCGCGCTGGACCGCACGGTACAGAAACAGGTGGTGGAATTGCTGCGGCAGTTGCAGATCCGCCATGGCTTGACGTACCTGTTCATCAGCCATGACCTGGCGGTGGTGCATGCGCTGGCGCATGACTTGATGGTGATCAAGGATGGCAAGGTGGTGGAACAGGGAGCGTCGCGCGAGATTTTTGCGGCGCCGCAGCATGCCTATACCCAGGCGTTGCTCAAGGCTTCCGGGCTCGTGCAGGCACGCCAAATTGAGGGATCTGCAACGGCTGCAAAAAATTTCTCATGAGCCCTGCATCCAAACCGTTCCGTCACGGGTAGTCCCTGTAACAGCCCTCTTTCGGCTGTCAGCGGTTTACCCTTTTCGGAGAAACACTGATGAACATCACCCAATTGATTGGCCTCACCGGTTTGCTCGCTGTCGCCTCGACAAGCTTTGCCCAAAGCAGTTATCCCGACGCGATCAAGGTGCCGGACGGCCACAAGATCGCCCTGGAAACCACCGGGGTCGGCGAGATCACCTACGAATGCCGGGACAAAGCCAATGCCACCGGCCAAACCGAGTGGGTGTTCGTCGGCCCGAAAGCGGTGCTCAACGATCGCAGCGGCAAACAGGTCGGCACCTACTTCGGCCCGCCCGCCACCTGGCAGGCGCAGGACGGTTCGAAAGTCACCGGCACGCAACTGGCCGTTGCCCCCTCAAGTCCGGGCAACCTGCCCTATCAACTGGTCAAGGCCAACCCCGCTGAAGGCAAAGGCGCGATGAGCGGCGTGAGCTACATCCAGCGTGTCGCCCTCAAGGGCGGTGTGGCGCCGGGCAGCGAATGCACGGCCGCAAACAAGGGTAAACAGGAAGTGGTGAAGTACCAGGCCGATTACATTTTCTGGGCGGCGAACTGAACCTGACTGGACGTTTGGTCGATGCTTGCTAGATTGCAGGACATGCCCTTGCCCGAAAACCTGTTCGATTACGAAGCCCGCCTCGCCGCCTGTTCTCGCGGTGAGCGCGAGGCGCTGCGCGAATTGTACGTGCAGGAAGGTCCGCGGCTGCTCGGTGTGGCCCGGCGTCTGGTGCGTGATACGGCGCTGGCGGAGGACATCGTCCATGATGCGTTCATCAAAATCTGGGCCGGCGCGTCGGGGTTCGATCCGTCGCGCGGTTCGGCCCGCGGCTGGATGTTCAGCGTGACCCGGCATCTGGCGCTGAATGTGTTGCGCGATCATGGCCGGGAAACACCGCTGGACGACAGCAACGAATCACTGGCGAGTGATGACGGCTTCGACACGCTGGCGCAATCGACGCGCATCCACCGCTGCCTGCATCAACTGGAACCGCAACGGCGCCGCTGCATCCTTCACGCCTACGTCGACGGTTACAGCCACGCGCAGATCGCCCAACGCCTCGATACGCCGCTGGGCACCGTCAAAGCCTGGATCAAACGCAGCCTCAATGCGTTGCGGGAGTGCATGGGATGACCACCGAATCGGCGCAGGAACGCGATGAACTGGCGGGCGAATACGTGCTTGGCACGCTCTCGGCCGAAGAACGCGCCGAAGTGCAGCGACGCCTGCCGAACGAGCCCGAGCTGCAAGCGGCCGTGGATGCCTGGGAACGGCGTCTGCTGGAACTGACCGACCTCGCCCCGGCGCATCAGCCCTCGTCGCAGTTGTGGCAACGCATTGAACGCAGTGTCGGGCAACTCGCCCATAAGATGGCGCCAGAGATTTCATGGTGGAACCGCCTGTCACTGTGGCGCGGTTTGAGCGCTGCCGGGTTGGCCGCAACCTTGTTATTGGGTTCGATCCTGTTAACCCAGACCACGCCGAAACCGAGTTATCTGGTGGTACTGGTCGCCCCGCAGGACAAGGCGCCGGGCTGGGTGATCCAGGCCAGCAGTCCCCGGGAGATTCAGTTGATTCCGCTGGGCGTGGTCGAGGTGCCGGCGGACAAGGCGCTGGAGTTCTGGACCAAGGCCGACGGCTGGCAAGGCCCGGTGTCGCTGGGTCTGGTCAAGCCGGGGCAAGCGCTGTCGATCCCGCTGGACAAGCTGCCGCCGCTGCAACCTAACCAGTTGTTCGAGCTGACGCTGGAAGGCGCCAATGGTTCGCCGATCGGCAAACCCACCGGGCCGATCCAGGCGATTGGCCGCGCGGTGAAGGTGCTGTGACAAACCATCATCGGCGTCGATGTTCACCATCACGTCAATGAAGTTCTCTTAAAAAATCCCGGGCGTAACATCTGCTCCATACCAAACAAACAACACCCCCGGAGCACAAAATCATGAAACGCCAAGTCATCCTCAGCATTGCCCTTTCGGTTCTGGCCTTCAACGCATTTGCCGCCAAACCTGCCCACACCATGATCGCTGAAGGCGGTTCGGATCGCTTGATCGAACAGCGCGTTGCCGAGGGTGGTTCGGATCGTCTGCTGGAACGTCGCGTCGCTGAAGGCGGCTCGGATCGTCTGCTGGAACGTCGCGTCGCTGAAGGTGGTTCGGATCGTCTGCAAGAGCGCCGCGTTGCCGAAGGTGGCTCGGATCGTCTGCAAGAACGTCGCGTTGCCGAAGGTGGCT
>NZ_JBYTBO010000045.1:0-8349 GCF_058789255.1 Pseudomonas sp. FW215-R2
GCGTGGGAATGCCTCAATGGACGCTCCGCGTCCGCTTCGGCATGGGACGCGGAGCGTCCCGGGCTGCATTCCCACGCAGAGCGTGGGAACGATCGGTGCACGGAGTGCGGCGGCGGTCGGCGGTCGGCGGTCGGCGGTCGGCGGTCGGCGGTCGGCGGTCGGCGGATATCTCAATGGCGTTTGATGAACCCGGTCAACGCCGCCAACGCCTCCGGCGAACGAAGCCGCTGGGTGAACAGCGCGCCCTCCTCCTCGATCACCTTGCGAATCAATTCGCGATCCGGCGCCCGCATCAATTGCTTGCTGATCCGCACCGCTTCAGCCGGCAGCTCGTCAAACCGCAACGCCATCTCCCGCGCCTTGGCCAGTGCTGCTTCGCCGCTGCCCAGTGCCTCGGTGGCAATCCCCCAGGCCGCCGCTTGTTCACCGGTAAAACCTTCACCCAGCAACAACAACTCCGACGCTTTGGCCTGCCCGAGCAAACGCGGCAGGATCAGGCTGGAACCGAACTCCGGGCACAACCCGAGATTGACGAACGGCATGCGCAACCGTGCATCCCGCGCCACGTACACCAGATCGCAATGCAACAGCAGCGTCGTGCCAATCCCCACCGCCGCCCCGGCCACGGCGGCGATCACCGGTTTGCGGCATTCGAGGAGTTCAAGCATGAAGTGAAACACCGGGCTGTCGAGGTCGCTCGGCGGTTGCTGGATAAAGTCGGCGATGTCGTTGCCGGCGGTGAAGCACTCGGCGCTGCCGGTGATCAGCACCGCGTTGATCTCGGGGTCTTGATTGGCCTGCTTGAGCGCCTCGGCCAACTGGCTGTACATGGCGCGGGTCAGGGCGTTTTTCTTGTCGGGGCGGTTGAGGCGCAGGGTCAGCAAACCGCGTTCGCGGTGCAGCAGGATGGCTTCGGGCATGGCAGGTCTCGCGTCTGAAGAATCAGCGCTCAACCACGGCTCAGGAAGACATCGGCCAGCAGTTGATTGCGCGGCAGTCCGGCCAGGAACAGACGCTTGGCAAACGCGTCAACGCTGGCAGTCGAGCCGCAGACTAAGGCCAGCGTTTGTCGGGAGACAAGGCGCAGTTGCGCCAAAGCGGCCGGCAACTCGGCCGCCGTCCACAATTCGACGCTGAGGTTTTCCCGCTGCGCGGCCAGTGCTTCAAGGGGTTTGGCCAGGTAATGCCCGTCGGCATCATGGGCCAGATGAATGACGCGAATGGCGCCCCGATGATCCTGACGCAAGGCTTCGCGCAACACACCGAACAAGGGGCCTAGTCCGGTGCCCGCCGCCAGTAGCCACAGCGGCCGGTCGTGCCAGTCCGGGTCGTAATGCAACGCACCGCCGCGCAGTTCACCGAGGCGGATCGGGTCGCCGATCTGCAAGCGGCGCGCGGCATCGCTGAATTCACCGGGCTGGCGGCAATCGAGGTGAAATTCAAGAAAACGGTCTTCTTCCGGCAGGCTCGCCAGCGAATACGGCCGCGCAACGTGGCCGGCCCACAGCACCAGATGCTGGCCGGCGCTGTAGCGCAACGGTCGCTGGGGTGTCAGGCGCAACCGCAGCACGCTGTCGCCGAGCCAGTCCAGCGCTTCGACCGAGGCCGGGCGACCATCGGTGACGGGATCGAAGGTGTGCACCTGCAAGTCCTCGATCACCTGACACTGACAGGCCAGGCGCCAGCCCTGATCACGCTGTTCAGCGCTCAAGGCATCGGGGCGACTGTCAGCAGGCAGACCTTGCACGCATTGCACCAGACACGCATGGCAACTGCCGGCGCGGCAGCTATAAGGCACCGCCACACCGTTCTGATTGAGAGCATCGAGCAGGTTGCTGCCCGCCGCCACCGACCACTTTCGTTCACCGACCCGCAGTTCAGGCATCGACGTTCTCCCACGCGGCTGCGCAACGGTTGCGCCCGTCGCGTTTGGCCCGGTACAGCGCCTGATCGGCGCGCTGCAAGGCGTCGTCCAGATCATCGCCCAGTTCCAGCAGGGTCATGCCGGCAGACAGGCTAAGGTTTTTCACATTCAGGCCCACCAGTTCAACGTCGGTGAAGGCGATGCGCAGCCGTTCGCAACAGGCGGTCAGCCGCTCGGCGTTGCAATCGGGCAGCAGCACCACGAATTCTTCACCACCATAACGGGCCAGCACATCACCGTCACGCAGACAGGCACCGGCCACTCCGGCGAAGGCTTGCAGCACCTGATCGCCGGCCGCATGACCGTGTATATCATTGATGCGTTTGAAATGGTCGAGGTCGATCAGCGCCAGACCGTGCACCACGTCGGCTTCCATCGCGTTCAATTCGCGGGTGGCCAGGCGCAGGAAATGCCGGCGGTTGAACAGCCCGGTCAGTTCGTCGGTGGCCACCAGGTCTTCGAGCTGGCGCATCATCCCGCGCAGGGTGTCCTGATGCGCCTGCAAGGCAAACCGGCGCTGGCGCATGCGTTGCCGTGAGGTCTGGACGAAGCGTGCGTAGATCACCAGCCATGCCAGCACGATCAACAGAATGCACGCCTGCAACGCGGAGAGCGCCGGATCGTGCAGGCGGAAGTGGTAACCGTCCCACAGCGTGATGGCGCAGAAACTGAAGAACACCAGCATCGCGCAGCGCACAAAGGCCCGGCGCGACAAATGGAACAGGCCGAACAGCAGGATCAGCACATAGAAGACCAGGAACTCGCCCCGCGCTTCTTCCAGATGCGCGATCAGCCACGTCTGCCAGCCGAGGCCGAGCAGCACTTGCGCTTCGGTCAGGCTCGGGTCGGAGAACCGCAGGTTGGCACCTGAGAAAAACACCGCGAACAGAGTCGCCTGGCTGATGACCACCAGGGCGCTGCCGACAGCGACGCCTGTCAGCGAATCTTCGTAGTGTCCGGTGAAATACGCCAGCCACAGCAGCAGCAAGGCCAATCCATAGGTGGCTGCAGCGAGGGCGAAGCGTTTGAGCAAAAGACGTTGAATGGCGTTATGGGTCAATCGTTGACTCACCGTGCGATAAGAGGCTGACCGAGTGTCCTACTCTACAGACCGGCTGCCACTTTAGTGGCGTAGTCGATAAATGACCATTGATTTTCGGGCCGGATAATTGGCGTCAAAAAAGCCCTTGGGCCCGCCCCTCCCGGCTTCCCGGAGCGCCCGCCAATAGCGCCGGCCGCGCGTGATTTTTTGTCGGCCTTCGCCGTCCGCAAACAGCGAACCGGACGCAGCGCTTGCAGACCACATCGACCGGCTCCTGCCATGCGACCAACGAATGACTACCGGCGCGTGTCACCACCAGGGAGGCGCGGTATACTGCCGCGCCTTTTTAGCGTCGCGCCAGCAGCCCCGGCGTGCCTTGAAAGGTGTCTGCGACCGACCGATGCACCCAAGCCGCAGGCACCTTATTGAATGTTCCCGTCTTTTAGAGGAGCGCGACTCATGACCGTGATCAAGCAAGACGACCTGATTCAGAGCGTTGCCGACGCCCTGCAATTCATTTCCTACTACCACCCCGTGGACTTCATCCAGGCGATGCACGAAGCCTACCTGCGCGAAGAATCGCCAGCGGCCCGTGACTCGATGGCGCAGATCCTGATCAACTCGCGCATGTGCGCCACCGGCCACCGGCCGATCTGCCAGGACACCGGTATCGTGACCGTGTTCGTGCGTGTGGGCATGGACGTGCGTTGGGATGGCGCGACCATGAGCCTGGACGACATGATCAACGAAGGCGTGCGCCGCGCCTACAACCTGCCGGAAAACGTCCTGCGTGCCTCGATCCTCGCCGACCCGGCGGGCGCTCGTAAAAACACCAAGGACAACACCCCGGCGGTCATCCACTACTCCATCGTCCCGGGCAACACCGTGGAAGTGGACGTGGCGGCCAAGGGCGGCGGTTCCGAGAACAAGTCGAAAATGGCCATGCTCAACCCGTCCGACTCGATCGTCGACTGGGTGCTGAAGACCGTTCCGACCATGGGCGCCGGCTGGTGCCCACCGGGCATGCTGGGCATCGGCATCGGCGGCACCGCCGAGAAAGCCGCTGTCATGGCGAAAGAAGTGTTGATGGAGTCCATCGACATTCACGAGCTGAAAGCCCGTGGCCCGCAGAACCGCATCGAAGAAATGCGTCTGGAGCTGTTCGAGAAGGTCAACCAGCTGGGCATCGGCGCCCAGGGCCTCGGTGGCCTGACCACCGTGCTCGACGTGAAGATCATGGATTACCCGACCCACGCCGCCTCGCTGCCGGTGTGCATGATCCCGAACTGCGCTGCCACCCGTCACGCCCACTTCGTGCTCGACGGTTCCGGCCCGGCTTCGCTGGAAGCGCCACCGCTGGACGCCTACCCGGAAATCGTCTGGGAAGCAGGTCCGTCGGCCCGTCGTGTCAACCTCGACACCCTGACCCCGGAAGACGTGCAGAGCTGGAAGCCGGGCGAAACCGTCCTGCTCAACGGCAAGATGCTCACCGGTCGCGACGCCGCGCACAAGCGCATGGTCGAGATGCTGAACAAGGGCGAAACCCTGCCGGTGGACCTCAAAGGTCGCTTCATCTACTACGTCGGCCCGGTTGATCCGGTCGGTGACGAAGTGGTTGGCCCGGCTGGCCCGACCACCGCCACGCGGATGGACAAGTTCACCCGTCAGATCCTCGAGCAGACCGGCCTGTTGGGCATGATCGGCAAATCCGAGCGCGGCCCGACTGCGATCGAAGCGATCAAGGACAACAAGGCTGTGTACCTGATGGCCGTCGGCGGCGCCGCTTATCTAGTGGCGCAAGCGATCAAGAAGTCCAAGGTACTGGCGTTCGCCGAGCTGGGCATGGAAGCGATCTACGAGTTCGAGGTCAAGGACATGCCGGTCACCGTTGCGGTGGACAGCAAAGGTGAATCGGTCCACATCACCGGTCCTGCGATCTGGCAACAGAAGATCAGCGAGAGCCTTGCGGTGGAAGTGCAGTAAGCTATTTGCCTTATAAAAACGGCCGGCTCATCCAAGTGGATAGCCGGCCGTTTTTTTGAATGTATAAAATTCGCACAATAATGCAGGGGAGGTTTTTTCGAGCGCAATTGTCGATACCTCCAGTTCGGTATCTGCAAAAAAATACGGCACGCTCATCGCATCTATGAACAGGAACCCCGCCTACACATCTGCATGGTATCGTGCCCGCCCGTCCTGCCATCCGTTTGCCCCAGCATGCTGCCGACTTCCCGTACCCTGCGTCTGTCGTTGTATACCCTGCTGATCATCGCCGGCGCCGCCCTCGCCGCGACTCTTGCGATCCGCCACGCCGAACGCCAGGCATTGGAAGAGGACGCGGCGCGGGCCAATCAGCAGTTGGCACTGTACGCCAATTCTTTGCACACACTGATCGACCGCTACCGCGCCCTGCCCGCCGTGCTCGCACTGGATCCGCAATTGCGTGCGGCACTGGCCGGTCCGGTCGACGCCGAACAGCAAGCGGCGCTCAACCTGAAACTGGAAAAGATCAACGGCGCAGCACAATCCTCGACGCTGGAACTGCTCGATCACACCGGCCTCGCGGTGGCGGCCAGCAATTGGCGTCTGCCCAGCAGCTACGTCGGTCACAACTACGGCTTTCGCCCCTACTTCAGCCAGACCCGCACCCAGGGCACCGGGCGTTTCTACGCAGTCGGCGTGACCAGCGGGATTCCCGGTTATTTCCTGTCCAGCGCGGTGCTCGGCGACAACGGCGAGTTCCTCGGGGCGATGGTGGTCAAGCTCGAATTCCCGGAACTTGAACGCGAATGGAGCCAGGGCAGCGACACCCTGCTGGTCAGTGATGCACGCGGGATCATTTTCATCGCCAACCAGCCCGACTGGCGCTATCGCCTCCTGCACCCGCTGAGCCCGGCCGATTACAAAGAGATCAAGGCCACCCGCCAATACGACAAACAGTCGCTGGTGCCGCTGACTCATCTGTCGCTGCGTCGCTTCGACGACAACAGTGATCTGCGCCGTGTCGAAGGCCCGCAAGGCACAGCGGATTACCTGTGGGAATCGCTGCCGCTGACCGCCGAAGGCTGGACCCTGCACCTGCTGCGACGCCCGCAACTGTCCTTCGAAGACCAGCGCAATGCCGGGCTCGCCGCTGCCGGGGTGTGGCTGGCGCTGGTGTTCCTGTTGTTGTTCCTCAACCAGCGCTGGCGTCTGGCGAAGATGCGCCAGCGCAGCCGCGAAGAGCTTGAGCAACTGGTCGAAGAACGTACCCGCGACTTGCGTACCGCTCAGGACGGTCTGGTGCAGTCAGCCAAACTGGCGGCACTGGGACAGATGTCGGCGGCGCTGGCCCACGAAATCAATCAGCCGCTGACCGCTCAGCGCATGCAACTGGCGACCTTGCGCCTGCTGCTCGATCATGGCCGCGTCGATGACGCCTACAAGGCGCTCAAACCGGTCGATGAAATGCTCACGCGCATGGCGGCCCTGACCGGTCATTTGAAAACCTTCGCCCGCAAGAGCCCCAGCGGTTTGCGCGAGCGGCTGGATCTGGCGACAGTGGTCGATCAGGCCCTGCAGTTGCTGGACGCAAGAATGCGCGACGAACAGGTCAGCCTTGTGCTGCATCTGACCCGTCCGGCCTGGGTGCGCGGCGATGCGATCCGCCTCGAACAAGTGCTGATCAACCTGCTGCGCAACGCCCTCGACGCTATGCAAGGCAAACCTTGCAAGCGTCTGGAAATCCGTCTGGAAGCCGACGAGCAACTGTGGCGCCTGAGCGTCATCGACAATGGCGGCGGTATTGCCGAAGAGCATCTGGGCCAGGTGTTCGACCCGTTCTTCACCACTAAACCGGTGGGTGACGGCCTCGGTCTGGGGCTGGCGGTGTCGTTTGCCATCGTCCACGAATCCGGCGGGCGCCTGAGCGCCGACAATGGCGACAACGGCGCAGTGTTCAGCCTGACCTTGCCGATCGATCTGGAGGCGCACATCTGATGCTCAATGCGGTGATGGTGGTCGATGACGAAAGCAGCATTCGCAGTGCCGTCGAACAATGGCTGAGCCTGTCCGGTTTCGAGGTGCAACTGTTCAGCCGCGCCGAGGAATGCCTGGCGGCGCTGCCGGCGCATTTTGCCGGGGTGATTGTCAGCGACGTACGCATGCCTGGCCTCAGCGGTCTTGAACTGCTGGCCGAGGTGCAGCGCCGGGATGCCGACCTGCCGGTGATTCTGCTCACCGGCCACGGCGATGTGCCGATGGCGGTCGAAGCCATGCGCGACGGTGCCTACGACTTTCTGGAAAAGCCCTTCAGCCCGGAAACCTTGCTCGGCAGCCTGCGCCGGGCGCTGGACAAGCGTCGGCTGGTGCTGGAAAACCGTGCCCTGCACGAACAGGCCGACAACCGCGCCAAACTGGATGCGACGTTGCTCGGTGTATCCCGTGGCTTGCAGACCTTGCGCCGACAGGTGCTGGATCTGGCGACGCTGCCGGTCAACGTGCTGATCCGTGGCGAGACCGGCAGCGGCAAGGAACTGGTCGCCCGCTGCCTGCACGACTTCGGCCCGCGCGCCGACAAACCGTTCGTGGCGCTGAACTGCGCGGCGATCCCCGAGCAGTTGTTCGAAGCCGAGTTGTTCGGGCATGAAAGCGGCGCGTTCACCGGGGCCTCCGGCAAGCGCATCGGCAAGCTGGAATACGCCGATGGCGGCACGCTATTTCTCGATGAAATCGAAAGCATGCCGCTGGCCCAGCAGGTAAAACTGCTGCGGGTGTTGCAGGAGCAGAAGCTGGAGCGGCTGGGGTCGAACCAGAGTATTCGCGTGGACCTGCGGATCGTCGCGGCGACCAAACCCGATCTTTTGGATGAAGCGCGGGCCGGGCGTTTTCGCGAGGACCTGGCGTATCGCCTGAACGTCGCCGAATTGCGCCTGCCGCCGTTGCGTGATCGTCGGGAAGACATTCCGTTGTTGTTCGAATCCTTCGCCCAGAGCGCTGCCCAACGCTTGGGCCGGACCTTCCCGCCGCTCAGTGGCACGCAATTGAGCCACCTGCTGAGTCATGACTGGCCGGGTAATGTGCGGGAACTGGCGAATGTCGCCGAACGGCAGGTGCTGGGGCTGGATGAACCGGTGCAGGGCATCGATCCCGGCCAGTCACTGGCGGCGCAGCAAGAGGCGTTTGAGGCGCAGTGTTTGCGGGCGGCGTTGACCCGGCACAAGGGCGATGTGAAAGCCGTACTTGAAGAACTGCAACTGCCACGCCGCACCTTCAATGAAAAGATGCAGCGCCATGGTCTGACCCGGGAAATGTTCGTACCTGAATGAGCGGAAATCCGCTCATTCATTCCTGATCATCGGCAAAAACCCGCTCAACGACTCCCCCTACCCCCTCTAAACCGGCC
>NZ_JBYTBO010000046.1:0-6683 GCF_058789255.1 Pseudomonas sp. FW215-R2
GGGCGGCGGCTCCGGTGTCGGCGGGGCCGGAGGTGTCGGGCTGGTGAGCTCGACGGTCATTTCCGGAATTTCCGGTGGCGTGGGCAGCGGCTCGGCCCTGGCCTGCTGGAAAAACCACCAGGCGCCGCCGTGTATCAACGCCGACACCGCCACCAGCAACAGCATCTGCTGTTTGTTCAGGCCGCCGGGCTGCGAAGTGTTGGCCTTATAGACGGGCCGACCCGCCACCGACGGAAGTGGTGCGTTCCGTAATGGCCCCGGCGGCGTTCTGTGCTTTACCGCATCGTTCATTAAAGCTCCCTCGGGTGGATGAAGGGCAATAAGGTGCCGTTCGAACAACAAAGCGTTGTTCGAGTGAGTGGTCGCAACTTTCATACAGGTGTGCAGAAGCCGATAGTTGAACTATCTATTGAACAGGGCTTGTGCAGCTTATTGCTTCAGTAACATCGACTTCGATTGTTCATTGATCCGGTCCGTGGCTGTTCTTTTATGAGTGAGTGTGCAATTGAGTGGCTTGTCTCATTCTTGCCCTCATGATTGATGCAATAGCAACCGCTGTGCCAAAGAGTGACCCATTGTGTAGTGTTTATTTCTCGACTGATACGTATGTCGCATTTATATAAGTTTCATCAAGCACGCCGGTTTTCATGGGCGCATAACCTCCCGAAGGCCCTGTTTGCAGGGCTTTTTTCAAGGCGAGACAGGCCGGGCACGGTATCACGCTGTTCAGCGAGATAGAGCGGCTGTTCTCGTGTCAGCCAGGGCGCGTGATGGTGCGTGGCGGACTGATTTGGTGCGGGTCAGTGTTTTAGCGGGTCACAGGTGATGTTCCTTGTTCTTGTTTAAGTAAAGTCGGTCGTTCCGCTTGAGCGGTGTATTGACTGAAAGTGCAGTTTTGGTGCGCTCCGAACATTAACGCCGAACAGTAAAAGTTGTAGCGGTGTGCTGTCTGGAAGTTATTGTCGAACAATATTTTCTGGCGTTCATTAATGCAGCGCGCACGCAATGACTTCTTGCATGCTATTTAAAAAATAAATAGTGCTGGCGTTCAGGTAATAAAAGGAATGCACGGACTGTTCGGAGGACGAACGCCGCGCAGGTACAGGGGTACGGAGAGAAGAGAATGGCGCAGCAGATGAAGATTCACGCGGTGAACTCCTTGTTGCCAGCTCGGATACGCGAACTTTTGGTTCGGTATCGCACCTTACAAGAACGCGGATAGCGTTCGCTGATTGCTCTTGGTGCGGGATGGGCACCGCCAGCGCTGTTTTGCGAGATCAGGGATTCGCAAGCTGCCGATGAATGCGCAATCCGTGCCAAATTCGATACAACAGCTATAAATAGGGCCAGGCAGGATGCCTTTCGCAGTGGAGGAGGGGATATGTATCAGCTCTACGGACATCGCAATTCAGGGGCTGCGGCCATCGAGGCGGCGCTCGAGCTGTGCCAGATCGCTTATCGCTTCATTGACATCGAAGCCAGCGCCGAAGCGGCGCAGGAACTGGCCAGGCTCAATCCGCTCAAGCAGATTCCGACTTTGCAACTACCCGATGGCAGTGCGCTCACTGAAAGCGCGGCGATCCTGATTCACCTGGGGTTGAGCTTCCCTGCGTCGGGCCTGTTGCCGGCCAACGCGGCGGATCGTGATCAGGCGATTCGCGGTCTGGTGTACATCGTCAACAATTGCTACGTGGCCATCGGTGTCATCGATTACCCCGAGCGTTGGCTGGTGATGCCGGATGAAGCATCGCGACAGAACCTGATGGCGGGCGCGCGGGAGCGATTGCACTGGGTGTGGGAAGTGTTCGCCGACCAGTTTTCCGCCGAGCTGTACCTGGACGATGAAACACCGGGAGCACTGGATGTATTGGCGGCAGTGGTGACGCGCTGGGCCGGCACCCGCGAACACCTGCGCCAGGCCCGGCCGGGGTTTTATGCATGGCTGCAACGCATCGACCGGCACCCGGTGCTGGCGCCGGTCTTCGCGCGACATTGGCCCGGTTAAGAAATCGAATCAGATGTTGATCGTTGATCGTTCCCACGCTCCGCGTGGGAATGCAGCCCGGGACGCTCCGCGTCCCAAAGCGTGACGCAGAGCGTCACAAGAGGCATTCCCACGCAGAGCGTGGGAACGATCAGGGTGAAGGCATCACTCCCCGCGAATGTACTGCTCCAGCTGTTTGATCAGCTCGGCCTGTTCGGCAATCGCTTCCTTGACCAGGTCGCCGATCGACAGCAGGCCCAGCAGCTTGCCGTTTTCCACCACCGGCAAGTGGCGCAGGCGTTTGTCGGACATGATGCTCAGGCAGGTGTCGACGGTCTGGTGGGTGTCCACCGTGATCACGTTTGCGACCATGATGTCGCGTACCGGCGTGCCTACCGAGGAGCGCCCGTGCAGCACCAGTTTGCGCGCGTAATCGCGTTCGCTGATGATGCCCACCACTTTATCGTCCTCCACCACGAGCAAGGCGCCGACGTTTTTCTCGGCCATCTTCATCAGCGCTTCGAGCACCATGTGATCGGGTTTGATCTGGTGCACTTCCTGATTTTTCTGATCTTTGAGCTTGAGCAGCTGGGCGACGGTTTTCATGGTGGTTACTCAGGTGTTGTCGTTGTTCTCCAAGCATCGTAGACGCAGGCGCGCAGAGCAAGGCCGCAAAACGGCAGATAACACGCAAAAAACGTCATTTGACGGGTTTTTTCATTGCGAGGCCTGTGCCACCGGTTGCTGCAATGCCGCGTAGAATGCCTTTCTGAATCAATTCTTGAGGTCGCAGTGGTGGATTTACAGCAGGGCTTCGTCCTGACCCGGCATTGGCGCGACACCCCGGCCGGCACCGAAGTCGAGTTCTGGCTGGCGACCGACGCCGGGCCGCGCCGTGTGCGCCTGCCGCATCAGCCATCGGTGGCGTTCATCCCGGCGGCGCAGCGTGAGCAGGCCGAGCTTGTGCTGGCGGGCGAAAAGAACGTCGAACTGCGCCCCTTGGCCCTGCAGGATTTCGAACATCGCCCGGTGCTCGGGCTGTATTGCCAGCAACACGGCCAGTTGATGCGCCTGGAAACCGCGCTCAACCGTCACAGTGTCGACGTCTTTGAAGCCGATGTGCGGCCGCCCGAGCGTTACCTGATGGAGCGTTTCATCACTGCGCCAGTGTGGTTCAGCGGCACGCCCGATGCCGACGGTGTGCTGCTCGACGCCCACCTCAAGCCTGCGCCCGACTATCGGCCGAAACTGCGGCTGGTCTCGCTGGACATCGAAACCACCGAGCAGGGCGAGCTGTATTCCATCGCGCTGGAAGGCTGCGGCGAACGGCAGGTGTACATGCTGGGCGCGCCGAATGGCGATGACAGCATTGTCGACTTCGACCTTGAGTACTGCGAATCGCGCACATTGATCCTGAAGAAACTCAACGACTGGTTCGCCTACCACGACCCTGACGCAATCATCGGCTGGAACCTCGTGCAGTTCGACCTGCGCATTCTCCACGAACACGCCCGACGCCTTGGCGTGCCGCTCAAGCTCGGGCGCGGCGGTGAAGAAATGCAGTGGCGCGAACACGGTAGCCGCACTCATTACTTCGCGGCAGCGGCGGGGCGGCTGATCATCGATGGCATCGAATCCCTGCGTTCGGCGACCTGGAGCTTCCCCTCGTTCAGCCTGGAAAACGTCGCCCAGACTTTGCTCGGCGAAGGCAAGTCGATCGACAATCCGTACCAGCGCATGGACGAAATCAACCGGATGTTCGCCGAGGACAAACCGGCGCTGGCCAAGTACAACCTCAAGGACTGCGAACTGGTCACGCGGATCTTCGCCAAGACCGAGCTGCTGAAATTTTTGCTGGAGCGCGCCAGCGTCACCGGTCTGCCGGCAGATCGTAGCGGCGGCTCGGTGGCGGCGTTCACCCATCTGTACATGCCGTTGATGCACCGCCAGGGTTTTGTGGCGCCGAACCTTGGCACCAATCCTCCGCAGGCGAGCCCCGGCGGATTTGTCATGGACTCGCAACCGGGGCTGTACGAATCGGTGCTGGTGCTCGACTACAAGAGTCTCTATCCGTCGATCATTCGCACATTCCTGATTGATCCGGTGGGGTTGATCGAAGGCTTGCAGCATCCTGACGACAGCGATTCGGTGCCGGGTTTTCGCGGCGCCCGTTTCTCCCGTACCCGTCATTGCCTGCCGTCCATCGTCGCTCGGGTCGCCGAGGGCCGCGAGACCGCCAAGCGTGAACACAACGCGCCGCTGTCCCAGGCGCTGAAGATCATCATGAACGCCTTTTACGGCGTGCTGGGTTCCAGCGGTTGCCGGTTTTTCGATACGCGGCTGGCGTCATCGATCACCCTGCGCGGCCACGAAATCATGCTGCGTACCCGGCAGTTGATCGAGGCTCAGGGGCATGCGGTGATTTATGGCGACACCGACTCGACGTTCGTCTGGCTGCGTCGCCCCCACGGTCAGGAAGAGGCGGCGCAAATCGGCCGGGCATTGGTTGCGCACGTCAACGACTGGTGGCGCGAACATGTGCGCGAGCAGTACGGGCTGGAAAGCGCCCTCGAATTGCAGTTCGAAACCCACTACAAGCGTTTCCTGATGCCGACTATTCGTGGTGCCGAGGAGGGTAGCAAAAAGCGCTATGCCGGTCTGGTGACCCGCGCCGACGGCACAGAAGAAATGGTCTACAAAGGCCTGGAAACCGTGCGCACCGACTGGTCGCTGCTGGCCCGGCAATTCCAGCAGGAGCTGTACGAGCGGATCTTCCAGCGCAAGCCGTATCAGGACTACGTGCGTGAATACGTGCGCAAGACCCTGGCCGGCGAGTTCGACGAGCGACTGGTCTATCGCAAGCGTCTTCGCCGAACCCTCGACGATTACGAACGCAACGTGCCGCCCCACGTGCGCGCCGCACGGCTGGCCGACGACTACAACGCGCAACACGGTCGCCCGCGCCAGTACCAGAACGGCGGCTGGATCAGCTACGTGATCACCCTGGCCGGCCCCGAGCCGCTGGAAGTGCGCCGCGCGGCCATCGACTACGACCACTACATCACCCGCCAGCTGCAACCGGTGGCGGATGCGATCCTGCCGTTTGTCGACGACGATTTCTCAACCCTGATCGGGGGGCAACTGGGCCTGTTTTGAGTCCAGCAGTTGCAGGGTCCATTCGTCCTGAATGCCGTGGAAGTAACGCTCCAGCGCTTGATGCCAGAGGCTGTTTTCGTCGGCGAACTGGGCGAACAGGGTCATCGATGAGTGGAATTTCAGGTCGTCCGGATGGCCGAAAATCTCGGCAATCGAACGCTGCTGCACGTTCAGCACCAGTTGCGCGCAGGTGCGCAGCCGGGCGCCGAGCAGCTCATGGGCCAGATAAGCCTTGGCTTCCCCGGCCGAGCCGATGGCAAAGCGCCGGGACATCTCGCTGCCCCCGAGCCCGGCGAACTGCGGAAACACAAACCACATCCAGTGGCTGCGCTTGCGGCCCTCGTCGAGTTCGCGTTGCACCCGTTCGAACACCGGGTCCTGGGCCAGGACAAATCGTTGCAGGTTGAACGGGTCGTACTGATCAGTGCTTCTCATGGCGAAGCCCTCTGCCCGTCGGCGGTGGCTCAGACCATGGCCAGCCGCTGCTTGCGTTGTGGCGCGTGAAACGCCTGGTCCAGCGCCGCCAGATCCCCGGCATCGAGCTGTAGCTGCGCCGCTTGTGCATTGAGCTGCACATGTTCCGGACGCACTGCCTTGGGAATTGCAATCACCCCATCCTGACGCAGAATCCACGCCAGCGAAACCTGTGCCGGGGTCACGCCGTGACGAACGGCAATCTGTTTCAGCACGGTTTCCGCGAGCATCGCGCCGCCCTGGCCGATCGGGCAGTACGCCATCAGTGGCATGCGCTGTTGTTGGCACCACGGCAAAAGATCGAATTCGATGCCGCGCTCTTCCAGGTTGTACAGCACCTGATTGGTCGCGCAGGCCGAATTCGACAGTTCTTCAAGATCGCCGACGTCGAAGTTCGACACGCCCCAGCGGCCGATCTTGCCGTCCTCGCGCAGACGCTCGAAGGCCTCGACGGTTTCTTCCAGCGGATACTGGCCGCGCCAATGCAGCAGATAGAGGTCGATGTAATCGGTGTCGAGCCGACGCAGACTGCGTTCGCAAGCCTGGGGAATGCCTTTGCGACTGGCGTTGTGCGGGTAGACCTTGCTCACCAGGAACACTTGATCGCGCAGGCCGGCGATGGCTTCACCGACCACGGTTTCGGCACCGCCCTCGGCGTACATTTCGGCGGTGTCGATCAGGGTCATGCCCAGTTCGATGCCACTGCGCAGGGCCGCGACTTCACGCGTGTGCGCCGAGCGGTCTTCGCCCATGCGCCAGGTGCCCTGGCCAATCACCGGAACCTGCACGCCAGCCAATTCGAGGGTACGCATTCAAACCTCCTATCTGAAAACGGTCGATACCTTTAAGTGGGCAGCAGGATAGCCCATGGGTTCCATATGAGGGTGTCGGCCCGTTGAGGCGTTTATGCCGAGGTTCTGTTGCTCCGATGTATTGAACGGGCGTTTCGCAACTGCGCAAGAAGTTGCGCAGTTGTCCGTAATAAAACCAGGTTAAAAACCGCTACAGGCCTTGCCGATCTTGGCCTCCAGCCAAGTGCGCAAGAAGTTGCGCAGTACTGCGCAACTTC
>NZ_JBYTBO010000047.1:0-5395 GCF_058789255.1 Pseudomonas sp. FW215-R2
CTCTTTCGAGTTCGCAAATTGCTTGGGTGTTATATGGTCAAGCCTCACGGGCAATTAGTATTGGTTAGCTCAACGCCTCACAGCGCTTACACACCCAACCTATCAACGTCGTAGTCTTCGACGGCCCTTCAGGGAACTCAAGGTTCCAGTGAGATCTCATCTTGAGGCAAGTTTCCCGCTTAGATGCTTTCAGCGGTTATCTTTTCCGAACATAGCTACCCGGCAATGCCACTGGCGTGACAACCGGAACACCAGAGGTTCGTCCACTCCGGTCCTCTCGTACTAGGAGCAGCCCCTCTCAAATCTCAAACGTCCACGGCAGATAGGGACCGAACTGTCTCACGACGTTCTAAACCCAGCTCGCGTACCACTTTAAATGGCGAACAGCCATACCCTTGGGACCGGCTTCAGCCCCAGGATGTGATGAGCCGACATCGAGGTGCCAAACACCGCCGTCGATATGAACTCTTGGGCGGTATCAGCCTGTTATCCCCGGAGTACCTTTTATCCGTTGAGCGATGGCCCTTCCATACAGAACCACCGGATCACTAAGACCTACTTTCGTACCTGCTCGACGTGTCTGTCTCGCAGTCAAGCGCGCTTTTGCCTTTATACTCTACGACCGATTTCCGACCGGTCTGAGCGCACCTTCGTACTCCTCCGTTACTCTTTAGGAGGAGACCGCCCCAGTCAAACTACCCACCATACACTGTCCTCGATCCGGATAACGGACCTGAGTTAGAACCTCAAAGTTGCCAGGGTGGTATTTCAAGGATGGCTCCACGCAAACTGGCGTTCACGCTTCAAAGCCTCCCACCTATCCTACACAAGCAAATTCAAAGTCCAGTGCAAAGCTATAGTAAAGGTTCACGGGGTCTTTCCGTCTAGCCGCGGATACACTGCATCTTCACAGCGATTTCAATTTCACTGAGTCTCGGGTGGAGACAGCGCCGCCATCGTTACGCCATTCGTGCAGGTCGGAACTTACCCGACAAGGAATTTCGCTACCTTAGGACCGTTATAGTTACGGCCGCCGTTTACCGGGGCTTCGATCAAGAGCTTCGCGTTAGCTAACCCCATCAATTAACCTTCCGGCACCGGGCAGGCGTCACACCCTATACGTCCACTTTCGTGTTTGCAGAGTGCTGTGTTTTTAATAAACAGTCGCAGCGGCCTGGTATCTTCGACCGGCATGGGCTTACGGAGCAAGTCCTTCACCCTCACCGGCGCACCTTCTCCCGAAGTTACGGTGCCATTTTGCCTAGTTCCTTCACCCGAGTTCTCTCAAGCGCCTTGGTATTCTCTACCCAACCACCTGTGTCGGTTTGGGGTACGGTTCCTGGTTACCTGAAGCTTAGAAGCTTTTCTTGGAAGCATGGCATCAACCACTTCGTCGCCTAATGGCAACTCGTCATCAGCTCTCGGCCTTAGAATCCCGGATTTACCTAAGATTCCAGCCTACCACCTTAAACTTGGACAACCAACGCCAAGCTGGCCTAGCCTTCTCCGTCCCTCCATCGCAATAACCAGAAGTACAGGAATATTAACCTGTTTTCCATCGACTACGCTTTTCAGCCTCGCCTTAGGGACCGACTAACCCTGCGTCGATTAACGTTGCGCAGGAAACCTTGGTCTTTCGGCGTGGGTGTTTTTCACACCCATTGTCGTTACTCATGTCAGCATTCGCACTTCTGATACCTCCAGCAAGCTTCTCAACTCACCTTCACAGGCTTACAGAACGCTCCTCTACCGCATCACTTACGTGATACCCGTAGCTTCGGTGTATGGTTTGAGCCCCGTTACATCTTCCGCGCAGGCCGACTCGACTAGTGAGCTATTACGCTTTCTTTAAAGGGTGGCTGCTTCTAAGCCAACCTCCTAGCTGTCTAAGCCTTCCCACATCGTTTCCCACTTAACCATAACTTTGGGACCTTAGCTGACGGTCTGGGTTGTTTCCCTTTTCACGACGGACGTTAGCACCCGCCGTGTGTCTCCCATGCTCGGCACTTGTAGGTATTCGGAGTTTGCATCGGTTTGGTAAGTCGGGATGACCCCCTAGCCGAAACAGTGCTCTACCCCCTACAGTGATACATGAGGCGCTACCTAAATAGCTTTCGAGGAGAACCAGCTATCTCCGAGCTTGATTAGCCTTTCACTCCGATCCACAGGTCATCCGCTAACTTTTCAACGGTAGTCGGTTCGGTCCTCCAGTCAGTGTTACCTAACCTTCAACCTGCCCATGGATAGATCGCCCGGTTTCGGGTCTATTCCCAGCGACTAGACGCCCTATTAAGACTCGCTTTCGCTACGCCTCCCCTATTCGGTTAAGCTCGCCACTGAAAATAAGTCGCTGACCCATTATACAAAAGGTACGCAGTCACAGAACAAAGTCTGCTCCCACTGCTTGTACGCATACGGTTTCAGGATCTATTTCACTCCCCTCTCCGGGGTTCTTTTCGCCTTTCCCTCACGGTACTAGTTCACTATCGGTCAGTCAGTAGTATTTAGCCTTGGAGGATGGTCCCCCCATATTCAGACAAAGTTTCTCGTGCTCCGTCCTACTCGATTTCATGACTAAGAGATTTTCGCGTACAGGGCTATCACCCACTATGGCCGCACTTTCCAGAGCGTTCCGCTAATCTCAAAGCCACTTAAGGGCTAGTCCCCGTTCGCTCGCCACTACTAAGGGAATCTCGGTTGATTTCTTTTCCTCAGGGTACTTAGATGTTTCAGTTCCCCTGGTTCGCCTCTTGCACCTATGTATTCAGTACAAGATAACCATCTTATGATGGCTGGGTTCCCCCATTCAGACATCTCCGGATCAAAGTCTGTTTGCCGACTCCCCGAAGCTTTTCGCAGGCTACCACGTCTTTCATCGCCTCTGACTGCCAAGGCATCCACCGTATGCGCTTCTTCACTTGACCATATAACCCCAAGCAATCTGGTTATACTGTGAAGACGACATTCGCCGAAAATTCGAATTTCTCAACTAAGAGAACTCACAAATTTTACCTTAGCCTGATCACCACCAGTGAAAGTGGATCTCAGTCTATCTTTCTATCACATACCCAAATTTTTAAAGAACGAACTAGTCAAAGACTAGAAATCAACATTCACCATCAGCACGATGGAATGCTCATTTCTAAGCTCTTACTTCAGAAGCAGTAGTGGTGGAGCCAAGCGGGATCGAACCGCTGACCTCCTGCGTGCAAGGCAGGCGCTCTCCCAGCTGAGCTATGGCCCCGTATTTCTACAGGCGTTTCCCACACAAAATTGGTGGGTCTGGGCAGATTCGAACTGCCGACCTCACCCTTATCAGGGGTGCGCTCTAACCAACTGAGCTACAGACCCAATTTCGGGCTGCTTCTTTCGTCTTCTTCAATGAATCAAGCAATTCGTGTGGGAACTTATGGAGCAGCTGATGTCGTCGATTAAGGAGGTGATCCAGCCGCAGGTTCCCCTACGGCTACCTTGTTACGACTTCACCCCAGTCATGAATCACACCGTGGTAACCGTCCCCCCGAAGGTTAGACTAGCTACTTCTGGTGCAACCCACTCCCATGGTGTGACGGGCGGTGTGTACAAGGCCCGGGAACGTATTCACCGCGACATTCTGATTCGCGATTACTAGCGATTCCGACTTCACGCAGTCGAGTTGCAGACTGCGATCCGGACTACGATCGGTTTTATGGGATTAGCTCCACCTCGCGGCTTGGCAACCCTTTGTACCGACCATTGTAGCACGTGTGTAGCCCAGGCCGTAAGGGCCATGATGACTTGACGTCATCCCCACCTTCCTCCGGTTTGTCACCGGCAGTCTCCTTAGAGTGCCCACCATTACGTGCTGGTAACTAAGGACAAGGGTTGCGCTCGTTACGGGACTTAACCCAACATCTCACGACACGAGCTGACGACAGCCATGCAGCACCTGTCTCAATGTTCCCGAAGGCACCAATCCATCTCTGGAAAGTTCATTGGATGTCAAGGCCTGGTAAGGTTCTTCGCGTTGCTTCGAATTAAACCACATGCTCCACCGCTTGTGCGGGCCCCCGTCAATTCATTTGAGTTTTAACCTTGCGGCCGTACTCCCCAGGCGGTCAACTTAATGCGTTAGCTGCGCCACTAAGAGCTCAAGGCTCCCAACGGCTAGTTGACATCGTTTACGGCGTGGACTACCAGGGTATCTAATCCTGTTTGCTCCCCACGCTTTCGCACCTCAGTGTCAGTATCAGTCCAGGTGGTCGCCTTCGCCACTGGTGTTCCTTCCTATATCTACGCATTTCACCGCTACACAGGAAATTCCACCACCCTCTACCATACTCTAGCTCGCCAGTTTTGGATGCAGTTCCCAGGTTGAGCCCGGGGATTTCACATCCAACTTAACGAACCACCTACGCGCGCTTTACGCCCAGTAATTCCGATTAACGCTTGCACCCTCTGTATTACCGCGGCTGCTGGCACAGAGTTAGCCGGTGCTTATTCTGTCGGTAACGTCAAAATTGCAGAGTATTAATCTACAACCCTTCCTCCCAACTTAAAGTGCTTTACAATCCGAAGACCTTCTTCACACACGCGGCATGGCTGGATCAGGCTTTCGCCCATTGTCCAATATTCCCCACTGCTGCCTCCCGTAGGAGTCTGGACCGTGTCTCAGTTCCAGTGTGACTGATCATCCTCTCAGACCAGTTACGGATCGTCGCCTTGGTGAGCCATTACCTCACCAACTAGCTAATCCGACCTAGGCTCATCTGATAGCGCAAGGCCCGAAGGTCCCCTGCTTTCTCCCGTAGGACGTATGCGGTATTAGCGTTCCTTTCGAAACGTTGTCCCCCACTACCAGGCAGATTCCTAGGCATTACTCACCCGTCCGCCGCTGAATCCAGGAGCAAGCTCCTTTCATCCGCTCGACTTGCATGTGTTAGGCCTGCCGCCAGCGTTCAATCTGAGCCATGATCAAACTCTTCAGTTCAAACATCTTTGGGTTTTGAGAAAACCCTAAACTTGGCTCAGCAATCGTTGGTTACATCTTTGATTTCTCGCGGAGTAACTTGTGATGCTGATAATCTTTCTGACTATCAGTCTGACTCCACAAGCACCCACACGAATTGCTTGATTCAGTTGTTAAAGAGCGGTTGGTTAAGATCTTTCGTCTCAACCGAGGCGCGCATTCTACAGCAGCCTCATTTGCTGTCAAGTGATTATTTTCAGAAGTTTTCGAAGAATTCTTCAACAACTTCAACCACTTGCGCTTCCGATCTCTCGTTAGCGGGAGGCGAATTCTACAGCGTTACACGCTGCTGTCAACACCTCTTTTTCTCCGCTTTCGACCGAGAAGATCGAAACGTCAAAAGAGCCAAACATCACCACTCTTTCAACTCCTTCCAGGCTTCGATGA
>NZ_JBYTBO010000048.1:0-4067 GCF_058789255.1 Pseudomonas sp. FW215-R2
TCTGTTATTGTAAATTCCAGTCACTGAGTTTGATCTTGTAATTCGCCTCAAGAAAAGCAGGTAGGTCCTTATGCTGAACTGTCTGGAAAAATTGAGCTTTGTCAGTATCAAAAACAGAAAACTTCAAATTAATCTTGGTTCGATCAAATTTTCTGCCAATCGCAGAGTACAAAACTTCAAAAAGGACGAAAGGCCAGTCTTGAGTACTGAATACATGCTTTGAATCACCTTCATGATTGCTCCCACAATAAGCTTTTCCGCCAATTATCAAAACAGTCCAAGAAGGGCCTTGAGAGCGAGATTGGCTATCACTCGCAGAATTCATAAAACATGACATCCCTGGGTTTGAAGAGGTATGTTTTTGCGATAGTTTATGAGTGAACGCATTTCTCTGGGAATAAAGAAAGTCAAGCTTTAGCCTATATAGCTTTGCTTCGCTAGTGACTGGCAAGGACGGATACATCGTGTTTTTATTTTCAGGCTTCAGAGATTCTGGATGGCGTTTGGAAACGCTGACTGACGCGAGCAGATGAGCTAATGCGCTAGGAGGGAGATTTTCAACTCCAGCATGAAATGCTCTAGTTGGCCCATAAATCTTATTGTAATACTCATGAAGCGCTTTTGCGCTTCCTATAAACTCACCGCCTTCAGAGTCTAGGCTTTCAATCGCCTTCCTATGCTCTGAGAGAATTTCGGTTTTTTTGCTGGAAAGCCACTCATAAAATGTGATGAATTTTCGTGACTGCCCTAGTAAGTCGAAGCAAGTAAGCAGAAGATAAACGACAAGTGCTTCACGCTCGTGTCGTGAGTGATGAACGAAATTTTCGGTTTCGTCCACGGAATAACCTTCAGCACCAGGAAGTGCGTCAGACTCCTCCAAGAGCTCTTGTGCTAAAGTTAATCTGGCGAAGATCAATTTATTTTTATTCATGTGCTAGCCATTTTAAAAAATGGGGACTAAAAAATGGGGACGGATTTATTTTCCACGCTAGACGGTAGAAGAAACGCCGAAAGACGGACCGCAACACTCGAATCAACGCAGATAAGTCCATATTAGTCTACTTGATAAAATCTCAGGATCTGAAAGAACCCTTAAGAAAAAAGTTTGAAAGCATCACCTTACAATTCGCTTGTTGTTTTTTCTAATAAATCCTTGAATATCTTGTGAATGGTACTTGCATCACCTGTTTCTTTGAGGATATACGCGGCACGATTGTAATTTAATTTCTGTATATTCATAAAGCAAATGGCGCCGGCAGACAAAAAGCGAAGTACTTCTTTGTGCGCAGGTAGCGTAGGCTCGTCGAGATAATCATCCTCGTAAGATTGTTCGTATTGGGATTTCTCCCAAAGAACTCCAGAACCATCATCCAATACTAGTCCTGTCTGCGCTCTATATAATTTGGATTCGGTTATGTATGGGTCCTTTCCTTGGTGTGCCTGTTCGTCTGAGTACATAAAAACCAATGGAGAGACGTCGTTATTTAGCTCGGGGATGTAAATCATCATTCCAGATAGTTTAAATTGATAGCCGCACTCATTGTCTTTTGTATAAATTGTAACGACTCCATCGTCAGAGATGTCCTGTACTATCGCATGTCCAGAGCAATGCTCGTTGATAAAATCACAGCCAAATGTGAGTCCCCCTTCTTGGATTTCTTTGAGTATTGAATGAGCGATATTAGGGTCTTCTACCAGTATCGCATCTGGCGCCCTTGTTCCTTTGATTGAGTTCTTCTGTAGCGCCCTAATTAAACATTCTACAGTGGCTGCTTTCACATCATTACTCAGCTTGCCGTATACGGCTTTTGTCACTCGGTATGCCCGGTCCAAATCTGTGCGCTCTTGCCCTCTTAGGTAACTCTCTCCGATAAGAGGGCCGAAAAGCTCATCGAGATCGTCTAGAAGTTTTACTATGACGTTTGAAACTTCATCCTCATTTAAAAGTACCGCGCTGTGAGTGATGCTGTTTCTCCATTTTTCTACTTTTAATAAGACCTTCCATAGCCGCTCTCGAACTTCTACTCCACAGATATCTCGAAGTCTTTCAAGTGACTCTCTATAGGTGACAGTATGAACACCTTCCATCTCGAACAGCTCAACAATTTCTCTTGCTCTTCGTTTTTTAAATGCAGCTTTGAGCTTTGAGATATCAGAATATATTAATAATTCGTTTTTTTCTTTCAATATGTACTTTACAAGTATTTCTATACCGTGCTGAATTGAAAGTACAGAATCCTTTAGCGCTGAAAATCTTTTGGTCTCATCTGCACTCTCACCCAGAAGCTCCCCGTACTTACCTAAGTGCTCATATCCTTTTAGAAGAGAGTCTAGCCCATTATCAATGAGTGATATTTTCATTTATTCACCTTGTCCATAAGTTTTTAATCTTGTTTGTGTGGCACTGATCATAGCCCGCACCGGGGGGGGGATGGGGCGCGCAGGCGCTCAGGCTGGCAATCTTATAGTCAGCATTAAGCTTGATTCAAGAAGGCCTAGTGCAACCTTAAAAATGCTACTACAAAGAAAAAATCTGATGAAAATCTACTTACCCCACTCCGCCGATATGAAAAATTGAAAAACGGGGACAGATCTATTTTCATCGTATCTATTTCCATCTTGGTGAAACAGGTCGGATCCATGGCCCATCCTCAACTAACTTTCCTCAGCCTCTGCTTGAAACACCTCAATGAGCTTCTGGTTGTAATCATCAAGGTAATTCTGCAACCCCTCACGATCAATCAATCGCACTCCGGCTGTACCGGCCAACTCCTTCGCGGACTTTGTGTAGTAGGAATTGGTAACCACCATCGCCTCGTCGCACGCATAGAACGCTTTGGCGGAGATTGCTTGCTGCACTGCGGCATTTCCAACAGAGCCCGTGTAGTTTTTGGCCTGGATAACCATGTTTTTGCCGAACCGACTGACAAAAAGGTCGGCGCCCTGATCGGCCGTCTTTTTTGTTTCCTTCACGTCAAACCCGATAGTTTGGAAAATCTCGACCAGGAATGCCTCAAACTGAAAGCCGTCCATAGCATCCACGAGATACATCGTGATGAATCGATTCGGATTGAAGTGTTCGAGCTGACTCCCAAGGCGCTCCACCAGAATGTGGAAGTAGATGCTTTCGCACCAACCGAGCCCCTTACGGAATTCGGCTAGTGGTAGTAATGGAACACCGGCCGTCGTTCCTGCCTGAGGGGTAAATTGAATGCTTGGGTACGAAACGTCGTTTTCCCAGAGATAGTAGTAAAACAGAGCGAGGTCGGATCGAAAGGTTGTCCCGGCCTCCTCGATCCAGGAGCGGAGAGTCTCCGTCAGATCCGTTTTGATGTGGCGGCTGAGTTCTCTGGAAAAGCCGAGATAGACAGAGTTGAACGCAGTGGTCAGAAGCAATTTGTCCAAAAGCGAAGGTTGCCCCTCAAGCTCATCAAACCCTTTGCGAATCAGAACCTCACGGAACAGCTCGCGTTCGGTGTACACCCCATCGAACCTGGGACCGGGCACGCCAACATCAGAGCTACCAGAAGCAGTCTCACGAGTGGTATGTATGAAGTTCGTAAAGTACGGCTGCTTGAGTTGCCCATACTTTCTCAAAACGTTGTTGAGCAGATCGTTCAACTGTGCCTGTTCTTTCTTTTTCCCTAGAAAATCCTTGATGAGTCCTTTGGATTGGTACTGAAAATCGGGATAGAACGAAGGATCTAGGGGAGTCAGATGCTGAGCGCGCAATTCAGCCGAGGGAGAGACCTGTGAGCTGTTGCACCATGGGCACGCGGTTTCAAATGTCGTCTTATTGCATCCGTTGCACTGGTAAATCATCGATGTCCGTTCCTAGATTGATTTTTTTCCGGTGCCCTCCGAGCGCCGCTGCAATCATTAGCTCGCACTGGCTCGGGGAAGACACTACGCAGAAGAAATACCGCAACAGGCGAACCGACGATAGCCCAGTGCCACCTTCCCGTCTATATGACTATTGGACGAGTCCGCGTTAAGGAGCAGAAATGGTGACGGCTCCAAAGCTCACCCCTCATCAACCCGCCCCCCAACCCACTCCCGACTATACC
>NZ_JBYTBO010000049.1:0-3292 GCF_058789255.1 Pseudomonas sp. FW215-R2
CCGATCATTTTCGGCAGCCACGGTTTTCATCCGGGCAATCTCCTGTCGGAAATTGTCGCAATCCTAATCAGGATAATCCGTCAGATCAGGTGCGAGCATTCGGGTCTTTGGCGCGCCATTCGAGTTGTGCTGAATGATGTCCTGTGGCTGCCCTTGTTCATTGAAAAACACCTGACCAATCCCCGCCGAGTTCCACAGACGTTCACCTGCTTCGGCATGCTCGGGAACGTACGGCACAATACGCATGCGTCGGCGTTTGGTCAGCCAGTTCAGCGGCGAGCGGGGTGAGTAGAGCCAGCGGTTCAGACGGTCGAACCATTCCAGCAAGGTTTTCGGGAACTCGTTCTTGATACCGCTGCTGGTGATCTGCCAGATTCGCGGGCCGGCCTTGCGGTGTCGGATAAGCACTTCGTAGACGAACGAATAATGCACATCCCCTGACAGCACCACGTAATTACCCGGTGTACGCGTGTGTCGGAAAATATTCAGGATCACTTGGGCGGCGCCGCGATGGGCCATCCAGTTTTCCGCGTCCACCAGCAGTGGATAACCGCACCAGCTGAATACCCTTTGCACCGTTTCGATCAGCTTTACACCAAAGATCGGTGCCGGTGAGACGATGATTGCCGACGGATGATCGAGCAGTTCCTGTTGCAGTTCGCTCAAGGCTTCCCAGTCGAGCAGACCGGAAGGTTGCTTGAGCGCCATTTCGCTGCGCCAGCGTCGGGTGCGGGTGTCGAGTACAACCAGGGCCGGACTGGTCGGCAGTACAAAGTGCCAGTGCTGAAAACGCAGCAGCTCATCGATCAGATCGTCTTGCACTGGCGCATCGAGATAGTGGTCATCACCGCTGTCGCTCAGGTGTCGGGTTTTCTCCAGCAGCTCGCTGAAAGCGTCCGGGTTGTTGCCCCAGCCCTGGCACAACATATAGGCGATCAGCGCATTGCCGATGATGCGTTTGGAGAACGGATGGCCGTAGGCCGTTTCTTCCCACTGCGCGGAAAGGTTCCAGTCATCGGTAATGTCGTGGTCATCGAAGATCATCAGGCTCGGCAAGTGCGCCAAGGCTCGGGCAACGTTGCCAAGACCTGCCTTGAAGGCATCGATCCGGGTCTGCTCCAGGGTATAGCGCTGGCGACGTTCGGGTGCCAGCGCTGGCGCTTGCGGGTCGATCAATGTCCATGGCGTTGGTGACCACACCAACAAGTACATGGCCATGACTTCGGCAAACGTCACCAGATGATTGTCGGCACTACTGCTGGTGAAAATCGGCTTACGCGCACCGCCGAAGAAGCGTTCGCGCAATGTCTCGTTGCTTTCGAGTGCGGGTAACAAATCCGCACGGTGGTAGTAACTGGCCGGGTGCTCATAAAGTTTGGAGCTGTTGCTGACCACCGCACCTTCGAGGTACTCGCCGAACAGGCCAAGCCGTTCGATCAGGGCGTGAATCGCCCGCAGCATCGGGCCGGCGACGTCATCGGCGTAGATCTGGTCGCCACTCATCATCAGCAGGGCCGGGCGCTGTTGCGGATCGGTTTCGGCGGCGAGTAATCGATCGACGCACAGCAAGCCGTCCGCTGCCGGGTGATGGGGCTTGCGGCAGGAGCCGTGCAACAGTTGATCGATCCGAGAACGCAGGACGAAGTTCGGGCGCGGGTCTGTCTGGTACAGGAGATGGGGCGCCCAATCGGCGATCTGTGTTTCGCCGTCAATCAGCAAGTCATAGTCGATGCGTTCTTCGCAGGGCAGGGCGCTGTCGAGGACGACGTCGATCAGATGGACAAACGCCCGAGTGCCTACAGGGATGACCGTGCATTTCGTTGCGTCGAGAGGAATGTCTCCCACACCTTGCAGGCGTAGGGTCAGCGTCAGTTGGCGAGTACCCACCAGCCACAATACAAGTCGTGTCGGTTCCAGCCGCCGCAACAGCGGGCCGGCCAATACAGGAGGCAGCGGGGAGAGGTCAGCAGAGGATCGAGACATCAGAGGGGAAAGCTCAAGGCGCACAGGCTGGCGATGATAGCGCAGCCTGCGCCTTCAACTCTTAAGCGAGGCTTAAGAGCCAGCCTTTTGCAGCTTCAGATCCAGCAGGCGCCACTCGGCATAACCCGAGTCATTGGCCGGCAGTTGTTGTATCGAACAATCGAACCGGTAACGGACATCATCGCCGAGCATGTTGCGGGCGGTGACAGTATTGCTGATGGTGTAAGTCTGATCCTTGAACCGCTTGCTGCTGGTTTTCTCTTGCGGGGTAATGATCGCCGCCATTGGAAAACGCATGGCGCTCTGAATGAAAGGCGTGCACATGACCGATGCCAGTACCGATTTGTCAGCGTTCGGATCCTTGCCCATCATCTGGCGCAGAGTGACGAAGTTCTTGCCTGCGGTGTCTTCGATCTTCTTTTCAGAAACCGATGTTGCCATGCGCTTACTGTAGTAGGGCATTAGCGCGGACTCGGGTGGTGAAGGTTCATTCTGCGGTTCGCTGGCGACATAGCTTGCAAGGTTGTCGGAAACCGGTACTGGTGCTGGTGCTGGTGCTGGTGCTGGTGCTGGTGCTGGAACCGGAGCGACTGGTGCTTGCGTTGCGGCCGGCTCCTGCTCTGGCATCAGTCCAGGTTTCGTCGCGGCGGCCTCTTTAGCAATCTCGGGCGCAGGCTTGTCTTTTGACTTGTTTGCGGACGGGAACAACGACAGGAAGATGGATAGCACCACGACGCCAACAATGAAACCGCCGACCGCGCCAATGAGGTTTCCGAGAAACAGGTTCCAGCTGCCGCGGTTTTTCACCACCCAGCGCCACATGAATCCCCAGGCCGCGAAAAATGCCAGAAAACACAAAAAATCCATTCGATCCTTTCCTTAAACCTTCGATAGCCTGAGATCAGCGCGTTCCCGATGATGAGCGCTGAAGATGGACGGCAAGATATCAAAATAGAAGCGGGGCGCCACTTCCTTCATCTATGTAGTGGGCCAGGTCTGGACGTCTTCCCGTCGCACCAACCGTTCGAACATGCCCCACTGGTAATCACCCATGACCAGATCATCGCGCAGGATCGGGCTCAGGCCTTCTTCCTCATAAGCCAGTTTTAGGGAGAAAAGGGCGACGGTTTCCAGTGACGTTTCGATGGGGATCCTTTCGTGATGTCTTTTGGGGCGTGGGTGCGTAGTAGCCTGCGACTATATAGAAGGCGAAAAACAGGCCTTTCCAGCCTAAAGCGAAATTAAGGGTTGACGGCAGATTCTGGAGGCCTATAATTCGCCCCACTTCCGGCGCAGTCGAAACGGAAAA
>NZ_JBYTBO010000050.1:0-3231 GCF_058789255.1 Pseudomonas sp. FW215-R2
GCGGAGCAGGTGGTGGCGGTGGCGGAGCAGGCGGCGGTGGCAGTCACGGCGGCGGTGTTGGCGGTGCTGGACATGGAGGCGACAGTGCCGGGCACTCAGCCAGCGCCTCCAACAATGGTCGCGCCGAAGGCCAGGAGGCTGACCATGCCGGCAGGGCCGTTCGGGATCACGGCGTGAGTGGCCAACACACCGGACGTGATCACAACACTGACCGTGGGCACGGAACAGCAACCTCGGGTGTCGCGCACTCTAAAGCCACACGGGGCTTGTCGAAGGCCACGGCGATCTCGGCCACAACGCCGGGCGATCACAACACCAAGGGATTGAGCAAGGCCAGCCTTTCAACCTCCAAATAAACGCGGTTCGCTACTCACCAGGCCTTCGTACTTCGTTGAGCGTTTGGCCTGGCGGTACACCCTGATCGCGCATCTCCCTTTCCAGCACTCTCGTCCAGGCACCCGCGCCATCTACACGTTGTGGAGCGGGTTTTCGCTCGTCTGGTAAAAAGCGATGAGTCCAGCGCCTGAATGCTCAGAGGCAAACTCTGCAGCGCCTCTTTGATTTCCTCGATTTCGTTCCAGGAGATCCAATCCTCAAGCTTCAGTCAGGTGCTGCGTCTGGCCCGCTGTCTCCACTTCCTCTCGTCAAACTCGATCTGCTGTAGCGCTGATGCGACAGGCACGGCTCACAGGCGTGAAGCCTCCGCGGTTGCCATTTGGCAGATTCAGCGGACAGTTTTTCACAGATGAGGTTCACCTTTGGTTACAAAGTATGGCTAAAATGCCATCCGATCACCCAATAGCCGCTAACGGCATGGGCTCAAGGAAGTGCCACCGGGATAGTATTTGTATTCATGCCACTGCATCAGACCCTGGGCCACCGGCCGGCAGGCGCGCAGTTTGTTCACTTTTGACGTGTGACGATTTCCGTGAAACTCATCATTGCTGCTATTTATGTCATTTCCATTGCATACGTTCACCTGCGTGGTCGTGTGCGCCACAAACTGGGCCGCCAGCTGAGCGATCACTCGACGTTCCTGGCCCCGATCAACTGCTTCCTTTATCTGTTTTCGAAGAATCCGAACAAGCCCTACCTCGATCCGAAGGATTTCCCGGATCTGAGCCCGTTGCAGGCTCATTGGGAGGAAATCCGTGAGGAAGGGCAGAAGCTGCTGCGTGCCGGCGAGATCAAGCGTTCCAACCAGTACGACGATGTCGGTTTCAACTCCTTTTTCAAGACCGGCTGGAAGCGTTTCTACCTGAAATGGTACGGCGACAGCCACCCGTCGGCGCTGCAACTGTGCCCGCGCACCACCGAACTGGTGCAGAGCATCGGTTCGATCAAGGCGGCGATGTTCGCCGAACTGCCGCCCGGCTCGAAACTGGTGCGTCACCGCGACCCGTATGCCGGTTCCTACCGTTATCACCTGGGCCTGGAAACGCCGAACGACGCCGGTTGCTACATCAACGTCGATGGCGAGAACTATCACTGGCGCGACGGCGAGGCGGTGATGTTCGACGAGACCTACATTCACTACGCGGAAAACACCACCGACAAGAACCGCATCATTCTGTTCTGCGATGTCGAGCGTCCAATGAAGTACCGCTGGGCGGCCGCGTTCAACGGCTGGTTCAGCCGTACCGTGATGTCGGCCGCCGGTGCGCCGAACGATGCGGGCGACCGCACCGGCGGTATCAACCGCTTGTTTACCAAGATCTACAAGATTCGCCTGCGCGGCAAAGAGCTGAAAAAGCGCAATCGTAAGCTCTACTACCTGGAAAAGTGGGCGATCTTCGGCGGTCTGCTGGCGATCTTCATTCTGATCTGATGAATCGGGCGACTGTTGAAAGACAGTCGCCCGATTTTATTTACGAGGCCTTTTTGGTTTTTTTGGCCGTCGTTGTCTTGCTGGCTGCCTTGGCCTTCGATTTGGCGGCAGTCTTGCCACCCAGGCTGCGCTTGAGCAGCTCCGTCAGATCGATCACATCAGCAGATTTGCGATCTTCTTCGCCGTCAACGGTCTCAACGTCCTCGATCTTGCCTTCATGGGCCTTCTTGTCCACCAGCGCCATGATCTTGTCTTCGAACGCGTCGGTGTAATCTTCGGGTTTCCAGTCGGCGCTCATGTCTTCAACAAGCCGTTTGGCCATGTCCAGCTCGGCTTTGGCCAGTTGCGGTTTGGTCACCTCGCTGCCCAGCGCCAGTTCATCGAGGCTGCGCACTTCCTGTGGCCAACGCAATTTCACCAACACCAGTGCCGACTCCAATGGCATCAACGCCGCCAGATACTGGCGTGTGTGTAGAACCACGCGGGCGAGGGCGACCTTTTGGGTTTTGCTCAGGGTTTCGCGCAATAACGCGTAGACCTTGCCACCGCGTTTGTCCGGGGCCAGGTAGTAGGGGGTGTCGATGTTTTGCAGCGGGATCTGCTCGCTGTCGACGAAGGCGAAGATGTCGATGGTTTGGGTCGAAACCGGGTGCGCCGAACGGATTTCCTCCTCGCTGAGCACCACATACCGACCTTTTTCGAACTGCACGCCTTTGACGATGTGCTCCTTGGTGACTTCCTTGCCGGTGACCTTGTTGACCCGTTTATAGCCGACCGGGTCCATGCTGCGGCTGTCCAGCCAGTCGAAATCCACGCCCCGGGATGAGGTTGCCGAGACCAGCGCCACGGGGATGTGCACCAGGCCGAAACTGATTGCGCCTTTCCAGATTGCCCGAGCCATGGTGACGTTCTCCGAGTGATATTCGGGTGACCCGTGGCCCGGCGCAAAAGTTTCCACTGTCTTCGGGGGGAAGGCTGGAGGCAGGTCAAACCGTGTTACACCTTGTTTATCGGTGACGGGTTAACAAATCCGAACCCTGGGCGTAGCGTGGACTCGAAGGCTCTAAGCCACATGCATCAAAACACGCGCATCGAGAGAGGCCGTTCATGAACCGTTTTCTGCTTGGCATCGCATTGCTGGCCCTCAGTAGCGGGGTGGTTCATGCCGATACCCTGTTACTGGCGCAAAGCCCGACCGGCAACAGCAATAATCCTTACAACAGCCCGATTCACAGGGCCAACCCCAACAGCATGCAGGGCACGCAGCCCGCCAATCCGGTGATCCGCGGGCCGAATACCGTCCCCGTCCCTCGACCGCCCACGGTGGAAAACGGCGGCATCGGCAATGGCCAGCCTCTGCGGTCGGTGCCGAGTACACCGCCGAAATTCATTCCCAACCCACC
>NZ_JBYTBO010000051.1:0-1046 GCF_058789255.1 Pseudomonas sp. FW215-R2
TGGTCGCCTTGCCAGAAGAACTCGGTGCTCTGGCCGTCGACGGTTTTGCGGATGCGGCGGCCGAAGGCGTCGTATTGATAGGTCGCGGTGGTGCCGTCGGGGCGGGTCAGGCCGATCAGGCGGTGCTGGCTGTCGTAGCGGTATTCGGTGACGAGCTGTTGGGCGCGGCCGCGGCGTTCGCGGATCAGGTTGCCGAAGGCGTCGTAGTCGTAATGACGGTCGCCCTGCATCAGCAGGCGGTTGCCTTTGATCTGTGTGGGCCCCGGACGGTCCTGCATCAGCAGGTTGCCGGCCGGGTCGTGAGCGAAGTTTTCCGGCACATCGTCGCGGGTGTGGCGCACGCGAATCAGCCGGTCGAGGGCGTCGTACTGGTAGCTGCGCTGGCCGTGACGGGTGTCGGCGATGTGTTCGAGGTTGCCGTTGGCGCTGTAGGCAAAGTCGCGACGATACAGCGCACTGCGTTGATGGCCGACCGCGTGGGAACGTAAGCGACCCTGTTCGTCGTAGGCATATTCGCTGAGCAACAGACCCTGTTGCCGTTGTTGCTCTCGGCCGGACTGGTAAACATGACGGGTGAGCAAGGCGCCGTTGAGGTCGATCGCGGTCAGCGCACCGCCCTTGGCATAGTGGTAATCGAGCTTGCTGTTGTCCGGCAGGCGCATGCGGCTGAGCTGGCCGCAGGCGTCGTAGGCGTAACGCAAGGTGCCCCAGCCCTGATGCTCGCGGACCAGTCGGTCCTGCAGGTCGTATTCGAAGGCCTGCGGGTGATTCTGGCCGTCATCGACGCCGGTCAGCCGGCCGAGGTGGTCGTAGCGGTATTCAACCGTGCTGGCGTCGGGCAGGGTCTTGAGCAGCAGACGCCCGGCGCTGTCGCGCTCATAAGTGGTGACCAACGTGGTGCCGTCGTCACCAAACTCGGTCTTTTCCAGCAGATGGCCGTTGCGGTCGTAGGCGTACGCAGTACGCCGGCCATCGAAGCCGGTTTCCTGTCGGATCAGTCCGGTGGGCGTGTAGTCCAGAAGATACTTGTCGCCGGACTCGTTCTC
>NZ_JBYTBO010000052.1:0-575 GCF_058789255.1 Pseudomonas sp. FW215-R2
CCATCGAAGCCGGTTTCCTGTCGGATCAGTCCGGTGGGCGTGTAGTCCAGAAGATACTTGTCGCCGGACTCGTTCTCGATTTCCGTGAGCAACAGCTGCGCATGGTCGTAGCGGTACTGCAGTCGCGTGCCGTCGGGGTTGATTCGTCGGCTGACCAGGTGCAGGTCGTCGTCATACTCGTAGCGGGTGATCCGCCCCAGCTCGTCGCGTTCGGCGGTGATCTGGCCGTAGGCGCTGTAGGACCAGGCCCGCGTCGCCCCGGTTGGCAGCGTCGTCTGGATCAGTCGGCCAACGGCGTCCCAGGCGTGACGGGTAACCGCGCCGTGTTCATCCTGCGCAGTAATCCGCCGCCCCAACGCATCGTAGGAAAACTTCCGCACCCCACCGTCGGGCAGGCTTTCCTCGACCAGTTGCCCAAGGTCGTTCCACACGAACACGTGCCGGCCGGAGTCCGGATAACGGATCGACAGCAACCGTCCTTGCGGGTCGTAGTGGTAATGGGTGACATGGCCGTCGGGATCGACCGCTTCGGTGACATCGCCCTGGGCATTACGCCGGTAGGTCCACTGCGCATC
>NZ_JBYTBO010000053.1:0-566 GCF_058789255.1 Pseudomonas sp. FW215-R2
ATTTCCTGGCCTTTGGGGCCGGTGACCACGGCGCTCTGGCTGCCGAGGATGCGCGGTTTCGGGTGGCGCAGGGGCGGCCGGTTCGGCACGTCCCACGGGGTGGCCTGGAAGCGGTTGCGGTAGCCCTGATGGAAATCGTCTTTCAGCGCGGTGGTGTCGCTGGTCACCGATTCTTCCAGCACTTGCGGTTGCTTGCCTTCGTGATGGACTTCGGTGAGCAGCCACAGGTCATTCCACTTGGCCTTCGGGTGTTCTTTCAGCGCGAGGAAATGGCCGCTGACCAGCAGCGGCTGGTCGCTCTTGCCTTCGGCGAGCTGGAAGTCGCTGCGATGGCGTTCGAGGGCGCGTTTGGCCAGGTGTTTGCCACGCTCGCGGTCGACGAAACGGCCGGGGTAGTCGTAATCCTCGAGGTCGGGCAGGGCGTCGCCACGGTTTTCGCTTTCGAGGGTGATGCGCGGTTTTTCGAAGTCGTAATCGCGGCGGGTGGTGCGGCTGGTGCGGGTTTCCAGGCGCAGGTCGAAGCGCTTGATCACCGGGTCGCTGGCGACCATGCCGGAGTCCTGCTG
>NZ_JBYTBO010000054.1:0-505 GCF_058789255.1 Pseudomonas sp. FW215-R2
CAATACGACGCCTTCGGCCGCCGCATCCGCAAAACCGTCGACGGCCAGAGCACCGAGTTCTTCTGGCAAGGCGACCACCTGATCGCCGAAAGCAGCCCGACTCAGCACCGCAGCTTCATCTACGAACCCGGCACCTTCCGCCCCCTCGCGATGCTCGACGGCAAAGGCCCGAAACGCGCCTGCCCGTTCTACTACCAACTCGACCACCTCGGCACGCCGCAAGAACTGACCGACTACAGCGGCGACATCGTCTGGTCAGCCAAGTACAGCGCCTACGGCAAGGTCACTTCGCTGGAGCTGGCGACCGAGGATTACCTCGACCAGCCGCTGCGCTTTCAGGGGCAGTACTTCGATGCGGAAAGTGGGCTGCATTACAACCGGCACCGGTATTACGACCCGGAGCTGGGGCGGTACCTGACGCCGGATCCGGTGAAGCTGGCGGGTGGGTTGAATCAGTACCGGTACGTGCCGAATCCGACGGGGTGGGTGGATCCGTTGGGGTTGA